>CAYWZA010000039.1:0-3723 GCA_964462785.1 uncultured Candidatus Saccharibacteria bacterium | reverse complement strand
AAACGGCATCATTAACTACACAAGTTCAGTGTTCAAAGAAATGGGGGAAGTACAGGCTATCGGACTCCAAAGAAAAAGAGGATCGGCGGTGGAACCCTCGGTCGAAGCACCACCTATCACATGCTCACGAACCCATTCTACGCCGGCTCCATCCTCTGGGGCGGCCAACTCTACCCCGGCAAGCATCAACCCGTCGTCTCGTACGAAGAGTTCGACCGTGTGCAAGTGCTTCTCGGCCGCCCGTCTCAACCAAGACCAAAACGCAACACCTTAGCTTATACCGGCATGATCCGTTGCGCCGCCTGCAACCACATGATCACCGCCGAACATAAGCGCAACCGCTACGGTACCCATTACCTCTACTACCACTGCACAAAATCCAGCCGACCGAAATGCACGCAACCTTCCATCGAGGTCAAACTCCTCGAAGCGCAAATTAGCGAATTCCTCACCAGCATTACTCTTCCCGACGCCATTCACCAATGGACGTTATCCAAACTAGGGGCCTCCGCCTCTGATCGACAACGTGATCGCGAAGCCGTCCGCAAATCACTCCAACACTCCATCCAAGACACCAACTCGCAAATTTCCACCCTTACCGACCTGCGCATCCGCGGACTTATCGCCGATACCGAATTTATCGAAAGACGCACCGTCCTGCAAAGCAGCCTTAGCCGCCTGCAACAAAGCCTTCAAACCGCCGACAGCAAGAATTCAATCGAACCCGAACAACTCCTCTTATTGTTTAGCAATAGAGCCATTTCCTGGTTCCGGAACGGCGACGATGAGGCTCGCCGCATGCTCCTCGCTACCGTCTCATCGAACCTTTTTTTGAAGGATAAAAAACTTAGCATTCAAGCCAAAAAACCGTTCCAGAAGGTCGCGAAATTCGCGTGTTTGACTAGACAGCTGGTGGACTTGGAATCGAACCAAGATTGAGAGCTTCAAAGGCTCCTGTCCTACCGTTAGACGATCCACCAATGCGGATATTGTGCCATTTTTCTGGAAATTTTGCTATGCCGGCTTTACTTCCGTTATATCAATTATTGCCAGCTCGAGGGGGAGATGCGGGAGGGCGGCGTAGGCGCTGATCTCGTACGCTTCGAGGAGCGCGCGGAGCATCTTGGTGGTGATGTGCGATGCGGGGTCTTTGACGAGCTTTTGTAGCGCAGCGAATTCATCATCGGTGAATTCGTTTTTCATGAGTTCGGCAGCCTCAGGCGCCATGCGCATCAAGAGGAGCGCGCGGACGCGTTGCATGAGAAGCTTCATCAGAAGCCGTGCGTCGATGTCTTGGTCCACAGCCTCGCACACTCGCGAGAGCGCGTCCGCGCGCTTCCCGTGCACGAGCGCCTCAGCAAGCGCAAAGACGATCTTCCCCGACGGAGCCGCAGCGACCCGCTCCACTTCCTCCACATCTATTTTTTTGTCTTTCGAAATGGTGAGTACTTTTTGCAAAATGCCGAGCGCATCACGAAATGATCCTTCGGCAAGCGTGGCGATAAGATCGGCTGCGCCCGATTCGAGCTTGTTGCCCTCTTTCTTTGCGACATCAGTAATGACTTCCGCAATGAGCACGCGCGATGGTTGTTTGAAAAAATACGCATCACAGCGCGAGCGAATCGTATCGGGCACTTTGTGCGCCTCCGTGGTCGCAAGGATAAAGAGTGCATGCGATGGCGGCTCTTCAAGCGTCTTCAACAGCGCGTTCCACGCCTCCTTGGTGAGCATGTGTGCTTCATCAATAAGATAGAGTTTGTAGGGCGATTCAAATGGAAGCGTGTGTACGCCGTCGCGCAACTCGCGCACGTCATCGATACCGCGATTCGATGCGGCGTCTATTTCAAAGAGATCGCGATCAGTGATGCCGAGCTCCCGCGCAAAGATACGCGCCACCGATGTCTTCCCCGTCCCCCGTGTGCCAGCAAAGAGATATGCATGGGTGATGCTCTCGTTTTTGATTGCTGCCTTGAGCACATCGATCACGTGATCCTGCCCACGCACTTCAGCAAAGCTTTGCGGGCGATACGCGCGATAGAGGGCTTTGTGGGGTTCGACTTTCTTGCTCATAGCGCGATGATACCATGGTCATATGGTATGGCGATACGGCAATTCCGAGCTCACCCTGCATGATGGCATGTGGCGTATGACACTTCGCGAAGGCACCCGCTATGAAGCGGGTTTTGCATATGGGCGCCTCCTTGCCGAAGCTGATCATCCCAGTGTGCGCATTTTAAAGCGCTACCTCGTGCGCATAGCAATTTCATTCCTCAACCGCATCGTCCGCAAACATTTTAGCGACATTCGCATCCCCGCCGAGTATCTCGATGAGCTGCGCGGCTATGCGGACGGATCCGGCATTGCCTACGCGCACTTATTTTTCATCAATTTTGTATTCGATGTGCTGCCAAAGTATGGCTACCACTGCTCTACCGTCGCATGGACGGAAACTGATCCTGTCCTCATTGCGCGCAACACGGATCTATTCCCTGCATTCACCCGTATGGCGCTGCGCCATGCTCCAGCGCTCGTCGTCGAACACGCATTGCCAAACACACACACGTTCACGCATGTCGGTCCGCCGTTTTCAATCGGCGCAATCAGCGGTATCAACGCGCGCGGCATTGCTATTGCGTCGCATCAGATAGGCGGTGTGCCGGAGCCGTGGATCAAAGACAGCTTGGCAACGCCACTCCTCATGCGCATCGTGCTTGAGCAAGCGGATACGCTTGAGCGCGGTAGTGAGATCATCAAGCATGATCGTCCATTCCGCCCGCTCAATCTGCTGCTCGCATCAAAAAACGAGCGACAGACCTGTGTGCTTGAAGTGCATCCCGAGCGTTTATCCGAACATCCGCGGCAAGTATTCGCTGCCTGCACCACACACTTCCGCAGCAAGCTGCTTAAAAAACTGCATTTCAAACATGCCGAGGAAAGCAGCGACCGGTTGATACTACTTGAAAGAATTGCGGCAGCACATGCAAAAACTCATACCACTGAAGACGCTATTGCGCTCCTTAAGAACACCGACAACGGTCTTGTGCACATCTTTAGCGGGCGTTCGCCCACCAACTGGGGCACCTACCAAAGCTTTGTCATCGATTGCACCAACAATGCTATCCACATATCGAACGGCGCCCGCCCGCCCGTATCACTTTCCGGCTCATATATTACCGTACCACTGTTCTCGTAGTGCGTTCCTTGATTACTTGCGTCTGTTTGTAAAAAGCGTACCGTAGATGCAGAACAGATAGGGAGCGTACTATGGACGAGTTCGCGCATGCGCTACTACGCATTGAGTCTGGCGCGCCAGTGCTCTTTTCTTTGATCTCCATGCTGGGTCTATTTTTCTTATTCGGCATCTTTATCTTGCAGAAGGCTGCCAAACACGAGCGGTCACACAGTGCCCTCGCGATCATAGGCAGCGGCATAGAATTTGTCACACTTACGGGCATCGTGCTGTATGCAATGCATACATACGGGAGTCCTCTCGTGGCACTGCTGAGCGGTATCATGACAGTCTTTGTATTCAGCATAATGCGCCTCGTGTGGAACGGTCTGCCACGCTAATGTAAAACCCCCACCAGATCATTGGACGGGGGTTTTAGTATTTCCACTGATCCGAGTACATCCGTGTCTCTGTGTTCACCCAAAAAATCCTTATTTTCAGAGCTAGTTCAACAAGTAAGTGCAACACTTTGAGATAATCAAAGTGCATGAAAT
>CAYWZA010000038.1:0-5307 GCA_964462785.1 uncultured Candidatus Saccharibacteria bacterium | reverse complement strand
GTTTTAAGACGCCATTACAAGCATGGAGTGTTGCACTTCGAAGTTGAATTCAGGCCCAGAGATGTTGACAAATATGAATTGATGGTATATAATTCAAAATAGACCTGAGGCTCCTGAAAAGAAGCCCCCAGGCGAAAGATATTTGGAAAGGAAAGGAGGGGCCAAATGGCCTCGACAGACGCTAACCCCATGCCAATGGGGAATTTGTCCGGCGGTTCGCCTCCGGCAACTCCATCGGCACCGCATCAGCAGGCAACTGCTGGCGCGGCACCAAGTCAACCAGCCGCTCCGGCGGCGCAAGCAATGGAGAAGACAATGCCTAAATGGTTACAGGTTACTCTCGGCGTCCTTGCCGCGATCGCGCTGCTAGCCTTCATTGGCAGCCAGCTCAGCGGTAACGGAATAAATATCCGTTCGCCCATCACCTTCGGCGATGGCGATCGGTATGACGGTCCTCCGCCTCCCTCAAGAGCTGGGACATCACCCGACGCGTCGGGTGATGGGCGGCAAGCGCCACCATCGCCCGTGTGCAAAGAGCCCGGCTCGGTCTTCGTCGAGCAGTTGGGGAAGTGTATCTTCTCCATGACGAATCCCGCCGAGGTGCAGCGGTATGCGCCCGACAGGGACGTCGATCCGCGGTGCAAGGGCAAGCCTCCGGGGCATGTGTACCAGGAGCAGATTACCGACCCGAGTCGGCCCGGTCAGATCGGTACCGTCAACCGCATATGCGGTCGACGGTAGAGACGGCAGGGCGAAAAAAGAGTGGGGCTGGGGAGCGCTTGCGCACTCCAGCCCCTTATTGTTTTGTTCACCTCATACTTAGAAATCGGAGGAAAACGATGATGAGGCTAGTCTTGATTACATTGGGCACGCTTCTCATGTTTGCGGCACCCGCTGCGGCTGAGGAGAGCGACTGTCCAGACTTCGAAAAGCACAACTGCGCCAAGCACTTGAAGACAGTTCCTACGGACGATTTCATATGTGTCCGTGGGCACGTCAACGGTCCCTCGAAGGTTACCTTCCACTTCAAACGTCCTGATGGTTCGTACTATCGCGACCCGATAGCACGCACCTACAGCGGTGAATGGAAGAAGGGCTTCGGGCGATCCTGGTTCGAAAAGCTTCTCCGCGACGGCGGCACGCTCAAGATTTGTGCTGGCAAGAAAGGGGAGTACGGTGTTGTCTTTGAGAAAGAAGACATCATCAGGCACCTAAGGAACGGACCCGTCTGCAAGGAGACCATCTACCTCACCGGCGGCGTGTATCCGAAAAAGCAGAAAAATGAACCCAGCTCACAACTGGAAGTTCCGAAGAGCTCGCCGCCGGAAGAAGCTCCAAAGAAAGAGCTTCTCGAAGTGAAATTGCTCAATCAGTCAGGGGTTAAGTAAGGAAATAGCATAAATCGATAGAAAAGAGGGCGCGGCATTAACTTGCCGCGCCCTAATTCGTTCTCATGAAGGGTATTGACTTTAATTTTCAAAGTGATATAATGGACACATATAAGTTAGAAAAGTGGCTGAATATAAGCCCTTTTTAAGTTTAGTTAGAGAAAAATAAATTATGAATGCATTTAATAAGCAGGTTGGTCGTGCCGGAATGGTGTTTTTCACCATTCTCATCATTGGGTTCTCGTTTGGCGGTGGAGTTGTGCCGTCGGATGCGTACGCATACTTTGAGGAGGCGTGCTGGGATTGTGGGAGCTACGCTGATTCCATAGATTGGTCCTATGAGCCGTCTTATTCCAACTACGCGGATTCAATCGACTGGTCGTATGAACCGTACTACCCGAGCTACGCCGACTCAATTGATTGGAGTTACGAACCGTCCTACTCCAGTTACGCTGATTCCATAGACTGGAGCTACGACCCTTATTACTCCGACTCATATTACCCCAGCTACGCAGACTCGATTGATTGGTCATATGATCCTTACTATTACAACACCCCGTCCTACCAATCCGATTACGGATACGGTGGCTGCGGAAGCAACTGCGGATCTTCGTACAATCCTCCGCCGATCTATGTTGACGGAAATTGTTACAGCGGCTGCGGTGGCGGACGTTCATACACCCCTCCGCCTCCGGTAGCGCACCCTCCGCGCACTGGTTGTGGATACAGCTCTGGCGGCTGCGGCGGCACCACGCACGTGAGCACCCCAAGCTATCCTACTTCGAACTCGAATTGGAGCAGCTACTACAACAACATCGTGAATACCAACACGAACATCAACACGACCAACGTCTCTAACGTAAACACAAACACTAACACCTACTACAACATCCAGTCGCAAAATCCATTCGTGCCACAGGCGACTTGTGCGATCTACGCCAGCCCGACGTCAGTCGGCTACGGCGGAGCGACAACACTCACCTGGAACGGCACCAACGCGACGAGCGCATATCTCTCCGGATTCGGCACCGTTGCAGTGAACGGCTCACAGTACGTCTCAAATGTAACCGGCTCACAGACATACACGCTCACTGTGTATGGTCAGAACGGCGGCACAAACACCTGCTCGACGACGGTGAACGTGTATTCTAATCCGGTTCCTGTCGCACCGACCTGCTCAATCACCTACGCGCTTTCGTCTTCGAATTACGGATACGGTTACACGTACGGCAGTTACGGCAATTCGGGCGCATTGCTCTCATGGAGCTCAAGTAACGCAACAGCCGCATACATCTCGAGCGTTGGCTCAGTATCGGTGAATGGCAGCCAGTATGTCTACCCGACCGCAAACACGACTTATAACATGACCGTGTACGGCGCGAATGGTACGACTAACACCTGCTCTGTCTTGATTCCAAGCACGTACACTCCGCCGGTCACGAACAATCTCAACTGCACGATGTATGCCACTCCGAATTCAATTCAGAATGGCACAGGATCAGTATTGAACTGGACATCGTACGGCGCAGCATATGCAACGCTCTCTGACGGCATCGGCAACGTGGCTTTGAACGGCTCGGTGACGGTTCGTCCGGAAAGCTCACGCGTATACACGCTTACGATTCGCGATTACCAAGGTCGCACCAACACCTGCTTCACGACGGTAAACGTCTCAGGAAGTAACCCGTACGTTTCGCTCACGAGCGTTCCGTACACCGGCTTTGACGGCGGTCTTACCGAGAACGCAGTCTACTGGCTCGGGCTCATGATTTGGGCGCTTGCAGCTGGATACGTGGTGGTACGCTACCGCGGCAACATCGCAGAAATATTCGACGGGGGACTTGGTGGCAAGGCATATGCCTTTGCCGGCGAGCCGACCATCGTACGTGAACGCGTGATTGAAAAATCTGCTCCGATGCCTGCAGCAGAAGCTCCGGCACCGGTCGTTGCGCAACCAATCGCAGCAGCTGCACCGATCGCAAAGCGCTCGGGCACCGCAGACAGAATGACGCTGCAAATCAAGGAAGGTGAGACACCTCGTCTCGTCATTGCGCGCAACTAATCAATCTTTATTACAAAAACAAAAACCTCCCCGTGTGATAGGCGAAGAGCCATCTCACGGGGAGGTTTTTGTTTTTAGCATCAGGCGCTGCGCAACGCACGCGTTCGTATCTCCCCCGCTAGTTTTTCCACAAACGCGCCGCGCGGCATTGCGCCAAGGGCGCCGGCGTCGCGGCTCTCGACAGACACCGCCCCCGCGCCTATCTCCTTGTCTCCAATAACCAATAGATAGGGAACTTTCTGCAATTTTGCATTGCGGATGCGCTTGCCGAGCGTGTCTTCTGCTTTTGAAATCTCTGCACGGACTCCCTGCCCCTTGAGTTCTTCCAGGACTTCATGTGCATACTCCTCATGCGCACTGGCGACGGGGAGCACGATCACCTGCACGGGCGCGAGCCATGCGGGGAATGCGCCGCCATAGCGCTCAATCAAAAAGGCGACGATGCGCTCGATTGCGCCGATCGATGAGCGGTGCACGACGAACGCACGCTTCTTGCCGCCGTCTTCACTGATGTAGTCGAGCTCAAAACGATCCGGCATACAGAAATCGTATTGCACGGTAAAAGCGGTGTCCTCCTTGCCATTTACATTGCGCATCTGCACGTCAATTTTCGGTCCATAAAACGCTGCCTCATCTTTCGCCTCGACGAATTCACCGCGCCCCTGCATCAGCTCGCGCAAGAGCGACTCGCCCTTCTCCCACGCGGCATCGTTTTTGTAGTATTTTTCCGTATTCGAGCGATCGCCAAGCGAGAGGCGATACCAATAGTCGGTTCCTTTCACGAATCCAAATACACCGGCAACGTATTCAATAAGATCGAGCGCCTTGCCGATTTCCTCAACCGCCTGCTCTTCGCTGGCGCAAATGATGTGCGCATCTGCGAGGCAGAAACTACGCACACGCTGCAGCCCCATCAGCTCGCCGGACTGCTCATAGCGATACAGCTTGGCAACTTCCGCGAGGCGCATCGGCAGCTCGCGGTAGCTGTGCGGGCGGGAGAGGTAGAGCTCGAAGTGATGCGGGCAGGTCATCGGGCGGAGCATGAATTGCTCCTCGTCGATCTCGATCGGCGCGTACATGGAATCCTGATAGTGCGGATAGTGACCTGATTTTTTATACAAATCGAGTTTGGCGATATCGGGCGTGTACACATGCAGATACCCGCGTCTTATTTCCTCGTCCACAATGAATCGCTCCAGCTCGCGGCGGACGGTAGCGCCTTTGTGAGTCCAAAGAGGGAGACCTTTGCCGACGGTATCGGAAAAGGTGAAAAGCTCAAGCTCGCGCCCAAGCTTTTTGTGGTCGTGCTCATGTGCCTCCTTTTGCGCCGGTGTTTCGTCAGTCATTGTTCTATTATCACCGTAAAAAGCTAAAAGAAAAGCCCCGCATATATGCGGGGCAAGTACAAGCGCCAAATGGGCTAATGCGAAGAACCGTTGAAGGTCTCGCGACCATTTGAGCTTTGAGGTTTTTGCGGCGGTACAGCAACCTTTGCGGCACGTTTAGGACGGCGCGCTTTCTTTGTGAGTGCCGCTCGCGCAGCGGCAACACGGGCATCACGCGCAAGTGTCAGAACTTGGGTGGGATTCGCCTTCGCGTCTTCCATCCCAAGGGTGATGATTTTTTGCTCGAGCTCATCACAGTGCTCGGGGTTCATGTGTCGACCCATTTCTTCCATGAGTCGGAAAAAGACTCTATCGATCAGTTGAATTTTTTTGATTCTACTCACGTGTAGTCCTCCGATTGCCTCTGCCGCACTAATTGCATTTTGTACCATGTATGAATGCGTGTCAAGTGTGGACTACCTGAATTCAACTTCGAAGTGCAACACTCCATGCTTGTAATGGCGTCTTAAAA
>CAYWZA010000037.1:0-6395 GCA_964462785.1 uncultured Candidatus Saccharibacteria bacterium | reverse complement strand
GTTTTAAGACGCCATTACAAGCATGGAGTGTTGCACTTCGAAGTTGAATTCAGGATACGTCGAAAGATTCATTCGGAAATTGTGTGTGAGCATAATCGCTTTCGATGAATGAGGTTTTATGCTCCAAGGAGCGGGACTTTGCTTCGCGACGAGCGCGAGCAATGTGAAATGGGACTATACCTACACCGACAGCCGTGCATCCGATGTTTTTTGCGAGCCAAAAACTACTCCCACCATAACCACATCCCGCATCCAACACTCGATCTTTCGCTGTAATACAGGCATATGAGGCAAGGACCTCATTCATTTTTAACAACGCCTTATGATGTGTTGTTGCGTCACTGTCATAGTACCCAAAGTGAATAGCGAGGTCCTTCTTCCCTGTCCAGAAGGCGTGATAGTCAAACTTTGTCGACTCATAATAGCGCTTCACGGTGTCGATTTGTTGCATACATTTTACTTCTTAATAAGCCACTCCGGCTCTTGGCGGACGAGGAGCTCGGGCGCGCGCGCGGGCTCTGCCATGATGGCTTTGACGAAGCGTTCCATGCGGATCATGTTTTGCGATCCTTTCACCAGCACGATATCGCCTGCCCGCAATTCGCCTGCAAGCTCCTCCCCCGCTTTTTGTGATTCACCATAGCCATAGCTTTTTATTTCCAGTAGCCCCGCACGCTTCGCCGCATCGGCGAGCACGCGCGATTCCTCGCCCACGGTGATGAGCTGGCTTACAACCTCGGCTGCACGCCTTCCTACTATTTCGTGTGCTTCTTTGCTCAATGCGCCAAGCTCACGCATATCGCCAAGTGCTGCAATGCGGCGACCCTGCGTAGGAATAGATTTCAAAGTCTCCAGCGCCAAGAGCGCTGCTGCCGGCGAGCTATTGTATGAATCGTCTATAATAGTTGACCCGTTTACCCCATCGAGAATACGCATGCGCCCCGCAGGCGGTGTGTGCTTCGCACACTGCGCTGCAATACCTGCCAGTTTTTTATCATCCGCAAACGCCACCGCAAACGCAGCGAGCGTGGAGAGCACATGCCCGTTACCCAGGCAGCCGCGTAGTATGCATGGCGTTGATGCTCCTGCATGAAATACATCAAAACGCACGCCGACGGGTTTTTCATGCTCAATGAGTGTTTGCACGTTTTGTGCGCGCAGTGCGCCGTGGGTTATACCGTATGTAATTGTCTTTTCATTGGTGCCGTTTGCAAGTGTGCGCACGCGCTCATCATCGCCATTGATTACCAGCCATCCTTCGGGCTGGAGGTGCTTTGCCAGTTGTGCCTTCTCCTCAAAAACCGCATCGGCTGAATCAAAATTGGCGACATGCACCGGCATATCGGGCACACCGGTTATGACAGCAATATCCGGCATAAGCCAGGAGGCGATCTTTTTGATGTCTCCCGGGTGGTCAGCTCCCACCTCTAAAATCAGTGTGCGTGGATACGGCTGGGTTGTCAGTATCAACGTGAGACCTTGCCACATCACTTGCAACCATCCGGTAACACTCTCCCATGGATTTGCGGCGCCAATGATGGTGAGCGGTACGCCAATCTCACTATTCATGCTTTTTTCGTTCTTGCGGGAAGTTGGATCGGCAAGGAGTGCATAGATTGCGTCCTTCGTCGAAGTTTTGCCGACGCTACCGGTAATAGCGATAACCTTTGGTCGATACTTCCGCAGGATTGCCCGCGCCTCTGCAGTGATAATGGCGAGGACAATAGTTTTCAGTGTGACTTTCATGACATGTTAACGATCGGGTGGAATATCGTAATAGCTTATCAAAAATTGGGAAAGCTCACCAAAGGGCTCGGCGAGCGTCTGTGATGCATAGGTGACATCTTGCGGCTCGACCGTGTAGAGCAAAATGAGGAAGCGTGGATCATGCGCGGGAAAATAGCCGAAAAATGAGTGTAGATATCGATCAGGATAGTAGCCACCGCCAGACTTTGCGATCTGCGCCGTGCCGGTCTTGGCGGCTATGCTATAGCGATCAAGCTTAAGTTGTCCGTGCAAAAGCGCGCTATCGACAACCTCTACGAGCATGTTGGTCACTGTGTGAGCTGTCTCAGGCGCAAAGACACGTCGTTCATCAGCTTGCCATGCGCGGCGGCGAATACCGCTCTCGAGACGCACCTGATCGACAACGTGCGGAGCGATTGTCGCGCCATTGTGTGCGAGAGCCGACAGCGCGCGAGCCATGGCTATGGGAGTGACGGCAATGCCCTGCCCGAATGATACTGATGCAAGGTCGAGCGCGCTCCCGCTTGTAAACGCATCAGTGATGCCGCGCACTTCACCGGGCAAATCAATGCCCGTCTCCTCACCAAAGCCCAGTGCTGTCATGTAGCGTGCAAAATTCGCCGCCCCCACGCGCTCCGCCACAAACGCCGCTCCGGTGTTAAGCGATTGATTGAGCACCTCCTGCATACTGACAACGCCGCGCGCCTTGCCGTCGTAGTTGGAGACTTTTGCGTCATCGCGCATGATAAAGCCGGTATCGTTGTAGGTGGTGCTAGCGGTCACAACGCGGCTATCAATGCCCGCCGCCATGGTGAGCGGTTTCATAATCGAGCCAAATTCAAAGACGCTTTCCACCGCGGGGTTTGCATACACACTGGGGTCAGAAACCGTATTGAAGGTGTTTGGATTGAAGGAGGGCAATGACCCCATCGCAATGACGTTGCCGTCGCGCGGATCCATAATGATGCCTCCGGTGATGCGTGAATGATATTTCTGCGCCACCGCAGCCAGCACTTCTTCAAGCCGCTGCTCCACTGTCGGCTCGATGGAAGTAATGATGTCCCCGTCTGAGTGCTCGGCATCGCGCGTCAAAGCGCCGATATTTGAAAATATCTCCGCAAAAAAGTTCACATACAATCCCCCATCGCCCGTAAGCGCATCTTCCCAATAGCGCTCGAGCCCGTAGCGTCCCACGCGCGGGTGCTGCTCGTCTTTATATCCGACAAATCCCAGCACGTGCGCCGCACGCTCCTCTCCCGGATAGACGCGCCATTTCTCGGGTACGAGTATCACGCCGTCTATGCCCAGCTCGCCTATGCGTACCGCTGCGTCTTTTGAAAGGCGCTGTGCGATTTCTTCGAAGGGGTCATTGGCTTTTGCTGCGCTCGCCATAAAGCGCTCGCGCGAAATGGGGGCAATGGCAGATAGCATGTCGAATGCGGTCTCCGGCGATTCCAGCGTGCTCGGATTGATCGCCAGCTTATACCCCGATTCCATCACGGCAGCAGCCTTGAGTTCTCCATTTTTGTCGGTGAAAAGAATGTCACGCCGATTATCGTCGGCGACTCCCGTCGCAATATATTGCGATTCCGCTTCCTCGCGGTATTTCCTGCCATCAATAACCTGCACCTCATAGAGTCGCCCAATGATGACTGCGGCAAATAAGACAAAGCAGATACTTGCAATACGCACTCGCATCGTGAATGTCCTCCGCATGACTATAGAATCGCATGTTTATGCCCTATTTGGAATGCCCAAGGGGCTAAAAGTTTGGTGCGTAATGATTCCCTGCGCACTTTTCACCGAACTTAATAGGTTGCGAGACCTACATGCACCGTTCGTGAGACAAAATGCTTGTCGGACGCCTTTACCAGTCCAAATTCACCCGCCCTGCGCATATCAATGTTTTTTGAAAGCGTGAAATACTCCTTTTCAAGATGCGCGAGTTCTGTCCGTTCATTCTCACTGACGCTTGCGACACTGCGTGCGGCAACTGCATGAAAAACCGACGCGCTGGCAAAATACACATACACCATAAGGAGCGCCGTGCAAGCAAAAATCATCCCGCGGCGTGCGTAAAACTCAGCCGGATGCTCGCGGGTGAGACTCACGTAGATAACTGATTGTGTAAGTTTGCTATTCATAGTGTTTACATTTTTTGAAATACCCGAAGTTTGGCGCTGCGTGCACGCGGATTGTGCTGTGTCTCTTCGCGCGATGCGATGATTGGCTTTTTCGTAAGCACACTTCCCTTTCCTTCCTGCTCCCATTCGCGAAACGTGTGTTTGACGATGCGATCCTCGACACTGTGAAATGTAATGATCACCACTCTGCCGCCCGCACGAAGCAGCGTGTATGCTGCTGCCATGCCATCTTTGAGCGCACCCATTTCGTCATTCACCGCTATGCGCAGCGCCTGAAACGATTTCGTGGCAGGATGCACACGGCGCGTGCGATACCATGCGGGCACCGATGCGCGAATGAGCGCTGCGAGCTCCGCGGTGCGCTCGATGGGCTGCTGCGCTCTGCGCGTGACGATCGCATGTGCGATGCGCCGCGAGAAATGCTCTCCTCCCCACCCAAAGAGAATGTCGGCGATGTGATTCTCGTCCCATTCGTTTACGATCTCGCGTGCAGTGAGCGCGCCCTTGGGAGGATGTGCGTCGAACGTCATGAGTAACGGTTCATCATGCTCAAATGAAAATCCGCGTCCCGTGAGCTGCTCGATGCGCCAGCCAAGGTCAAACAGTGCCGCGTCGATGCACTCGATCCCGAGTTGGGTGAGCGCCGCCTGCATGATGCGAAAATTCGCATGCACCAATTCGATGCGCGGCTGCGCGCCATCGCGCAGCACGGAAGCATTGCGAACCGCTTCAACATCGGCATCAAAGCCGATGAACGTTCCGCGCTTGTCGAGCTTTTCAATGATTGCGCGCGCATGTCCGCCCGAGCCCAGTGTTGCATCAACAACAGTGTGCTGCCGCTTGATCACAAGCCAATCCAAACTTTCGTGTAAAAGAACAGTCTGATGCCGTTGTGACGACATCGAGTTGCTGGAGGACAGTTTTCGTCGCGTGCGCATGACGTATGCAAATCCCCCAGCAGCTCAATATCACCACCTACAACACTCCGATCTCACCCAATTTCTCCGCCATGGCATCCGCTTGTTTCTCTATGCGCGCCTTGTAGCTCTGCCATTGCGCGCTATCCCACACCTCGACCCGATCCGACACCCCCGCAAACACCACCGTGCGCTTGAGGTTGGCGAATTGTTTGTGGTGATCCGGAATGAGAATGCGTCCGCTTTTGTCGGCTTCGACTTCAATCGCACCGGAAAGCAGAAAGCGATTGAATCCGCGCGTGTCTGCCTGCGCAAACGACAAATTCTGCAGACGATCCGCTATCTTTTTCCATGCCGGCAGTGCATAGATGAACAGGCAGTTGTCGAGCCCGCGTGTCAGCACCATCTTTCTGCCCAGCCCATTTGAAAACGCCTTCGGGAGCATCACCCGTTTTTTCTCATCCAATGCGTGTTCGTATTCACCGATAAACATAGATATGTTGGGAACCCACTATTTCCCACTTCGATATATTATATCCCACTTTGCACCACAGTGGGCACATGGTTATCCACAGCACACCCGAACTAAAACACCCCCTAGCTGACTAGCCAGGGGGTGTGTATCTTTACCTCTTCTTTTTTCCAATCTCAACACCCTCGGACGGATACCGAACAAGGAATGAAGGCACTCCTTTGACGTGTCGTCCACGGAATGTCATGTTACCGAGCTCATTGACCGCGGTCAGCTCAACGGGGAGACCCCATAGCCGCTCCGCATGTCCGAGCGTTTTCATCGTGTCATCCTCATGCAGTGTTCTGCCCCGCATCTGGCGGTGCACTATCTCAAGGCAACGATCACCATTCTCATCAACACCGGTAACCTCGATCAGTGGTGTAATGACATTGGGATGGTGCTGCGCAGCCAGCGCTTCACGAATGGCTTGGTAGCCTTGTTCGCCATCACGATGTACTGCGGTCACTAGCACATGATCATGTGCCGTGTCGCCGATGATGTTGAACAGCCTGAAATCGCGAATGACTTTCGGCGAAAGATGTGTGAGGAAAAATGTGTCATCACGCACCGTTTCAACCACATGTCTGACGACATCCTGCCACCGCTGTCCTGCATAGTACGGAAACCATCGCTTGTCTTCTTCGGTTGGCGCCGTACATATACGCACGATATCTTGATACATCGCAAAACTCAGCCCGTATGGGTTGTGCCCCACACGCGCATACATCGGGTCGTCGAATGTCGGCTGAATTATGACATTGGTATGCAACCGAATGAAGAGCTCGAACGCTCTGTCGTTAATGAGCCCTTTATCGCGCAGACGCTGCATCACGTAGTAATGCGTAAACGTCGCGTATCCTTCATTTGCGTTTTTGGTGAGCCGCTGCGGATAAAAATACTGAGCGATCGTATAGCCGATGCGCACCAGTTCCCGTTTCCACTTCGGCAATGTCGGCGAATTTTTCTCAATGAAGTAGAGGATGTTTTCCATCGGCTCATCGAGTGTACCCGCCCGTTTTTGACCACCATGCGCATCCGTATTTTCAGTGATGACCTCCTCAAAGTTTTGATCGA
>CAYWZA010000036.1:0-6615 GCA_964462785.1 uncultured Candidatus Saccharibacteria bacterium | reverse complement strand
ATTTCATGCACTTTGATTATCTCAAAGTGTTGCACTTACTTGTTGAACTAGCTTTTTTACTAGAAACTGTCTCAAATCTCGTGGTACCCAATTCAAAAAGGCCATATTTTTGAGCGAAAAACGAGCCAGAGACCGAAGCATGTCTGTGACACGATGAGGTCGAGGCGAAGTTTTGCAGCCAAAAATATGGCTTTTTTGACAGGGGGAAGATTTGAGACAGTTTCTTACTCCACAATGAGTTTGCCGACCATACCCTGCTGTCGGTGTTTGCCTACCGCACAGTAGTATTCGAACGTGCCCGCTTTATCTGCAACAAATGTCACTGAAGTTTTTGTCCCCGGCTGCACCTGCTTGGTGCGCGCGTTGAATTCGTCAACCACCCAGTCATGCAAACCCTCAGTGCTTTCAAAATTCACCGTTACCGTGGTGCCTTTCTTCACACGCATTTCTGTTTGCGAAAACGCAAACATTTTCCCCGTGATGTTAAATACCTCCCCATCGCCCATCATGCCCATCTCCCCATCCATCATCCCCGTCTTGCCGGAATCCGTCATGACCTCCTTTTCCTCGACGGTGCTGCCTTCCATTGCCGGCATCGCGCTATCCATCATGTCACCCATGCTGCCAGAATCCTGAAGCGCCGATTCCGAATTCGTCGGCACTGCCACCATGTTGTTCTGATAGACGTACCATCCGGTGCCGAGAAGTACGGCAAGTACTACCAAACTAAAAAGTGTTTTCATAATTTTATTATTTCTACCATCTCTTTATTAATACATCGTGAATAATGTGTGTGCATCATACCCCATCTTGCGCATTCGTGCAGTGGGGATATTCTGTAGCCAGTACAAAGGTGAGCTAGATCATGAAACAGTACACACTGCAAGGTGCTCTTGTAGCACTGCTTATACTGGTATCCGCTCCCGCTTATGCCGGCGCATTCGATGGCTTTGGCGGACGGTGGGTCGGAAAGGGTGCCATTCAGATGTCGAGTGGCGAATCGGAAAACATGCGATGCGTCGCGACGTATTTCCCATCAAAAAACGGTACGAGTCTTTCGCTGAATGTGCGCTGCGCAAATGCCAGCTTGAAGATCGACGTGAAAGGCGCTCTGCAAGCGCTCGATAACCACATCCGTGGCACGTTCGAGGAGAGGAATTATGAAAATCGCGGCACCGTATCGGGCACTGCAGGAAACGGCACTATCGAAGCTACTGTACGTGGCGATGAGTGGCTAGCATCCATATCGGTCAGTGGTCACGGCGCAAAGGTCGTCATGCGACCCCATTCCGGTCCCGTGAAAAGAGCGTCGTTCACATTCCAGAGAGGTTAGAGTCCACCCAGAACAGGCTTTTAAAAATCCCGCGAGCAAGCGCTCGCGGGATTTGTTGTACAATAGAATACATGACTAGGGTGCGTCCGCGCGGTTGGAATGCGCTTGTGATATTTACGATCGCCATCGATTTTCTACAAATAGTGGTTGGTTTCACGATGTTTGCCATCCCAGGAATTGGCATCATCATCGGGGCTGGCATTAATATAATTCTAAGTATTTTTGTACAGAGCTTTCTGTTTATTTGGGGCGGTCATAACAATCTGCCGTCACAATTTGAACACCGATTCTTCACGCGGGTTTTGATGATGATTGGTGAGTGGCTGCCGTTTCTGCAATGGATGCCCTTCTGGACACTATATGCCCTGACGTATCGGGTCGAGGAAGAACAAATACCACCTACGGAAGAACCGTAGAATTAGTTCTCGCCTGCAGCCTTCGCTTTCGCGCGCGCACTTTCAGTGAGGTGCTTCTTGCGCAAGCGCACTGAGAGCGGCGTGACCTCCAGGTATTCGTCCTTTTGCATAATTTCGAGACCGCGCTCAATCGAGAGCTCGAATGGCGGCACGAGATCAATAGCATCATCCGATGAACTTGCGCGAATGTTGGTGAGATTTTTATTTTTCGTCGGATTGACGGTCATTTCATCACCTTTGGAAGTGTCTCCGATCACCATACCCTCGTACACCTCTGTCGCAGGATTGATATAGAGCCGCCCGCGCTCCTGCAAATTCCACAAAGAAAAGCCGAGTGATTTCCCCGTCACCATTGAAGTCATTGAGCCGACCGCGCGCTTGCGGATCTCTCCGGCAAACGGCTTGAAGCCGATCACGCGCGCCGCCATAATCCCCTCGCCTTTCGTGTCGATCACAAACTGATTGCGATACCCCAAAAGCCCGCGTGTCGGTCCTTCAAACATGAGGCGTACCGTCGGACCGTGTGATACGAGATTGGTCATGACGAAACCGCGCGTCCCGAGTCGTTCGATAATGGTGCCTTGATATTCTGTAGGCGTATCGACGACGACTTCTTCAAACGGTTCAGTTTTCTTGCCATCCTCTTCGCGCACTATGACTTCGGGCTGGGAGACCTGCATTTCATACCCTTCGCGCCGCATGTTTTCGAGCAAAATGGCAATGTGCAATTCGCCACGTCCGGAAATTTTAAAATTATCCTGCGAATCAAAATCAACACGAAGCCCCACATTCACTTCGAGCTCGCGTTCCAATCGTTCGCGCAACTGACGCGATGTCACGTACTTCCCTTCACGCCCCGCAAAGGGGGAATTATTCACGAGGAAATTGAGCGTGATGGTCGGCTCGTCCACCGCAATCGCGGGAAGCGGCGTTGCGTTTCCGTTCGTCGTGACCGTTTCGCCAATATCAATATCGGGAAGCCCGGCGATGAGTACGATATCTCCTGCGCTTGCTTCTGCCGCCTCTACACGTTTGAGTCCTTCAAAAGTAAAAATCTTTGTGAGCTTGCCAGTGCGCGTCGTGCCGTCGGGTTTTTTGACAAACACCGGGGAGTTTTGCTTCGCGACTCCCTCATAAATACGTCCGACGGCAAGTCGTCCGAGGAAATTGTCGTACGCAAGATTAAATGATTGAAGCATAAGCGGAGCACCTTCCTGCGCCGTAGGCGCCACGGGTACATGCTCGAGCACCACATCAAGGAGCGGCGTAAGATCGATGGATTCATCTTCGAGTTTTCGCTTTGCGATACCCTGCCTGCCAATTGCGTACACGACTGTAAAATCCGCTTGCTCATTTGAAGCACCGAGCTCCAGGAAAAGCTCGAGCACCTGTTCTTCACAACGCGCGGGATCTGCAGCCGGCTTATCAATTTTATTAATAACCACAATTGGCTTTAAACCCAACTCGAGCGACTTTTTAAGCACAAAGCGCGTCTGCGGCATCGGACCTTCCTGCGCGTCCACAACAAGGAGCACGGAATCAATCGAGCGCAACACACGCTCGACTTCCGAGCCGAAATCCGCGTGCCCCGGGGTGTCGACGATGTTTATCTTTGTCCCCTTGTATACAATCGAGCAGTTTTTTGAATAGATGGTAATGCCGCGCTCCTGCTCAAGCTTGTTCGAGTCCATCGTCACCCCCTCCTCCACCGCGCCCGTCTGTTTCAAAATCGCGTCGGTGAGCGTCGTCTTTCCATGATCCACGTGCGCGATAATCGCTATATTTCGAATTTCCATAAGGCCAAAAAGAATACCGGCCAAGCCGGCAGTCGTGCAATAATACTACGAAAACCCGAACGAAACAAGGGTCGCAGTTTTTACTGAGCCACCTCTTGAAACTTCACCTTTGCTGGCAGGTCGAATTTGGTGAGATCGGGGGTCCAATCTTTGCAGTCGTATGCCAGCGCAGCTTGCATGTCGAAGCCTTGCTGCTCTGCCATTCCCCTTTCTGCCACGCGCGGCGTTTTCGTACCCATCGACGCAGCGTCAGCCCACGTGTACACAAACCCTCCATATTGAATCATATGAGCTGTACTGAAATCTCCACGGAAGTTTTCGCCCGAAATATAAAGCGTGCCGCTATTTCTTGCTCCGGGATCTTCATTGGTGAATGCGCATATGAAGTTACCGTCCTCTGCAATGATGTCGTTGAGCGTCCGCAACTTCGCTGCACTCGAGCTTGCTACCTGCGTCGCGCTTGTCTCGTTGCGCGGCATTTGGTCATGTGTATACCAAAGCACATAGCCAAAACCGCCCAGCACTACTGCCCCTAATGCCACTCCAAACACGGTCTTTGACATACAAAAACGATATCACGCTTTGATGTGCTCACTCAAACCCCTTTCTTGCCCGCAAGTGTGTTGAGCAATTTTTTGAGCGCAGCCATACTTTCATCGTCGATGATAGATATGGCGAGCGTATGCTTAGAAACTTTCTTCAGCGCTTTGAGCTGCTTCGCCACTGTATCCGCGTCTACCATGTCCGTCTTCGTCAAAAGCACGTACTCGTCTTTTTCGAGCATCTGAGGATTGTATGCGCCAAGCTCCTCGCGAATGATGTTGTAATCGCGCAGCACATCTTCAGATTCGGCGGAAATGAGATGGAAGAGCGTGCGCGTGCGCTCGATATGCCGCAAAAATTTCGTACCTAATCCTTTTCCTCCTGACGCACCTTCAATGAGTCCTGGAATATCGGCAAGGATGAGATCGTAATACGTGCCAAGCGATGGCTCGAGTGTGGTAAATGCGTAATTGCCAATTTTGGCTTTTGCTCCTGTGAGCGTGTTGAGCAGACTCGACTTCCCCGCATTCGGCAAACCGATAAGCCCGATATCGGCGATCATTTTCAGCTCGAGACGGAACGAAAAATTATCACCCTCTTTGCCCACTTCAGATTCGTACGGGCTCGTATTTGTCGAAGAGCGAAAGCGATAATTGCCGCGACCGCGATGCCCGCCTTTTGCGACAAGCACGCGCTCGCCCACTTTCGTGATTTCATGTGTCCATTTCGTATCGAGATTGGTGATCACCGTGCCCACAGGAATCTTGAGCACCAAATCATCGCCATCTGCTCCGTCGCGCAGTCGGGTCGTGCCCTGCTCACCATTCTCCGCCTTCACGCTTTTTTTGTAGCGAAATTGCATGAGAGTACTCAAGTCGGACACTCCTTCGAGATATACACTCCCGCCCTCACCGCCATTCGAGCCGGTGGGACCGATATTCCCCTTAATTTTATTCCAGCCGACAACACCGCGACCTCCATGGCCGCCGCGAATGCGCACTGTGACATCATCGATAAGCATATGTGGACTCTAGCACGGATCTTGCCAAACGCATAAGTTATGCTTTGGTGATTACTGTGAGTTCTAGCTTTTTTGCACGTGGCATTTTTTTGATTGTCGCTTCGCGCTTGAGTGCCGCCGAACGATTGGGATGCTGCTCGCTATAAAGTAGTTTTTTCGCACCGCGGGCGCGCGTATAATGCCCACCATCACCCGCCTTATGCTCTTCAAATCGCCGCGCTACGTCTGTGGTAATACCCGTGTACAACGAGCCGTCCTTACATTCGATGATGTAGACGAAATACATGCCGCACTGTACGACTACAAATCCTTAAACGGCAGTCCGTTCATGTAATCTGCCTTTCCGATTGGAACACCCACCTTCCGCGCAATCGCATAGGCAATAGACACATGAAATAGAAAGTTCGGCACCACGTATTCAAGTGCGTATTCATCACCCATCATGTATTTATCTGGAAAATACGGGAGTGTAATTTTTCGAGTGGGTGCATCAGTGAATGATTCTGGTGTAAATGTCGACACAAACGCGAGTGTCTTATCAATGCGCTGCACGAGCTCGGCAAAGCTTTTTTCGTTGTCCTCAAATTTCGGCGGCTCCATACCCGAAAGCCGCGCGCATGCTCCTTTGGCATTGTCGCTCGCAATTTGAATCTGCCGCACAAATGGAAACATGTCCGGCGCGAGCGCATTGTTGAGAAATTCCTCCTCGGTCATTCCCTTCTCTTTCGCAAACGCTTCAGACTTACTCAATACATTCTTCAATCCTCCCAACATTTTTATAAATAGTGGCACGGTGTACGTGTATACATTTTGCATTGGGGCAGTATACCATCGTTCTTTTACGACCGTCTGAAAGCTAACGACGGAATTACTTTTTCGCCGGCTTTGCTTTTGCTTTCTTGGCTGGCTTTTTGGGTGCTGACTCTTCGATTGGTAGCGTTGCAGGTTTTGTATGTGTAGATGGAGTAAGTGCTTCAATCAGCTTGGTCATGACATCAAGCTTGTTATGCACGGCATCAATCTGGCGTTTGAGCTCGTTGAAGCGCTCGCTAGGTGCATTCTGATTCTGCTGTGGAGCAAAAGACGGCGCTCCGCGGCGAGGCTCGAAGCTGCGCGTGTTGTCGCGACGTCCACCGAAATCATTACGTGGAGCATCACTCTTGCCGCCGAAACATTCGCGGCAATACACCGGGCGATCGCCTGACGGGCGAAATGGCACTTCGCAAGGCTTCCCGCATTGTGCGCACGTTGCGCTAAACATTTCTTTCGGCCCACCAAATCCGCCACCATTCCCGAAAGGCTTTTTGCCACCAAAGCGCTTCCCGCCGAAGCTCCTTTTACCTCCCTGTCCGCCTCCAAATTCCCCTTCTTTTCTAAATGCCATAGATTATTGCAAATTGCCCCGATGATGCCGATGCTCTTAATAAATAAATTATACCATGGACTTAAGGAGTGACCCTCCCCCATATTTTTGAACACCAACCTTGTACATTACCAGCCTAGTGT
>CAYWZA010000035.1:0-7190 GCA_964462785.1 uncultured Candidatus Saccharibacteria bacterium | reverse complement strand
ATTTCATGCACTTTGATTATCTCAAAGTGTTGCACTTACTTGTTGAACTAGCTGAGCGACAGCGCGTCTGTCAATATCAATAGTAAAGCCCCGCGCGCTCACTCGAGCATGCGGGGCTTGATTGTCTTACCAATACGCGAACGGGTCTCGCCAGTCTGGATAATTTTCATGCAACCATCGAAAGATCGGGGGATCAAGTTGTGGCTTGCCTGCTTGCAGGCGCGCGAAGTCTTTATCCAGAGCTCTCTTGAATTCTTCTGCATCAGGCGGAACAAAGGGTCCTGGACGAGCCTCTACAATATCGTAGTGGCTGACTATCGGAAATTCTGATGGTCTTTTCGGGTTCACAGCAGCCCTATCAACTACAACCCAAAGAATGGTGTTCTTTGGTCTGTCGATTTTTACCGTGTGCACATTGGGTGGATTGAGCGCATAGCGACAATAGAGTGTTCCGGATCTCGGCTTACAGTCATCCTTCCAATCGAGTTCTATATGCCCTCGCAACCGACCATGTTTGTCTACCAGATGTTGTAATTCAGGGTCTTCGAGACCATAGCCATCGTACCCATCAACCAGCGCCCAGCCGCTTGGTAGCACCACTTCAAATCGTATGTAATTTGGTGGTAGACAACTAATTACAGGGTCGAGTATCTGATCATCCAAATCGAAAATTTGTTTGATCGTGAACCCTCCACGCTCGAGCGTGCTGCACATATCTTTGAGTCCCAGCCACGGTCGAAGCGTCTCGTGATTTTCACAAGTGAACCATGGAAAAATAGTTGTTTCTGATTGCGTCATTGCGTACCCCTTATTTTCCTGTGGGGATCATAGCACATTGCTTCTCCACCACGAATACATTTTCTTCACGGAAAAATCTCGCGACCCCGATGTGTACACCGTTTGGATATATTTGTGGTCACAAGTATTTTTTCCTTTGCATTGTGGTCACGAGTCATTAAGCGTATTCACTTCCTTCGGAAGCTCATACGCTAAGTGCTCTCGACCCCGGCTCGCGGTGCCTCGCGCTTGTGGCGCTCGACACATCGCTCCGCCTCGCACAAGTGTGCAGAAAAGCAAAACAATTTGCTTTTCCTACCTTGTGCGCCCGCCAGGAATCGAACCTGGACCGTCAGTTCCGAAGACTGATGTGATATCCGTTTCACCACGGGCGCGGTAACTTGTATCTTAAAGCGCAACTCGCATGAACACAATGAATGTACTAAAATAGCAAGATGCAATTGAAAGTGCCCGGTGAAGTACTTGATGTGTACAGCAAGCTGCATGCGGCGGGATATGAAGCATATCTCATCGGCGGATGCGTGCGCGACCTCTTGATTGATCGCGAGCCAAAAGACTGGGACATCACTACGAACGCCACCCCGGAAAAAATTCAAGAGGTTTTTCCCGACAGTTTTTATGAAAATACATTTGGTACCGTCGGGGTGAAAACGGAATCCGAGGATCCGCGACTCAAAGTGATCGAGGTGACGCCGTTTCGTCTTGAGGATGAATACAAAGACGCCCGCTGGCCGGAGAGGGTAATCTGGAGCGACAAACTCGAAGACGACCTCAAGCGACGCGACTTCACCATGAACGCTATCGCCTATGAGCCGCGCAAAGCAGAGATCATCGATCTCCACGATGGTCAAAAAGCATTGAAAAACAAGCTCATTATCACTGTCGGCAAGGCTGAAGAGCGCTTCGAAGAAGACGCCCTCCGCATGCTCCGGGCAATCCGGCTTTCCTGCGAACTCGACTTCACCATAGAGGCGGAAACTATGGCGGGTATCGTAAAAAACGCAACGCAACTCGGAAAAATATCGCGCGAGCGCATTCGCGATGAATTTGTCCGCATTCTTGAGACAGATCGCCCGATGCAGGGCATTTACATCGCACAGAAACTCGGGCTTTTGAAATACATCATCCCCGAACTCGAAGAAAGCATCGGTGTAGACCAGAATCAAGCACACTCATTTGATGTATTCGAGCATTTGGTCCGTACGCTCCAGCATGCTGCGGATAAAAAGTGGCCATTGCATGTGCGTATCGCGGCACTGCTCCACGACATCGGCAAACCTGCATCTCGCCGCTTTGATGAGGAGCGAAAAGATTACACATTCCACGGGCATGAAGTCATCGGCGCGCGTATGGCGAAGAAAATACTTGAAAACCTCAAGTTCCCGAACGACATGATTGAAAAAGTAGTGCGTTTTGTCCGCTGGCACATGTTTTTCTCCGATCCGGATAAAATCACGCTCTCCGCGGTGCGCCGCCTCATCGTCAATGTGGGGCAGGAGAACATCTGGGACCTCTTAAACCTGCGCATCTGCGATCGCATAGGTACTGGGAGACCGAAAGAACAGCCATTTCGCCTGAGAAAATACATTTCGATGGTGGAGGAAGCGCTCCGCGACCCTATTTCCGTTGGCATGCTCAAAATAGACGGCAAACAGATCATGGCGCTTTCGAGCGAGAAGCCGGGACCGAAAATTGGCTGGGTGCTTCATGCGCTCCTCGAAGAAGTGCTTGATGACCCGACAAAAAATGACGCACCGTACCTCGAGCGCCGAGCGCTCGAGCTCCTTGCTCTCTCGGCAGAAGAGCTGAAGAAGCTGGGAGAGGAGGGTAAGGAGCGCCGAACAGAAGAAGATGAGAAAGAAGTTGGCAAATTAAGGGAGAAGTATCATGTGCGGTAAACGTATCCTAATATCTGCATCATAAAACGAAAGGATTTTTGAAATTGGATGCAGTTCGAGAAGCCGTCAGGAAGTTTTCTGGAAATCGATGAGATGCGAGGCGTGAGTGAGGAGCGAACCGAGCCGTATTGAATATACGGTGAGGGAGCACCGGAGCTCACAACGAAGCAGCTCGCGATTTCCAGAAAACGACAAAATGAAAACACCTCACGGTGTTTCTTTTTTTCCCCGTGAGGTGTTTCAACAATTTTGGCAGTGGATCAATGAACTACTCAGGTACCATTTTTAACAATCGGTGGGTTACCTCGGTGGTCCCACGTACTATTTCTTGTTGTGTGAGAGTACCCTGTACTAGTTGCACCTATTGGTGCGAATTGATTCTGCCTGATAAAGAGCATCTGTTAGTAATCATATTTTCTTATCGGACACTGTAAAGGACACTCCTGTGGATAACCTGTCCTATAAGAGAACCCCCGAATTAATTCGGGGGTTGTTTGATGCAGGGGAGCACAAAGACTGTGGTCTTTTTCTCTTTAAATCCAAGGGATTTGTAGAGGTTATGTGCTTTCCTCCTATGTTCTGCGCTCGTCAGCCAGACTTCTTCAACACCATGTAATTTTGCGGTGTCAATGACTTGCTGCATTAATTTCTTTCCGATTCCTTGATGTTGGAAGTCAGGGAATACCACCACTTCTTCAACGAACGCTTCTGAACCTCCCATTGCAAGGTAACTGACGGAGACTGTCGCCATACCCACGATTGGGTGTCGATCTCCATCGGAGTTTTTACGCGCAACATACACGTACTTACTTCCGACCGTCTGTACCAACTCCGCCCACAGCACTTGCACTTTTTCGCCGTACATGTGCTGGGACAGATTCGAGATGTCTTCAGCATCCTGAGGGCTTACATTCGACCTCAGGAGTTGTTCGATATAAACGATGCTTTTCCCTATATTCACTACCGCATCCACGCTTTAGTCCCTCCTTATGTAACTTTCTGTAGACACCCTACAAAAATGGTGGTGAAGTTGCAATGAATGACCGGTTGTTATTTCCAATCTATTGAAACAGGGCAATGGTCTGACCCATAAAAATCCCCATGTATTTCGGCTTTTTTTATATGTTTCACCGCATCTTTGCTGGCAAAAAAAGAGTCTATCCTCCAGCCGATATTCCTATCCCGTGCAGCTGAAAAATTGCTCCACCACGTGTAATGCCCGTTTCCTTGGGTAAATAGGCGAAACGTGTCGGTAAAACCTGCTGCGATCATGTTGTCCACGCCTTCGCGCTCTTCTTTTGTATACCCATGCTCACCCTCATTCTGCTTGGGTAGCGCTAGGTCGTCCGGAGTATGTGCGACATTCAAATCACCGCAGAAAATAACGGGTTTCTTTTTGTTAAGCTCTTTGCAATATTCCAAAAATGCTGGGTCCCAGTGCTTGTGGCGCATCTCGAGGCGACTCAGGTCGGGCTTTGCGTTGGGGGTATAGACATTCACCAACCAAAAATCAGGAAATTCCGCTGCAATGACGCGACCTTCTGCAGTCAGATCGCCATACCCATCTTTAAGCTTATATTTTTTGACGATGTGCTCAGGAAAATCGAGTGAAACCGTCGTCGGCTTATGTTTCGTGAAAATGGCGGTGCCACTATAGCCCTTTTTCTTCGCTGAATTCCAATACTCCTCATACTCGGGTAGGTCAATCTCTGCCTGTCCCTGCTCTGCTTTGGTCTCCTGCAAACACAGGATATCCGGTTTCAGCGCGCGGATCATCGGAAGAAACATTCCTTTCTTATGCACTGCGCGTATGCCGTTGACGTTCCATGACACCAGTTTCATTCCCGCATGGTAGCACACCATGTTTATAACGAAGAATCCATTGACCAAACGCTTGCTGGTGGGAGTATGGGAGAAGAACACTTAGGGAGAGATGGCGATGTCAAAGTCAAAGCCGAAACCGCCGCCAGTCACGAGCGCTGCTCTTCCCGAAGAGCTGCAGCGCCTCATAACCGAAATCAATCTCATTGAGCCTGACGTATGCTTGGAAACAGCCGCGCAGTGGCCCGTGCGTGCAGAACATGAGTATGTGCGCGGGGTGATCAAGGATGCCTTCATGCGCAAGGTTGCCGTGCTGCGTGCGCAATATATGAAAGCGTGTGACGCGGCAACTGACGCTCAAGACTTTGAGCTGGCGGACAAGCTGCACTGCGAAGTAATCGTACTGCGATCACTGCTCGCTTTGCACATCGGTTCGCATTGGAAAACTCCACCTGCTATGGATGGATTGATGGTCGCGTGGGAAGTTCGGAGAAATTTTGTCGTCGTCTGCTTTGCGCAGGAAAACGACCTTCCTGAAATCGATGTCGATCTTGAGGACGATGAGTCAATGACGTCCGAGGACGAAGATGCGCCTGATGACGAGGAGGATGAAAACCCTCCCCCCAATAAAAGACTGCACTGAGACGCGCTCAGGAGGACACGATGATCGTACCGCCAATGGAACTTGCGGAGAGAGAGCTGCATCGACTGCTTATTGAAATCACCAATGTTCCCGTGATTCAACTTGCAGAAATTGGAATGCGTCTGCCGCCATCGTTACCCGGCGATTTTGTACAAGGAAAAGTACCTGTATACACGCAGAAGGTGCTGGCACTCCACGAAGAGAAAAGCGCCGAGGCACATCTCGCGAAACAAAAAGGCAACATGCCACTGTATCGCCAGAAAAACCTCGAAAAGGATTTTCTGCACGAGCTTTTGGCTTTTTTTGCTAACACAGCAGCTCCCTCACGCCTGTGGGATAGGGAACTTGCGTGGGTCATGTGCAAAAATTTTGTACTGGTGTTTCGCCCAGTCGAAAACACGCATGTACCAATTCAGCCAGCTGACCCTAAGAAACTTAATTGAAATGAAAAGGCGCCTCCGGCGCCTTTTTGCTTGACTACCCATACTGTTAGTGTGAGCATGCACTAAGAGAAAACAAGATGGGCTGACGAGGTATCTATGGACGATTCCGCACGCACCGATTGGTGGATTCCGGGCACACTATACAAACTGCTCTCCGAAGTGAGACATGTCGGTCCGGAGGCACTTGCATCCTTCCGCAAAAATCAATTGCCCGTGCAAGAAAACGAGATCGCGCTTGGGCAAGTCCCCGAAGAACTTATGCAACTTTTTGCGTTGGGATACACAAAGGCACTTCAAGCCCGAGAGCAGCGCGCCCTGTGCGAGCAAGCTCTGGCAGTGGATGATGAAGACGGTGCGCGTGAAGCTCTTGATGCATCATACCGACTTGAGATGGAGAAGAACTACCTCATCGATGTGGCGTGGCGCGAACTGCATATACAGTGCGCAACATGGCGCATGCGTTTTAGTAACGTGTGGATTCGGAAGCATGATCTTTTTGTCATTGTGCCGATCACGCCAGAAGTCACACCAGAAAAAAAGAACCTCCATTAGCGCGCCTCTGG
This sequence comes from uncultured Candidatus Saccharibacteria bacterium, assembly GCA_964462785.1. Taxonomy (GTDB): domain Bacteria; phylum Patescibacteriota; class Minisyncoccia; order Phycocordibacterales; family UBA2100; genus JACQKA01. Next base: position 1,024 of record CAYWZA010000035.1, on the reverse strand, counting down.
CGCGCTCTTCCTTACCACATTTAGCGAGACTTCCCGTGAAATTTTTTATGGATGTCGCGAAGGTGCTTGTCGGTGACGTGCGTATAGATTTGCGTGGTGTTGATGCTCGCGTGCCCCAAAAGCGCCTGCACGCTGCGGATGTCGGCACCATTTTGTAGAAGATCTGTGGCAAAACTATGGCGGACGGTGTGTGGCGTCACTTTTTTTGTGATGCCGGCTTTCACCGCATATTTTTTTACAATGCGCTCGATCGAGCGGGTAGTAAGCCGCGTTGAGCGATCCTTGCTCACTGGCTTGCCCGTCTGCGCGAATAGTGAGTCATCGATATCATCACGCTTGTCGAGATATGATTTGAGCGTTTGCTTCGCGCCGTCAGAAAGAAACACGACGCGCAATTTATCGCCCTTGCCACGCACAGTGATTTCATCGCGATTCAAATTGATATCACGATTGAGCGATGCGAGCTCGGCAACGCGCAAGCCGGTTGAGAAAAGAGTTTCAAGTATTGCGCGATCGCGCAGAGCCGTGAGGGAATCACCTTTGGGGGAGCGGAGCAATCGCTCGAGCTCATCTGCACCAATGAATTCCACCTCACGCTCGCCGAGCTTTGCCAGCTCAATTTGCTCGGGCTCGAGCGTCTTTATGGTGCGCTTTCGCAGATATTTCAAAAATGCGCGCAGCGCAATGAGATAGTAATTCTGCGTGCGCCGCTTCACCGAGCCGCCATCACGCACCGGTTGCCTGTTAAGCCACAGGCGAAATTCGCGCACCATATCGCTCGTGATGTCTTGCGGCTTTTTGATTTTGGCATGCTCGAAAAAACGCGTGAGGTAGCGGTCGTAATTTTCCACCGTTTTCACGCTCCGCCCGCGCTCAATCTCTATATATTCCAGAAATTCCTGTTTGTATCGGTTAATTTCAGACTTTTCCGCCATACACTAAAGAATAGCACGCACGTCGCACAATAATTCAGCTAGTTCAACAAGTAAGTGCAACACTTTGAGATAATCAAAGTGCATGAAAT
>CAYWZA010000034.1:0-8773 GCA_964462785.1 uncultured Candidatus Saccharibacteria bacterium | reverse complement strand
TTTTAAGACGCCATTACAAGCATGGAGTGTTGCACTTCGAAGTTGAATTCAGGTTCTGGGTGTTTGACAGATATATATTTATACTATATAATGTCAAATAGCTTTGTCGTCCGACATAGCGCATTGAAACTACATAGGAGACTAGGACATGCGCCAAGTTCGCTTATTTTCTGGTCACACAACTAATCAGGCGGTGGCCAACGCGCTTTCCAATAACGTAAACACGTGGATTTCCGAACAGAAGAGGACGATTGGGGCCAACTTTCAGGTCCACAACATCACCCACCAGATGTTCATGTACGGCGGTGCGACGGTCCATGCTGTGGTTACCGTCGAGTACAACCAGCTTGATCCGAAATGTGAGCACTGCCCGACCTAGCCCGCCCCAGCCCCCGCGCTTCTTGCGCGGGGGCATTTTTATTGCCCATTGCTACTGCCCTTGCATTTGTCGGCAGATGTGATATACTCCCCCCATGCTGACAAAGCGTAAGAAAGCGAATGTTATCGAGGGCGCACGCCGCCACGACACCGACACCGGCTCGCCGGAGGTGCAAATTGCTGTGTTGAGCCGCCGTATTGATGAACTTTCGTCGCATTTAAAGAAAAATGACAAGGATCGGCACTCGCGCCGCGGGCTTTTGGGCCTCGTCGCAGATCGCCGCCGCCATTTGAAATACCTCGAAAAGAAGGATAAGCGCTCATATAATGCGCTTACTAAGAAGCTCGGGTTGAAGAAGTAAAGGCGCTCCGCCAGCATGTCGCCAAAAAAGACCGCTCCAAGGTCGCTTACCCGGTCTTAGTCTTTTTTGGCGACATGCTGGCTTCGCTACCAACATTTTTTTCTTTCGCAGTCAGTAGAGTACAATACCAGAAGGTATTTTTAATAGCGTATGTGCCGTTGGTGCATACACACTTAGTAAGAATTGTTATGGCAGTTATAAAACATGCAGATCAGCGCGTCGGAGTATTTATCGACACGCAAAATTTATATCACAGCGCGAAAAATATTTATCACACGCGCGTGAATTTCGGTGCGATGCTCAAAGAAGCCGTCGCGGGGCGTCAGCTCATACGCGCTCGCGCGTATGTGGTCACCACCGAGACAGGGGAGGAGAAGGGCTTTTTTGAAGCGCTCACCAAGCTCGGCATCGAAGCGCGCACGAAAGACCTTTTGGTCTTTTTCGGCGGTGCCAAGAAAGCCGATTGGGACGTGGGGCTCGCTGTCGATGCCATCACCATGGCACCGAAGCTCGACACGGTCATCCTCGCAACCGGCGACGGCGATTTCGTGCCGCTCGTCGAATATCTTCAGCGGCACGGCGGGTGCCAAGTGGAGGTGATCGCGTTCGGCAAGTCGTCCTCAGGACGGCTCAAAGAAGCCGCTGATGATTTCATCGACATGGATAACGACCCGAAAAAATATCTCATCAACTATCGCCCAGTACGACGTGGTGCGCGGCACGAAAATGATGCGCCGCAGAAAGAAGAAGATTTGGGATAATTTACCACGCAAAAAAATAGCAGCCGGACCCGAAGGGTCCGGCTGCTTGCGTTAGTGCATATGCCCGCCAAAAATATCGGTGAGTGGCGTGGGGAAACTTCCCGTAAAACACGCATCACACGATTGCGGACACGCACCATTGCGTGTTTCACCGTGTACAGCTTGATACATACCGTCAACGGACAGATAGGCAACGGATGTCGCTTTCGTGATTTCTTTGACGCGCCTGCACACCTCCTCGACACTTTCGTGCGGTTTGGCGATGCGCCGATTTACATCCGCTTCATCAATGCCGTAGTGGCAACCAAAACGCCACGGCGGACTTGCAATGCGCATGTGCACTTCGCTCGCACCAGATTCGAAAAGCCGCGCAACGAGACGCTTCGCTGTCGTGCCGCGAACCAAACTGTCATCGACCATGATGACGCGCTGTCCACGCACCACATCCTCGATAATAGAATGCTTGAGCTCAACATCGCGCTCACGTTCTTCTTGTGTTTTTTGAATGAACGTGCGCCCGACGTAGTGATTACGCACGATACCGATGTCGTAGGGAATGCCGCTTTCGCGCGCATATCCAAGCGCAGCCGACTTTCCTGAATCAGGAACATCAACAACCACATCCGCGGGGACAGGCGCTTGTCTTGCCAATTCGCGTCCGTCCTCCATGCGGGTGAGATGTGCATTCTTACCCCACACAAAACTGTCAGGACGAGAAAAGTACACCTGCTCGAAAATACAGTTTCGTGGTTTCTGTATCGGCGCGAAGCGATGCGAACTGACCGCACCATCTTCGATCACCACAATTTCGCCCGGCTCAACTGACCGAATGAGTTGGGCGCCGAGTGCAGTAAGGGCGCATGTTTCAGATGCAAACATGTATGCAGTACCCGCACGCCCCAAAACCAGCGGGCGAATAGCCCATGGATCACAGATACCGATAAGTTTTTTCTTGGTCAGCATGACGAAAGCATATGCTCCCTCAAGAAGGGGGAGTGTCACTTTCAAGCGCTCGATTAAACCAATCGCCGCCGCTGAGCCGATGAGCTTGAGTGCAACTTCGGTATCGACAACCTCGCCAGTTTCTTCTTTGCGCGTTTGGAACGTGTGCCCTTTAAGCTCGAGCTTGTGGCGCAGGAATTTTGCGTTCGTCAGATTGCCGTTGTGTGCAATCGCGAGCCCGCCAAACGGCAACACGTCCACAAATGGCTGCGCATCACGCGCCTGCAATGTGGGCTTTTCCTGTTTGGCGCCCGAGGTTGAATAGCGCACATGACCAATAGCCGCATGCCCTACTAAACTCTTGCGCACATCTTCGGTGAAAATGGAATTGACCAGCCCACCCGCACGATATTCGTGAAACTCTTTCCGCGCAGGGAAAGGTATTGGGTCATGCTGCACGTCGAACGAAACAATCCCCGCGGCCTCTTGCCCGCGATGCTGCAGCGCATGCAAGGCAACTGCCGTGAGGTATGACGCATCTTTCGCACCAATGATGCCGAATATGCCACACATCTATTTGTATACTCCTATATTGTTTTCAATGATCGCTACCGCGAGTATATAGGCTCTTTGTGCCGTTACCAAATATGCGATGCTGTTCGCTTTTCTTTTTCGAGAAAAAGAATATATTGGACATATATCAGCGTGGTCTGCGGATAGACAGTATTGAAGAGTGCTTCAATTCTGGAATCCGAAGACCACTTTATAAAAAGTGGCTATGTACAAAAAAGAGTTCTCTATTGAAGTAGGGGGTAAGACAATGACGGCGATGTTTACCGACTGGGCGTCGCAGGCGAACGGCTCGGTCATCGTGCGCTATGGCAATTCCGCCGTGCTCGCGACAGCGGTCATTGGCAATGAACGCACCGGTATCGATTATTTCCCGCTCTCCGTCGAATACGAGGAGCGCTTTTACGCCGCGGGCGCCATTCTCGGCAGCCGCTTCCAGCGCCGCGAGGGGAGACCGTCGGATGAAGCGGTACTCTCCGGTCGTGTCGTCGATCGCACCATCCGCCCGCTCTTCGAGCAGCACATCCGCCGCGAAGTGCAGGTGGTCATCACCGTGCTCGCGATTGATCAGGACGACACCGATGTCTTGGGTGTTATCGCTGCATCGCTCGCGCTCGGCACCTCAAACATCCCGTGGAACGGACCAGTTTCCGCGGTACGCATCGGAAAAATGAAAGACGGTGAAACATTCTCAATTAATCCCACGTATGCTGATCGCGATGCAGAAAACGCCGAGCTTGATTTGCTCGCATGCGGCAAGGATGGACTCATTAACATGATCGAAGTCGGTGCAAATGAAATTCCCGAGGCGCAGCTCGAGCAGGTATTTGCGCTCGCCGTCGAGGAACACAACAAACTGCAAGTGTGGCAGCAGGGCATCATCGCCGAAATCGGCAAACAAAAACTCAACATCACCAAGCGCGAGCCGTCGCCCTCAATTGCAACAGCATTCGCCGAGCACATTGGTCCAAAACTCCTTGACGCGGTGTTCAGCAATGGCGCCGGCAAAGCTGGTATCAACGCCCTGAAAGAGGAGTGGGAGGGAATATATGGTGCACTTGAAGACGTCGTCGAGGCAGACGCAGAAGATTATTTCGAAAATGCAGTGAACGACATCGTGCACATGGAGGCGATCAAAAATGAGCGGCGCCCCGATGGTCGCAAACTCGACGAAATCCGCCCCCTCTTTGCGCAGGCAGGTGGCATCTCAGAAATGATTCACGGCACCGGGCTTTTCTACCGCGGTGATACACACATCTTCTCGGCGCTCACATTAGGCGGCCCCGGCGATGCGCAGCTTCTCGATACCATCGAATCGCAGGAAGCCTCCAAACGTTTCATGCACCACTACAACTTCCCGCCGTTCTCCGTCGGTGAGACGGGTCGCGTCGGGGGCATGAATCGCCGCGCGATCGGACACGGCGCGCTCGCAGAAAAAGGATTGCGCGCGGTCATTCCGGCAAAAGATGCGTTTCCATACACCATCCGCATCGTGTCTGAAACACTCTCATCAAACGGCTCAAGCTCGATGGGTAGCGTCTGCGCATCAACACTCGCGCTCATGGACGCCGGCGTCCCGATCAAACGCCCCGTCGCCGGCATGGCGATGGGCATGATGTCTGAAGGCGATGTCTACAAAATCCTGACCGACATCCAAGGACCAGAAGATCATCACGGCGATATGGATTTCAAAGTTGCCGGCACCACGGAGGGTGTCACCGCCGTGCAGATGGATGTGAAAGTAGGCGGCGTGCCTGTGCCCGTATTGGGACAAGCACTCGCACAAGCGAAAAAAGCACGCCTTGAAATTATCGATGTGTTGCTCAAGGCAATGCCTGCACCGCGCACCGACATCTCTCCGCGTGCACCAAAAATCATCACCATGAAAGTAAAGGTGGATCAGATCGGGCTCGTGATCGGACCGGGCGGCAAGATGATTAACGGCATCAAAGATCGCACCAAGGTGGATGAAATCACCATCGAGGATGACGGCACCGTATTCATCACCGGCAAGAACGGCACCGCCGAAGCTGCCGCAAAAGAAATTTTCGATCTCACGCGCGAATACAGTGTGGGCGAGCGCTTCGAGGGCGAGGTAACACGCATGCTCGACTTCGGTGCATTTGTGAAAATCGGTCCTAACACCGAAGGATTAGTGCACGTCTCTGAAGTCGCACCATTCCGCATTGCAAAAATTTCTGACGCAGTGAAGATCGGCGAAGTAGTCCCCGTGGTCATTAAGGAGATCGATGAAAAAGGACGGTATAATCTTTCTATAAAGGGCGCTGATCCGGAATTTGCTTCACGCAAAGGACTCACGGAGGCTCCCCCAGGAAATTATGACCGACGAAGCAACAGCGGGGAAAACGGGCGCGGCGGGCGCAGGTAAATTACCGCCTGACCCTGAAACCGAGCGCGCGATCCAAGAAGCGCTCAAGACGATTCAATTCACCGATGAGCCTGAGGCGCCTGAGCGCGCAAAAACAAGCACCGCGCCGACGCCGCTTTCGACCATGCCGCAGGCGATGGGGGAGAAACCCACGCCGAGCGCGCCACCCATTCCTCCAAAAAAATCCGGTCCGCCACTCGTCCCCGCTGCAATCGTAATGCCGCATCCGGATGATGGCCTTCCAAGCGCTCCCGTTTTGTCCAAAAGTGAAACTTTTGGAGACAAAACGCAGTCCCGCGGGATTCCCATTTTGTCCACGAGCGAATCGAGCGGAAGCAAAATGCCGCCCCGCGAGGTGCCGCAAGCGAAGCCCGCAGCGCCGGTGCTGAATATTCCTCCCGCCGCAGAGCTTGTTGCTGTACCTGTTCCCGCTCCCGCAGCACCAAGCATCCCTGTGCCGAAGCCGCCCGCGCCGCCGCGTGAAACGCCTCCTGTTCCGACTCCGCCTCCTGCGACGCAGCCAACACCCGCAATGCCGCCTGTCATAAAAGCCGAGTCGGAAAAAGTGAAGCAGGATTTTGCACAGATTCTTGCATCAACAAAACTCCCCGAGCGCAGAGATGCTGCCACAAAAAACACCGCCTCGTCCGCTCCTGCAGCTGGTCTCGTAGTGCGCGCCGCCGCGCCTGCCGAGCAGCAGCCGCCTGCGGATGATCGCCTGCGGCAGGAGCTTTCGCGACTGAGTTCATCCATTCCGAAAGAGCATGAGGTGCGTCTCGTCACCCCTGAAGGATCGAGCGCTCCGGTGCTTTCGCATCCATCGCCACCCGCACCTCCGCCATTCATTCCCAAAATCACCACCGTGGCACCGCCAACACTCGAAAAAAATATCACCGGCGAACTCTCACCTATAGCACCTCCGCCAAGTCCCACTTCCGAAAATGTTCCACAGCCTGTTGCTGCACTCATCACGCCCGAAACTCCCGCAACTCAAGTGATGCCCGAAGGACGACCCGACAAACGGCCGGTCGTCACATCGCTCCGCACACTCAAAGACGACCTGCGCGATTTGGTGAAGGTGCGCAAGATGTCGCTCATCCACGCAGCGACACTCGAGAGTGAGCGCAAAGCAAAGGGCAGCGAGGCTGAAGCTGAAGCCGCCGCCACCCGCGCAAAATACCGCGTGCGCTCAATTCGCTTCATCGCGCTCTTAGTGCTCTTGGTCGCGCTTGCCGGCGCAGCGCTCTTTGCGGTCTTTGCAGTGCAGAGCCAACGCTCGGGAGGAAGTGCGACGAACTTCGGTAATGGACTGGTGTTTGCCGAACAAACACTCAGTTTTCCATTGCTGCCCGATCTTTCGCCGCTTGAAGTGCGCACACAGCTCTCATCCGCCCGCAATCAGGGGAGCCTCACCTTGGGCGCGATGCAGCGTATCGTGCCGACAGTGTTTATTAAAAATCAGGATGGAACAACAGAAACACAGGCGAACGCCCGGGAATTTGTGCGCGCACTGGTCAACGAGCCGCCCGCAGATCTGATGCGGTCACTCGGAGAAGAATTTTTCTTTGGCGTGCACACCGTGGATCAAAATGTGCCCGTCATTATTCTGCCAATCACCCAGTACCAAACCGCCTTTGCAGGCATGCTTGAGTGGGAACCATTAATGAACGAGGCGCTTCATCCACTCTTTACGCGCGTACACTATGAAAAACTCGACGCCGAGGGTGTGCCTGTCATCGCGCGCTTTGAAGACGTGCTCATTAAAAATTACGACGTGCGTGCGATGCGCGATGAAAACGGCGACATTCGCATGCTGTATTCGTTCCCCTCACGCAACTACCTCATTATTTCCGAAAGCCCGCACTCGTTCGTAGAGGCACTTGCGCGCTTGCGGGCAGAGCGGAGGTTGTAGAACATGCTTTCTTTGCTCATGTACAGCGGGTGAGGAGCGCGCGGGTGTACGTTTCCATGAGCATCGCGCAGCGCGCGTCCACACGTGAGCCAGTGGCGCAGTGGTGATATGTATCCATGCAAAGATGCGTGTGGTGCGAAGGGAAATGTACACCCGCGTGCTCAGGTGGAGGAAAAGTTGCACATTAAACACCGATTGGTATCATGGAGGCATGAAAAAACATTCGTCTTCAGAAAAGCCTGCTCTCAAAATTGACCTCGAAGATATGCGCGCGCTGCTCGCAGCTGAAAAAGATCAACTCGAGGAAGATCTTGCCTCGCACGGCAAGAATGTATCCGGCAGCAATTGGGAAGGGGCTTCTGCTGATCTCAAAACTAACCCGGCCGATTTCACCGAAGTGGCAGATCAGATCGAAGAACTCACCACCAACGTCCCCCTCGTCGAGGAGCTCGAGCGCCGCTACCGCGATATCAACGCCGCACTCAAGCGCATTGACGACGGCGCCTTCGGCAACTGCGAAGTCTGTGGCGAGCCAATCCCCGCCGACCGTCTCGAGGCAAACCCCGCCGCCAAAACCTGCATAGAGCACGCGGAGTAGCATATGCACGAGGGCGCTCCGCCATCTTCAGCAACAGAACAGCGCGACTACTTTGTTCCGTACTATTTCCTTAACTCTTCTTGGGTGCGTCATTATATGGATGAAGGTGCCGCTCGAGCACTTTCGAATACATTGGGCGACAGTACATGGATGTTCAGTGCTGTCTTTGAACGTTATTTCGGCAACAAAAGTATCGGTCGTCGAACATACGCATTTACCACGAAAGAAATCGAGCTCTTGATGCCTGAAATTCAGGCGATGATAGAAAAAGACAGGGAAGCGCAAGCGCTTATCGACACGCTTCCTGAAACCGGCTCCTCCACGGATCGAGTAGTCGCCATAGAAACTGTATATTACGGTCAAAAAGGAAGCACATCGCCAACAGAAAGATTGCCTTATGTGCCAGCACAACTCTCGGTATACGCAGTCACGGAGAAAGGCTTCTACGTACCAGTGCGTGCACTAACAAGTATTGGCACCACTGGTCCAGCTGAAGAGAAATTAGCGCTGATAAAAGCTGTGTTTGAAAAGTACCTTGTCGGTGCGGAAATAAAATTCAGCCGACGAACAAGCAAGAACGGCAAAAAGTTTTTACAAGCTGTTCACTCCTCGCTTCCCGACGATATACAAAGCGGCACCTTTCTTAACATCAAAAAACTGGCTAAAAAGCTAAAACTTCCTTGAAACTAGGGCCGAATCTAATAACAAACCGTCCTATGGTTCAACCGACCGTCTCGAGGCAAACCCCGCCACCAAAACCTGCATAGAGCACGCAGAGTAGCGCTGACTCAAGACCATTGAAACATTGCCTGAATTCAACTTCGAAGTGCAACACTCCATGCTTGTAATGGCGTCTTAAAA
>CAYWZA010000033.1:0-9494 GCA_964462785.1 uncultured Candidatus Saccharibacteria bacterium | reverse complement strand
AAAACGGCATCATTAACTACACAAGTTCAGTGTTCAAAGAAATGGGGGAAGTACATTTGGTACGGACTCATTCCTCGATGGGCTATCCCGGCAGTATGCACTCGATTGGCGTGGTTTTCGGCAGGATTCTGGCGACCCAAGGGAGTTCGGCAAGAAAGTGCTGTCGTTCTACAAAAAACACGGCATTGATGCGCGCGACAAACTGATCATTTTCAGTGATGGTCTCGATATGCAAAAAATGATCAAACTCCATGCGGAGTTTGAACGGCACATAAACGTTTCGTTTGGTTGGGGCACCAACCTGACGAATGATCTTGGTATTCCGCCGCTCTCATTGGTGATGAAGCTTGCCGAAGCGGCAGGGAAGCCAGCGATAAAGCTTTCGGACAATATTGCAAAGGCAACCGGACCGCATAAAGAAATTGCAGTTGCAAAACTCATCTTTGGCTACGACGTTGCGTTCAACGAGCAGCCGAAGTACTAGCGTACATCCCCCAGCATTTATTGCTGGGGGATTTCATTTACCAACTCTTGGGCGAGGGGGGCGAGCTCGGTGTTGCGGAATTGTTGTGCGCGTGCGCGGATGTCGTCAGCGAGTAGGGCTTCCAGATCGGAGCCCGTATGTTCACGGACGCTTCTGTTGATGTGCGCGAGCGAGACTGCGCGCAGGTCGCGCTCCGCGGTGGTCGCGCCCTCGCTGGTGGTCACGATGACACCCACCAATCGCCCCCATTGATTTACCGTCGCACCGCCCGAGGAGCCGCCTTGAGCGAGTATGACACCGCCAAGCGAGAGCACATCAATGGAGTTGTCTCTGAAGGTGTAAAGTTTTTTGATAGTTGAAATCGTTGTCGCAGGATAGAGCGCAGATTGAATGGTATACCCGCCGACAAAACCGGCAGGATAGGATGCAAGCATGACGGGATCTCCCTCAAACGAGACTGCTTCACGCGTGTCGTAGGGCATAAACGGAAATGGCGGAGCGAATGGAGATCCTTCTAACGGCTCAAGCAACAGCAATGCATAATCGTGTTCTCCCGTGCCTGTTGGCTGTGGTGTACGCAGTTTTTTCGCGTTTTCATGCACCCATGTAGAAGGCACAAACAAAGTGCGCAGTTTCCACTTGGCGCTTGCAGGTGCACCCGAGCGACCAAAGCATGATATATCGCTCGAAACTTCAGAGAGCATGACAAATTGCCCTACGTGCGCATTAGTGAGCACGACGCCGCGCGGATCAATGATCGTGCCGCTGCCGCTCACCGACTGCCCGTTGTTCACCATACAGAATATGTTGACGAGTGATGCGCGCGTGGAGGCATTGAGTACTTCATTGGTGTATGGCTGGAATGAATACGGCTCTTTGATCCGCGTCACCTGCGCCTGGGACTCGCTTGCGGTCGGGGTTTGTGCCGTAGCAGTGCTCTGCGCCGCTGGCTTTTTTATAATCGCCGGTTTAGGCGGCGGCACCTCGGCGACGATATCTGCTTCGGGGGAAAATGTAGGGCTGGTCGTCGCTTGCTCGGTATGCTCAATGACAGTGAGCGGCAGCGGAGCGACCGGTGCTTCAGTATGATCGGGAGTTGACGCGATAATGAACGCGAGCAGTACCACAAAAACGGCGGTGAAAAGATAATGAGTCCACGGCATGCTCCAATTATACACAGCGCTCATGAAAATTACCCCTTGACGAGCGCGCGGAACAAAATACAATGCCCCATGCTGACACACTCAGCATATTAATGGTTTTGTAATACAGAGGTGCTATGGCACATGATTGGGACAAAGAAACAGAAGAAGTAGAGGAGGATTTTAATCCTAAGAAAAAGAAGGGTGTAGAGGAAGTGGAAGGGTATTCTGATGAAGAGGCGGACCCTATGGAAGATGAGGGATTTTACGGAATGGAAGGGGAAGACGACGAGTAACGATGAATTTTTGAAAGCCCGCCCCCTTGGGGGCGGGCTTTCGGCAGTCTAGAGCAATACGAGGGTCGCGCCCGGACCTGCGGTGGTTTCCGGACACGCTCTCATTTGATAGAATAGGAGCACTACTCAGTAGACATTTTTAAAAAACATATGGACAGCGATAGACAGTGTGTGTGCGATGGGGCAAAGAAATGTGATCACGCCGGTATTCAATGTGATTGCGGCTGCAATGGGGAGGAGTAGATTGCTATTCAAAATGCTCTGGCGACTCTACAGGTTTTTGATAGGATGAAACAACTGCGGGATTAGTTTAGGTGGATGATACTGAGGCAATACTGCACTGGGGTGACTAGATGAAGGAATGCACAATTCAGATGACGCGGGATTAGTTTAATGGTAGAACGTCAGTTTTCCAAACTGAGAGCACCGGTTCGATTCCGGTATCCCGCACTGAGCGAAGCGAAGAAGGGATAAGCATGTGCCGGTGGCACATGCGTCCGAATCGAACCGCCGGAGCGGGACCCGCGCAAAGCGCGGGTGCGAGGCGTGACCCGCGGCACTTGGTGAATGCGAGCACGAAGTGCGAAGCGTGAACCTAGTGACCGTCAGGTTCGATTCCGGTATCCCGCACAATAAGACGCGTCCTTCACAGGCTGTTCATGGCTGTTTTGCTACTGTAGGATGCGAGTATGTGCGGAATAGTCGGCTATGTCGGTAAAAGAGAGGCGCTCCCCATTCTTTTGAATGGGCTCAAGGCGCTGGAGTATCGCGGCTATGATTCTGCGGGCGTTGCCATTTTGGAGCACGATCGGGCGACGGTGATCAAACGCTCCGGCGCTGTGTCGTATCTCGAGGCGGCAGCACTCAAAGAGCATCTGCGCGGCATCTCAGGCATCGCGCATACGCGCTGGGCGACGCACGGTGTTCCCTCTGAACAGAATGCGCATCCACACGTGGATTGCGAAGGGCGTGTGGCGGTCGTGCACAACGGAATTATCGAAAACTATGTCGAGCTCAAAAATGAACTTATTAAAAAAGGACACACCTTTACATCAGAAACTGATACGGAGGTCATTCCACATCTCATTGAAGAGAGTATGCGCGGAGGCAAGAGCTTTCGCGATGCTCTATATGAAACGCTGCATGTGATTCGCGGGGCGTATGCACTGGTCGTCGTCGATGCGGAGCGACCGCAGGTGATATACGCGACGCGCGTATCGAGCCCGCTTGTGATCGGCGTCGGGGAGAACGAGCACATCGTTGCTTCTGATCCGTCAGCGTTACTCGACATCACACAGAACGTCATCTATCTCAAAGATGGCGATGTGGCAGAGATTGATGCGGGGCGTCTCACAATCACCGACCTCGCGCAGAAGCCGCAATTCTCACAAGTGACAAAGCTTGAGTGGACGATCGAGCAGGCGCAGCGCGGCGATTATGCCCACTTCATGCTCAAAGAGATTTTTGAAGGACCGGATGTCATTCGCGCTGCGCTGCGCGGGCGCCTCAGAGCTGAGGACGGATTTGTGAAGCTCGGCGGGCTTGAGCAGGTGCGTACACGGCTTAATAAAGTGAATCGCATCCTCATTCTTGCGTGCGGCACATCATACTACGCCGGTCTGGTGGGCGAGTATCTTTTTGAATCGATTGCGCGCATCCCTACGGAGGTGCAGCTCGCTTCTGAATTCCGCTATCGCGACGAACCTCTTGCAGAGGGAACAGTGGTTATTGCCATCTCTCAATCCGGAGAGACCGCCGACACGCTCGCGGCACTTCGCAAGGCAAAACAGCAAAAATTATTGACGCTTGGCGTGGTGAACGTCGTCGGTTCCACCATTGCGCGCGAGACGGATGCTGGCGTCTACAACCACGCGGGACCGGAGATCGGCGTTGCGTCCACAAAAGCGTTTCTCTCGCAGCTCTCGGTGCTTACGCTTATGGCGTTGTATTTTGCAAATGGCAGAATGAAAGAACATCGTGAGCTTATGAAGGAGCTCGCGTTCATACCTGAAAAAGTGGAAACGATTCTCAAGCAGGCAAAAGAAATTGAGAATCTGGCGGAGAAATATCTGCAGTACGACAACGCGCTCTTTCTGGGGCGTGGGTATAATTATCCAGCGGCGCTCGAGGGCGCACTCAAACTCAAAGAGATTTCATACGTGCATGCCGAAGGATACAGTGCCGGTGAGATGAAGCATGGCCCCATTGCGCTGATTACCCCCGATTTTCCCACGATCGCGATTGCCCCAGCAAATAGTGTGTTTGAAAAGATGGTTTCGAGCATTCAGGAGATAAAGGCGCGATCAGGGCGGGTGCTTGCGGTGGGTACGGACGGCGACACTAGGCTTTTTGGTATTGCTGATGACATTATTTTCATTCCAAAGACAGTGGAGCCGCTCGAACCGTTCCTCGCGATGGTGCCGCTCCAGCTCTTTGCATACTATGTCGGCATCAAAAAGGGTTTTAATGTCGATAAGCCACGCAATCTCGCAAAATCAGTGACGGTGGAATGAGTTTAATGGAAATCGCGATCTGCTTTGTTGCGGGCTTCGGCGCTCCCTCACCGTATATTTAATACGGCTCGGTAAGCTTCTCGCCCGCGCCTCGCATCTCATCGATTTCAAATAAACTCCGCAGAAAAACAAAAGACCACCCAAAAGGATGGTCTTTTGTTTTTGTTGCAATACGGTGTTATTTCACCGCGTCCTTCAAAGTCTTTGAAGCGCTGAACTTCGGTACGCGCATAGCTGGGATTTCCACCGCTGCGCCTGTGCGCGGGTTGCGGCCCGTGCGACCTGCACGCATCTTCGATACAAATTTGCCCAAGCCGGCAATTGCTACCTCGTCCCCTCGCTTGAGAGAGCCGGTGATTTCCTCAATCACTTTATCCATCATGCGCTCTGCGTCTGCCTTCGTGCAGCCGCAAGACTCTGCGATCTTGTCTACGAGATCCATTTTGTTCATAGTGTTATATAAATTAAGCTTTTTTGACTAATGCCGACCCGATATACAGTACCCCACCATTCTTCTCTCGAAATGAGAGTGTGTCAATAGAGCCATTTTTCAGCCAGTGGAAAAGCAATTTTGCAAGTTTTTTGCAAAATTGCTTTTCCACTGGCTGTGGGAGGGGGTCGGGAAACGGTAGTTTCCCGTGTAGGAGAGCAGGTCAACCGAGTGCGCGCAGGTTGACCGCTGAGAACCGAGGGTTCTCAGGGAGGAGTATAACGACGACGGATCGGGGAAAAGGTAAAAACGCAATTTTTACCAAAAAATTGACACACTGGAATTATTATGATAAAGTAGACACACATCTCCTTGAGATGTACCCATGAGGAATGGGTTTGAGCTTTGAAAATAGAGGAGTGATCCATGAGAAATGGAAAAAATGATGAGAGGTTCGCCCGCCTCTTTAAGTTGCAGGCGACTGTCGGGAAACTTGTCTTGGATGGCAAGCGGAGTCCCGAGGAGGTCTGCGATGCCCTGCAGGCTCTTGTTGAAAAGGGGGCAATGCAACCCGCCACTCTTTTAGGGGTAATTGCCGCCCTCAAATTCGACTACGTGAATCCCAATATTACGAAGCACTTCACGCTCGAGCCTGTCCGCCGCGAGCGCAAGATGTTCCACTTCGACCGCCCCATCTCGTCGAAAGGTGCAGTCAAACAAATGGAAAAAGAGGGGTGGAGTCCGGCGAACCTTGCCGAATTGCTCGAATACGCCAAGGGCGAGTGGAACGGAAAGGACTGTGTCGTCGCTCTCGGCTCAATCGTGCCGATCGACTGCCATCACTGCGTGCCGTGCCTCTTTCGGTGCGGTGCCGGGCGGGGCCTCGGCCTCGGTTGGTGGAGCGGCGACTGGGTGGCGACTATCGGTTCCTTGCCGCTCGCAACTGAGTACTTGGGTCATTAACGCTCGGGCTTGCCCTTGGAAACTTGGACCCTTAGACACTTCGCCCCCGCATCAGCTGATGCGGGGGCGATTTTTTTACCGTGCGTACTCGATGACCCTGTTCTCTCGAATCACGTGGACTTTGATTTCCCCTGGGTACTGGAGCTCTTTTTCGATCTGGTCGGCAATGGTGCGTGCGAGAGTGTGGGCTTCGAGGTCGGAAATTTGGTCTGGCTTCACAAATACACGTACTTCGCGGCCTGCTTGAATCGCATACACTTTCTCCACCCCCGGCTTGCTCTTTGCGATCGCCTCCAATTCTTCGAGGCGCTTGATGTAATTCTCCACAGAATCACGGCGTGCGCCGGGGCGGCCGCCTGAAATGGCGTCGGCGACCTGCACAATCATGCTTTCTGGAGTTTCATACGGATATTCCTCGTGGTGCGCCTGCATGGCTTTTACGACTGCTTCGGAAACACCAAATTTTTGAAGGATACGACGACCGATTTCAACGTGTGTACCGGGCACCTCGTGATCGACTGCCTTACCGATGTCGTGGAAGAGGGCACCGGCACGTGCAACCGCGACATCCGCACCCAATTCTTCGGCGAGAATGCCCGCGACATGCGTCATTTCGACGGAGTGATCAAGCACATTCTGGCCGTAGCTCGTGCGGAAGTAGAGGCGACCCAGGATTTGCAGCAATTTCGGGTCAACGTTTGGCACGCGTGCTTCGTACGCAGCCTCTTCGCCCTTCTTTTTCATGATCTGATTGATTTCCTCCTGCGCCTTCGCGACGATCTCTTCGATTTTTGCAGGCTGAATGCGCCCGTCGAGAATCAAGTTCTCGAGCGCGACGCGTGCGACCTGTCGGCGCACCGGATCGAAGCATGAAAGCGTGATGGTTCCCGGCGTGTCGTCCACGATGACCTCAACACCGGTCGCGCGCTCAAACGCGCGAATGTTGCGCCCCTCTTTGCCAATAATTTTGCCTTTGATTTCATCGTTCGGAAGCGCGACAGTCGTTGCAAGGACATCAGATACGACAGAATTGCCGATGCGATGCACGGCGGTGGTGAGAATATCTTTCGCCTTGCGGTCGAGCTTTTCGCGCGCGGCATTTTCAAGCTTGTATATGCGCGCAAGCAGATCCGTTTCAGAGCGTTTTTCTATAGCGGACATAAGCTCCTGCTTCGCCTCCTCGGCGGAAAGCGCCGCCACTTTCTCAAGCGCGACCTGTCGCTCTACCGCGAGCGCATCGACGCGCTCTTTGACGTGCTTCACATCCTCAATCTTACTTTTGAGTTCTGATTGCTCCTTGTCGACATCCTCTTGCCGCTTATCAAGCAATTCTTCGCGGCGCAGCATGCGTTCTTCGGATTTCTTCAAATCCTGTTCTTTCTCTTTGTGCTGATTGAGTATTTCTTCCGATTTTTCGCGCGCCGTTTTTTCAGCGGCGTCGATAATTTTCTTCGACTTTTCCTGTGCATCGAGCATCATCTGCTTGATTTCAAGCTCCATTGATCCGCGCTTGCCGAGCGAGATAATAAGGCGCAGGAAGTAGCCGATGCCAATGCCGATAACGCCCGACAGGGCGATGAGCATGAGTACTATTTTTAATGACATATGCGTGGGTTGTCCCGCGCACGAACAAGATTACGCTCCGTGATACTCTAGAAAAGCTTTGCTTTCAAACACCTTTTCGCTCTGATAGATGGGTTGCATGGTCTCGTTTTGTGCTGAGGACTGCGTTACACTTTTTTGTTAAATTCGTGTACGCGGAGTATAGCAAACCGCCGCGCTTCATACAAGAAGCGCGGCGGCGTGCGGTCGGTTAATGACTAACTATTAGAGCGTTGTGAATGACGCAGCTGATGTGGTCGCTGCATTATTTGCAGCGTCGCGTGATTCAATCACGTAGTGATACGTCGTGCTTGCGGTGAGCCCCGTAAGCGAAAGCGTATGACCTGATACCAACGTGGTGTTTGAGACCGAAAGCGTCGGAGCGGCAAGCACTACCGGCGTTGTCGTGCCGTACCACACCTTGCTTGTCGCGGTTTCGTTCGTGTTCCAGCTTATCTGCGCTGTTGAACTGGACACATTGCTCACTGACCACTGCGAGATAATCGGAGCGACAGTGTCTGCGACAGGAGGCGTTGTCGTTCCCGGCTGCTGCGGGCAGATGCCAAGCGCGTCGCCATGCGCGAGGTGCGCTGAGAGAGCGTTGACGTTAATGACGAGCGTGTGCTTGTTTGCACCCGGAGGCATGTGGCAGACGGTGACAAGCCCGAATCCTGGCGTTGTTGACGCGGTTGTCGATGCAAAGCCGAATCGCTTCGCAATGCCCGGTGGCAATTCGCGACCCGCAAAGAGTGCAAGCAGGCGCGCTTGCGTCAGCGGCCCTAAGACGCCCACTTGATCAAGCCCATGCTTTTTCTGGAACCGCTTGAGTGCCTTTTCTGTCGTTGGTCCGAAGAATCCGGTGATGAGCCCCTCGGGGAACACATCGGGATCCTGCGCAAGCAATTCCTGCAGGTCGCGCACATCATCGCCCGACATGCCGCGGGAAAGTTTGCGTACAAAGCGCATCTCTTTCCTTGTTTGTTTAATTTCCGCCTGCAACTCCTTCTTTTCTTTCCTGAAAGCATCGCGGTCATCGTCATCGTGTGAGGCTGTGGAGGTGGACACCGATGTGGTTGCGCGTCCATGCTTGAGTGCCTCGATCTGCCCCTTTAGGCTTTTAATCTGCAATTCAAACTGGGCGATGATGCCCGCGTTTGCACGCTCCCAATCCTTGTCTTTCTTCCCTTCGTTGTGATCTGAATCAGCATAGGCGATGCCACCGCTTGCGAATGCAAACGTAACGGCAAGAACGCCCGCTGTGATACTGTTCTTCATAACTACATTATTTTGCGTACTAATGATAAACGCGTCAGGTTATTCTAACCCAGCACGTTTATAAAGACGCATATGCGCCAGCTGCCTTACGGGGAGAAGTATTGAGCAATTATCCGATGACTTTGTCTACAATGCCGTATTTGACCGCCTCGTCTGCGTCCATAAAGAAGTCGCGGTCGACGTCAGCTTCGATCTTTTTGAGTGATTGGCCGGTATTTTTTGCAAGGATTTTGTTGAGACGCTCGCGGATTTTGATGATTTGCTTTGCAGTAATCTCAATATCAGTCGCCATACCCTCCGCGCCGCCTGATGGCTGGTGGATCATCACCTCGGCGTTGGGCAACACATGACGCTTGCCTTTTTCCCCTGCGGAAAGGAGCACCGCACCCATTGAAGCTGCCATACCGAGGCAATAGGTGGCGACATTTGGCTTGATGAAGTTCATCGTGTCGAGAATTGCGAGCCCAGCGGAGACATGCCCGCCTGGAGAGTTGATATAGAAATGAATGTCTTTTTTCGGGTCTTCGGATTCGAGGTAGAGGAGCTGTGCCACGACAAGATTTGCCACATGGCTGTCTATCGGACCGTCGAGGAAGATAATGCGCTCCTTAAGAAGGCGGGAATAAATATCAAATGCGCGTTCGCCGAGCGTCGTTTTCTCAACGACCATTGGGACTAATACATTGTCACTAATCTCCTTATTTCTATGATGCATACGTGTATTTTAGCACATGTCAGCTAGTTCAACAAGTAAGTGCAACACTTTGAGATAATCAAAGTGCATGAAAT
>CAYWZA010000032.1:0-9561 GCA_964462785.1 uncultured Candidatus Saccharibacteria bacterium | reverse complement strand
CACTAGGCTGGTAATGTACAAGGTTGGTGTTCAAAAATATGGGGGAGGGTCACCATTCCATCGATGATGACGTCTATCTTGTGTGCGACTCCGCGCGAGCGGCGCATATTCCAGAACGGCGATGTGTGCTCGGGGAATTTCTCCAGGAACACTACACGACCGAAATCCTGCACCATGCACTTCTCTTCCCTGTTGGTTATTTCGTCTACTCCGTAATGCGTGGCTGTCTCTTGGTAATCCCGATGAGCAAAATTGCGGCGCTTGCCAAGCCCGAGGTGCTCGCACAGATCTTCCTCAAGTGTGCGCAAATCCTTGAGCGTCCCGCGCGATTCAAATTCGAACATGGGAAAGATGCGCTCGTGCCTGCCTGGGACCGGTCGCGGTTCATTTCTATAGCTGGTAGAGAGGCAGAAGACGCCGGGTAATTTCGGCTTGGTGAGTAATTCGTACTCAAGCCACATCTGCCCCGTCTGCGGAAGCGGCCACACGTTGCCTTCGTACTCGTAGGTTGCGACCGTGGTCGGATCTTCGCAGGCGGCAAGAATCGAGAGCCGATCCTGTGTGTGCACTTCGATAAATCCTCTGCTAAGAAAAAAGCCGCGAAGGGCGTTCGCGGCTTTGCTATAGGCGATGATATCGCCTGATGGTAAGTGGTTATTGATCATAGTGTGATGCGATAAAAAAATGACCCCGAAATGGGGCTTGTAATCTGTCGTGCATTGTGGCGTTTTTCTTTATCGACCGTTTGCATAGGCAAATTATCGAAAGTATACGCGCCGCATGCGAAATGCAAGTCTTTTATCCACATAGCGGCATGGCGTTTGACGAAGTATCTAAAAATAAGTATGGTTTGCACAGAACATCAGAGGAGTGCGCTGCGATGCAGCTCATACCAATCAAACTTGCCGAATACGGCGTGACGGAAGAAAGAGGTTTCCTTCCCATATCCGATCCCGTCAAGTATCTTTCCGGATGGTACGGAGAGTGGGAAGAGGTCACTGAAAATATCCCCCAATTGCTTGCTGCCGGAAAATTGTATGAAACGGTGAGGAAAGTCCCTCTGCTCAATTTAGAGAAATTGAAAAGTCGTGAGTACGAATGTGCTCATCGCATGCTTTCGTTCTTAGCCAGCGCCTGCGTGTGGGAACGATGGCAGGAAAATATCGCTAATCCGAGTATCTCTGCATCAATTGCAATTCCCCTATGCGAAATATCGAAGCTGGTTGGAAGACCGCCGATACTCGCATACGCATCGTATGGATTGCAAAATTGGCAACGCATTGATCCCACAGGACCGATTGCGCTCGGCAATATTGCATTGATACAAAAATTTCTCGGCGGATTGGACGAAGAGTGGTTTACACTCGTCCACATCGAGATGGAAGCGCATGCTGGCAAAGCGGTAGCGTCGGCAATTCGCGCACAAGAAGCTGCGCTGGATGGATGCGAGACCGGTGTGCACCATTACCTTGCGTCGCTTGCAATGGCGCAACAAAAAATGTTTGAGGTCTTCTGTCGCATGCCGGAGAAGTGTGATCCCTATATCTATTACATGCGCGTCCGACCTTGGATCCACGGTTGGATTAACCAGCCGCTGCTCCCCGACGGAGTATTGTACGAGGGGGTGACTGAGTTTGAAGGAAAGCCGCAGAAATTCCGCGGAGAAACAGGTGCTCAAAGCAGCATTATGCCTCTCCTCGATTCTGTGCTTGGTGTGGTGCATGAATCCAGCAAATTAAGCGAGCACCTCGCTGAAATGCGAAGATACATGCCGCCAGGGCATCGTGCGCTCATCGCGGCGGTAGAGCAACGTCCTTCGATTGTCGAGTTTGTATCGAAACGCCCCGTATTGGCATGCCAATACAACACCTGCCTCGACTGGGCTTCTAAATTTCGCAAGAAGCATTTGGAATATGCGAATGTATACATTCACAACCAGGCTTCCAGAGGGAAAGGGAATCCTACCGATGTAGGTACTGGCGGAACGCCATTTCTCGCATCTCTCAAGAAACACCAAGTTGAAACAGAACAAGCAAAATTGCGATAAAAAACTAACGAAAGCGGAGGCTCTGCCTCCGCTTTTCTTGTTTGAGTTGGTTTCGAAACCAACTCAGAAACATGCTACAGTTGCACGTACGTATGGCAGCAACCCGCCTCTATGGAATGACGATTTTCCTCAGCGCATTTCTCCTATTTCAGATTCAGCCGCTCATAGGGCGCCATCTGCTTCCGTGGTTTGGCGGCGCAACCGCCGTGTGGGCAACCAGCCTCCTTTTTTTCACCACCGTTTTGTTTCTTGGCTATGCGTACACGTACTATGTGAGTCGCCTGCCACATCGGCTCCAGGCGCGCATACATCTTTCTGTGCTCGCTGCGGGAGCAATCATTGTCATTGCGTACCCGCTACTCTTTCAATCGGTATACCCGCCGCTTGCGTGGACTCTCGAGAGCACACTGTCGCCTGCTCTCACTGTATTACTCGCGCTCGCCATGAGTATCGGCATACCGTATTTCATATTGTCGACCACCGGACCGCTGGTGCAGCATTGGTTTGGTGTGCAGGAGGAAAAAGAACCGTACCATTTATACGCACTCTCAAACGCGGCGTCTTTCTTGGCGTTGGGAACATATCCATTCATCATTGAGCCGGCGTTCACACTTGGATTTCAAAAAGCATTTTGGACTGCTCTTTTCCTGCTGTTTGCCGGACTCTATGCATACATCACTGTCTCGTTTCTCCGGCGTGCGCAATCACACCCCAGCGCATTCGCCGCAGATGAAACGGAGTCACTCCCGTGGTCGATTCGATTACGGTGGGTCGGCTTTGCAGCATTGCCCACGATACTCCTCGTCGCGACGACGGCACAACTCACCCAAGTGGTGGCACCAGTGCCATTTCTGTGGGTGATCCCGCTCGCTCTCTATCTCATTACTTTTATATTCGCTTTTAGAGGATGGGGTAGCGGCGGCGTTGTTGCCGCGCTCACTCTAGGAAGTGCGGTCGCTGCATTCTTATTACTCGGCTGGACTTACGAAGCGGTCACGCGGCAAATGCTCAGCTACCTCGCGCTGTTCTTTTTCACCAGTCTGTTCTGCCATGCGCGGCTCTATGAGCATCGACCGACCGCAGTACACTCAGCACTCTTTTATCTGTGCATTTCCTTCGGGGGCATGGTGGGAACGATATTGGTAAGTATCGTTGCGCCAATCATATTTACCGACATCACCGAGTTTCCGCTCGGGGTACTCATCGCCGCCGGTGTCGCGATCACATTCTTCCCCGCCATGCGATATATTCGCGATGAATACGAGCGATCGGTCGCTGTGCTACGGATACTCGCGCTTATCGCAGTGCTTACCGTAGGGATCTATCACTTTCATACACAGGAGAAAGACTACTCATATATTTCACGTAATTTTTACGGAGTCGTTAAAATCACCGACACGGGATACGATCGCAATCTGCTCCATGGCACTACGTTCCACGGCAAACAATCCCGCGATCCTGCAAAAGCCTTCATGCCCAGCACCTATTATGTCCCTCTGAGCGGCATTGGTCGCGCAATTGCCTACGAGCAATCCGCACACACGGGCGATGCAATCACCGTCGGTGCTATCGGGCTGGGCACCGGCACGCTTGCTTCATATTGCCGCCGCGGCGATCAATTTGTGTTTTATGAAATTGATGCGCGTATCGAAGCAATCGCACGGGATCAATTCACTTATCTGGATTACTGCAAGCACAGCGAAGTGCGCATTGGTGATGGGCGCTTGCTGCTTGAGCGGGAAAGACGAGAGAAAGCCTTCGGGGCATTTGATGTGCTCGCGATTGACGCCTTCAGCGACGACACCATTCCTGCGCATCTGCTCACCCAGGAAGCAGTGGCTCTCTATTTCGATCACCTCAAAGATACCGGCATCCTTGCGGTGCATACATCAAACCGCTATTTGAAACTCGGACCCGTCGTGACGCGCATCGCACACAAGCTTGGACTTGCCTCCGTGGTCATTGATTATCCAGGCGATAGCGAGGGCGGCACTTTTTCGCAATGGGTATTACTCGCCCGTAATCCGGCTATATTTTCAAAGCCTGCGTTTGTCGACGCGACATCATCACCATCGCTCTCTGCAAAAATCGCACCATTATGGACTGACGACTATATGAACATCTTGAGCGTCTTGAATCTTCCGGCAATCTACCGTATAGATGACTAGTACCATGTTTTCATTCAAGATCCTCAGGCAATCTGAAAAATCACGTGCCCGCATTGGTGTTATTTCCACTCCCCATGGCGATATAGAAACGCCGGCGTTTGTTCCTGTCGCCACACGCGCATCGGTGCGTACTCTTACAAGCGAGACGGCGCTCGCGCTCGGCTCTCAGCTCGCTATTTGTAATACCTTTCATTTGCACCTCACCCCGGGTGAAAACACTGTCCGCGACGCGGGCGGCTTGCATACATTCATGCACTGGGACAAGCCGCTCATGACGGATTCCGGCGGCTTTCAGGTATTCAGTATGGGTTTCGGTACCGACCACGGCATGGGAAAAATCCTCAAGGATGCGCCGAGCCAATCGCTCGAACACTCCGCCCAACCTAAAAAAATTCGCATCGCTGATGACGGGGTTTTCTTTCGGTCACCATTGGATGGCTCCGAACTTTTTTTGGGACCAAAAGAATCTATCGGCATTCAAGAAGCGCTCGGTGCAAACATTGCATTTGCTTTCGACGAATGCCCTTCCCCGCTTTCAAGTGCAGAGTACATGAAAAAGTCACTGGAGCGCACACACCGTTGGGCACAGCAGTGTGTCGATGCGCGCACGCGGACGGATCAGGCGCTCTACGGCGTGGTGCAGGGCGGCGCATTCAAGGATTTGCGGACCGAGAGTGCGCAAGCGATCGGCGCGATGCCGTTTGACGGATTCGGCATTGGCGGCGAATTTGGGTATGATAAAGAATCACTGCGCGAGGTGGTAAGTATGACAACCGCCCTCCTCCCCGAGAACAAGCCACGCCATCTCTTGGGCGTCGGGCATCCTGAAGATTTTCCGATGATTGCCGCAGGTGGTGCAGATACTTTCGATTGCATAGCCCCTACCCATTACGCGCGGCATGGCACGGCATTCGTGCGCGGGGGTCGTCTCGATTTAAAAAAATCCGAACATATTAGTGCCCATGCACCAATTGATGCCACGTGTTCCTGCCCCACATGCGAAACGTATACACGCTCGTATATATCTCATCTGATTCGCGCACGTGAGATCACCGGCATGACGCTCCTCACGATGCACAACCTGCATTATTTCAATACCCTTGCCCGCGAGATGCGTGAGCAGATTGCGCGAGGTGATATATGAATGATTTTGAGACATTGCTCGCCTCGTATGATTACGAGGTCTCAGATGACATGGTCGCGCTCACGCCCGCCGAGCCGCGCGATAGCGCGAAGCTTTTGGTGTACTCACGTGCCGAAGAATCAGTGCGATATGACACGTTTGCAAACCTCGCCGCATATCTTCCAAAAGATGCCTTGTTGGTATTCAACGACACGAAAGTCATCCCCGCGCGTATCTATGCGCAAAAGAAAACGGGCGGTATGGTGGAAATCCTCTGCACATCGCTCGACCTGCCGCATAATACCTGCGTCGCGCTGGCGAACAAAAAGCTTGCCGTAGGCGACCGGCTCACTATCGGAGACGATGCGCTGACGCTCATTGCAAACGATGGTGCATATGTATTCCGTGCCGAGAACAGCCTCGCTGGCATTCTGCATGCTTCGGGGCGCATCCCTATCCCGCCTTATCTCAAACACACGCCACTCACCGAAGAGGAGTTGCGTGAAAAATATCAGGCGGTATTTGCTGCACACGATGGCTCCATTGCCGCACCAACGGCATCACTGCATTTCACCCATGAGCTGCTTGAAAAACTTAAGGCGAAAGGTATTGAATCGACCCGTATCACCCTCCACGTAAATCTCGGCACATTCGCACCCTTGACCGAAGAGGCTGTCGCGCAAGGCAAGCTCCATGATGAGCACTTCGATATTTCCACACAAGCAGCTGAGCAGATTAATGCTGCGCACGCGGCAGGGAGACCAATTATCGCCGTCGGCACCACCGCCGCGCGCGCGCTCGAATCCACGGCGGATGCCGCCGGTGCGGTTCATGCCGGTGCCAGCACCACCAATCTTTTCATACGCGAAGGATATCATTTCAACATAGTGAACGGTCTCATTACCAATTTTCACGTCCCCAAATCAAGCCTCCTCATGCTCGTCGCCACACTCATTGGTCGGGAAAAACTCTTTGAGCTCTACACCCTCGCAAAAACCCGCGACTTCAAATTCTTTTCGTTCGGGGATGGGATGTTGGTCTGTTGAATTGCGCGAGAGACGGGACTTGAACCCGCAACCTCGTCCGTGACAGGGACGCGCTCTAACCAGTTGAGCTACTCCCGCAACGAAAAGATTATAACATCTAGCGAGGGAAAAGCGAGAGATGTGCCGCCTTTCCCAGCTACAAAACAATACTCGCCGGATGCTATCGCATCCGGCTCATTTGTTTTTGTGCCGGCGCCAAGGATTGAACTTGGGACCTAGCGCTTATGAAACGCTCGCTCTAACCACTGAGCTACGCCGGCATAGTATGTACAATACCATCACTTTTATAGATAAAAAAGAGCCGCACACGCGGCTCTTTTGATTCTATAGATTGCAGGCGCGGCAGAACTCCACAATGGCGGCTTGGTACGACGCGACCGATCCGTCATTAACGATTTTGTAATCGGCGCGCGCGCCGATGAGTGGAATATTAAGCTCGTTGAGAGCCTTTTCTTCGCGCATAAATTGCTCGAAGGAAGTCTCTGATTCTCCCGCTTTTTCACCACGCTTCACTGTGCGCGCATAGCGAATCTCAGCGGGTGCTGTCACATATACGAGCGTGTTGTTCGGCAAACTCCTGATGAGCGCCTCGTCGGAATCCCAGCGCACGCCTTCCACAATGATGATATCCGCTTCGAGTTTGGCAAGACGTCTGGCGACGGCGTTCGCAAGAGTACCCGCACCAAAACCCCGCTCTATCACCACTGCAATTTTCTGCAGATTTTCCCGAGAAGGTGAAATGCCCCACAACGCGAGCGTATCGTACAGAATGTCTGAGAATCGCACCGAAAGAACCGATTTGGGCATCGCTGTCTCTGCCAAATGTTTCGCAAAGGTGCCTTTGCCGCTTCCCTTTTCTCCAACCAGACCGATTACGAACATGCTCATTTCCTCATCATAGCTGATTGGATTGTATCGAGATACTGCTCGTGGTCAAACGAAAAAGACCGGCGCGAAGCGCCGGTCTACCATATATCCTACATCGCAGCTTTCTGCTGACGCTTGTCTAGATTGCACTCAAACTCATGCAAGCGTTTCCAAATACTTCGCAGTTCGGTAATGGTCGTCCAATTTTGTACGAACAGCGAGAAACTTCCGTGCACTTTGCCGAATGTGTTCGAAACCTGCACTACTGTGCCAAGCATGACCGCGCCTGAAAAAAGTCCCGGCGCCATGATGACATAGGGCACAAGCACCATAAGCTGGTCATGCAGATTCAACCAGATGTCGAAGTAGCCATAATGTAGGTACAAACGTCGATAGTTGAACTTGATGCCGGTAAATAATTCGGCGAGCGTCTCTGGAGCGGCGTGATGTGTTTTATCATCTTCACCATAAACAAGCTCCTTGCGGAATCGCGCCTCAACCTTTTGGTTGTTGTACTCAAGTCCCGGCAATTTCGCGCCCACTATCTAAGAGATAGCCATACCGCCAATACTGATCGCTATCGCGACCCATACCAGCGAATACGGAATATCTTTGAGCATGTCGAGCTCAACTGATGTAGATAGTTCGGCGAGAATTGGAAGAAACGCAACCAGTGTAAGAATTGCGCGCACGACTTGGAGTCCTAATGATTCAACAATGCGCGAAAACCGAAACGCGTCTTCCTGTATGCGCTGACTTGCACCTTCAATCTCTGCACTGACGTTTCTCCAACGCGGAATGTAATCGAACGTCATCGCCTCACGCCACGCAAATGCATATAGCCGCGTAAAGTAGTTGGTGATGGTTGCAAGTATTACATACGGAATCGCGATATAGGAAACGCAATTGTCGCCGCCCAAAACTCAGCGAGTTGGTGCTTGGGCGCTTCTTACAGTATGTCGTAGAAACCCTTGTACCACGTATTAATGAGTACCGTCATGTACACTTGTGCGTATAGCGACGCGAACAGAAATGCGCCGCCGCCATATGCCCATAGCGCCCACGCGCGGTTCCAGAAAAATGCTTTGAGCATTGCTATTGCCTCTGTGTTACTCTGTACGCACCGTATACAAAACACTAACCAGACGCAAGGCATGCCCATGGCGCTCGTTTCCACACAGTGTGCGCGACAAATTGCCTATATCTCCGTACAATATAGATATGAAAAAAGCGCTCATGCTCGCATGCATTGTGATTGTGGTGCCGGCGCTTGCAGGAGCCGCGACACTCACGCGCCCACTTTCCATGGGCTCGCGTGGGGATGATGTCACAGCGCTGCAACAAGTGCTTATATCACTAGGATATTTGAAAGTGGAAGCAACAGGATATTTTGGGACACTCACAAAAAAAGCGGTGGCTACCTATCAACAGGCAAGCGGTCTGGAGCCTGTCGGCAGCGTCGGTCCTAAGACGCGCGCGCTCATAAACGCTTCAATCGCAGGAGCTGTTCCTCCTCCCCCGTCCACAACGACACCGGTTCCTCCACCGCCTACCCTCACCATTGAGCCGTTGCCAGTCGCGCCCACATCCAAACCAGCTGCATCAACCACCCCTGTAGAGTCCGGTCCTGATATAACCCCGCCCGTGATCACCGTAGTCGCGCCGCCTGCGCAGCTGCCATACAATGCACTCGACACCACGCTCACTATCGATACTGATGAGCCCGCGAACTGCCGCTGGGGCACAAATCCGAATATGCTCACCGGCAGCATGAAGGGCTTTTCAAACACCGGCGGCATGCGGCATACGCACATATTTACGAATCTTGCCCGTGGATCACTCTATGTGTATTACGTCCGCTGCGAGGACGCGCGGCTAAATACGTCAGCTGATACACAAGTTTCTTTCTCAGTGCAGGCGACGTCATCGCGCGTTCCAGGGAGGCAAATCTCATACGCATTGCAATCGCAAACAGCTGCCGCTGTTGAATCCATTTCTCTTGATTCCATCTTACCCGTGCTCACCTTTGTATTTCCAGTATTGGAATTGTGGGGGTATTAAATTGTTGCGGCGGACGATGCGATTGGCACCGGATTGTGGTGTGTCGTAGGCTACACAGTGTGAGAAAAGACCGCTGGGTATGCCATGCGGTCTTAGTCGACGAATCGAATATTTGGTTTAATCCCTCACATGGACCTATGGCTTAAGCGTGTACCCTTCTACTCTATATTTTTCACCCAACTGGTGTGACTTTGAATGACCCTCCCCCATATTTTTGAACACCAACCTTGTACATTACCAGCCTAGTGT
>CAYWZA010000031.1:0-10684 GCA_964462785.1 uncultured Candidatus Saccharibacteria bacterium | reverse complement strand
TATTTCATGCACTTTGATTATCTCAAAGTGTTGCACTTACTTGTTGAACTAGCTAGTGTGGGGTGTGGAGAAGAGTCTGTGCACGCAAGTTTACGACTTCGCAGCGAGGGCTTTTTGGGCGGCGGCTTGCTCGGCTTCTTGCTTGGACTTCCCTTCTCCGCGGGCAATCTCGCGATCGCCGATAAAAACGGCGGAGGTAAATTGTTTGTCGTGATCAGGTCCGCGTTCGTCCACGAGCTCATAATGCGGCGTGGTGCCGAATTTTTCTTGTGCCATTTCTTGAAATTCGCTTTTTGAATCCTGCCAGAGCTCGCCTCTTACAATTGCATCAACTTTAGAAAGCAAGGTATCGGCGATAAAATGCGCTGCTGCATCGTATCCCTGATCAAGATAGAGCGCCCCAATAAATGCCTCGTACGTATTGGCGAGGATGTATTGCCGCGCGCGGCCTTTGTCTTTTGCTTCGCCGCGGGAGAGTAGAAGGAAATCGTTCATTCCCAATTCTTGCGCCGCTTGAGAAATGCTTGTGGTGTTCACCAACGCTGCGCGATACGCGGTAAGCTCGCCTTCAGGTTTGGTGGAATACTGGCCAAAAAGAAATTCTGAAACAACAAGCTCAAGCACAGCATCGCCAAGAAATTCCAAACGCTCGTTGTGCTCGCCAAAACCTTTATGCTCGTTCAGATATGAACGGTGTGTAAACGCCTGCCGCAGCAGCGTTTTGTTCTTGAAAGTAAAACCGGTCTTGTGTTCGAATGGAGTGAAGTTGTGATCCATGGTTGCACGGACACTACACAAAAGATATCAATCTGCTGTGTACTGTCTATGTGTGCACACTATACATCACTTCTCCGCGATTTTCAACAGTTCGTTATATACGGGGTATTCACCCCAGCGCAGGCTCTGAAAACATTTAAACTCGCCACGCCCATGCGTACCCCGCAGCAAACGGCATTTCAAGCAGTGTGGCTTTTCCTGCGGCGAGGGTGCTTTTTAGGAGCTTCGTTTTTTGTCTCCCCTCCCTCCTCCTGCGGATCTTTTTGTGCCAGCACATTGATCGCCGGCACGATAATTTTGAGCGTGTCGTCGTAAAAATTAAGATTGCCCACCTGCGAAAGCGGAAACCACTGCGCCGCATCCAAGCCGCCGGAAGGACCGAGGGTGATGTCCGCGAACGGCGATTCTCCGAGGAAATAGGTGACTCGCTTGCGCTTCTTGCCCCCTGGAGCTGCGGGGTCGTTTGCAATGTATTCATTCACGCCTAATTCCGATTTGATGGTGATGTCGAGCCCCATCTCCTCCTTGATTTCGCGAATTGCTCCGGCGGAAATGTCTTCGCCCTGCTCCACCTTGCCTTTAGAGATCGTCCAGTGTCCGAAGATGTCGTGCACGAATGCGAGGTACGTCTGCCCTTCATGCTTTGCGTATACCACAGCCCCCGCAAGGTGCTCAAGCGGCATCTGCTCACGCGGAAGTTTTTTATCTTTTTTTGGCGCATCGTCTTTCCCTGGCTCGCCCAGTTCAACATACACGGCGCCGAGAACGCCGTTGACGAATTTGCTGCTTGAATCGCTGCCAAATGTTTTTGCCAGTTCAACCGCTTCGTTGATTGCCACCTTAGCGGGCACCTGCGTTTTGTCGGCAAACAAAAGCTCCGCAAGACCGATGCGGATCACGTTTCTATCGATGCGGGCAATTTTATCAATCGGCCACTCGGGAGCTGCCTTTTCGATGATGTCGTCCAATTCCTGCCGCTTGGCGATGACTGTCCGGATAAGCGACTGCATGAACGGCTTGTCTGATTCGCTGCCGCCAAACTCAGCGATGTTGTTATCGAGGCGCTTAAAGAGCTCGTCTTGCGCGAGTGCGTAATCCGCCGAATCCCATTCAAAAAGCGTCTGAAGGGCAATCGAGCGAGAAAGCCGTCGGTTTGCCATAGGTGCAGTATATCGTATTTAAAAACGCAAGAGCGCACACGAGCCAACCGCCGTGGATTACCTTGCGGGCTACGCTGCTTTTGCTCCCTCCTCTTTCTGCTCAGATTTTTCTGCCTGACCGGATTCGCGAAGCGCCTTTGCTTTGCGCTTAGTGCGATCAGCTGCGCGCTCAGCGCGAGCAACAATATCAATAACTTGGCGACCGCGATACTTGCCGCAATTCGCGCATGCCTGATGGCGACGCGTCATGGCACCGCATTCACACTTAGCGATTGCAGGGGCAACGAGAGCGTGATGGCTCCGGCGATTATTTCGGTGCGCCCGTGTGGCGCGCATACGTACTACCATAGAAAGACAACATACCATGAGTGCCGCGGGCGTGCAATATGTCACTGAACGTGCTGGGCGAGTACACGAAGCAACTGCTTTATGTACTCGCCCAGCGTTATCCTAAAAATGTACGTCGATGCAGGGGGGTGGGTCCGTGTTTTTTGAGGGCGGCGTAGTGGTGAGCGGTGCCATATCCTTTATGCTGGTCAAAGCCATATGCGGGGAATTTTTCAGCGAGGCTAACCATGTATCTATCGCGTGTCACTTTTGCAAAAATAGATGCAAGGGCAATCGCGGGAAACCGTTCATCCCCTTTCACAAATTGCTCCTGTTCCCACTCGGCAGGAACCTTGAGTCCGTGATCGAGCAATACGCGAGCGATGTTGGGGGTAAGATTAAGCCGCGCTATTGCATGCGCGGCAGCACTCTTAGCCGCATGAGCAATCCC
The DNA here is from genome assembly GCA_964462785.1 of uncultured Candidatus Saccharibacteria bacterium. GTDB lineage: Bacteria > Patescibacteriota > Minisyncoccia > Phycocordibacterales > UBA2100 > JACQKA01. Next base: position 7,969 of record CAYWZA010000031.1, on the reverse strand, counting down.
CACTTTGTCTATGGTAGCCGCGCTCACCATAGAAACTGCACGATTGATCTTTCTTTCGTCCATCAGCGCATACCATGCCTCCCTTCGCTTTTCGCTTAATTTTTTAGAATCCTTAAGTCCTTCCCAGCATGACCACTCATTTTCGGAAAGTAGAATCGCCACAGCTCCCACCGCAATCGGTCCCGCTAAGGGTCCTCGCCCCACCTCATCAATTCCAATGACCCAGTGCATCCACACAGCATAGCAAAACCCCCGCGCACGCGCGGGGGTCGAGGTCTATTTGTCGGAATACACATCAAGACCAAATTGCTCGAAGGCACGGACATCGCCATTTTCCCGTTGCTTCTTTTCTTCATAGGGAGCAGCAACGCGACGGTAAAATTCCAATTTAGCGCCTTCAAGAGCTCCGAGACAATCATTTATACTCCGATAGTTGAGTCCGCCCACATCTTCAATATACTTTGCTAACGTCTCGCAGATTAAGAAATTCAACTCGCCTACGGATGCAAATGTAGGAACTTTATTGAGTATCTTCTCAAAATCCCTACGGCTTTCTTTGTGAATGTATGGCATCTTTCCAATCTCCTTGTTCTTGGGACAACCTACCGTATGTGCACCACTCTGTCCATGAAAAACCCTCCGCGTTAGCGGAGGGTTCACGTCATTGCCACTCAGAAATTTCTATCGGCACCCAACTGACATCGAGAATAGTGTATGTCGGATTTTTTGTCCGAAACACCGCTCTCACAGGCATACCGATATACGGTTCGTCTTCTCCGAATTCGGAGAGGTAGCTCATAAACTTCGTGCACACATTCGGCATCTCTACCGATATAAGTGGGCACGGAGTATTTGCGAGGAATCCTGCTCCGGGAAGATTGGTGGTCGAGTGCGTATACACCCACGCATGACTGGTATCTACCTCAACCCACTGCATTTCCTTCCAGCAATCCGGACAATGCACACGCGGCGGAAGCCACGTTCCTGTATGCGCGCATGATGCACTATTGCATCTCCGCCCCATAAGCTTTCCCTTGGCAAGGCTCAAGAAAAAATGTGAGAGTCCGCCATACGTATGCCGATGCACAATGGTGCGCGGATTTTCACGCACGATAATCTCTGGCGGAACATCTTGCCCGAAATTTCTCGCTACAAGAGTGGTTGCCAAATCAGGCGGCACGATAACTTTCTGTCTCTGGTGTGTCTGACTCATCGTTATCTCCTCTCAAGAATGATGCAGGTCACATGCGAGCCGGTACCAGCATGACTGATCGCCATGCCGCGTTTCGCGTTTGGAACTTGCAGATTTTTAAAGTCTGCAGGTTTCTTCTTGCCGTACTTTGCCCACAGCGTTTCGTCACCGTGGACATTGAGCCATTCTCCGCGCACTTGCCAGAAAATCTGCGCAAGCTGGAAGAGACCTGTCGCCCCCACCGCATGCATTGACCCAAGCAATCCGCCGGAGAGATTCGTCGGCAAACGCCCGCCAAGATAGGCATCGCCACTTTCGACAAACTCCGCTCCGCGCCCATACGGACGAAAACCGACATCTTCGTATGTCTGAATATCGGAGACCGTGAACGCATCGTGTGTCTCAGCAAGATCAAGCTCCTCCACAGGATCTTTAATGCCTGCCATATTGTACGCCTGATACGCTGCAAAGCGCGCTGCGAGAAAGCTGGTGAATCCCGGCCACTCGTCTGTGCGATCTTTGTACGTCGCGTCTGTTTCGTTTGGCAGCAGCAAAATAGGCATATCGCGCCGATCCGCCGTACGCAATGTATGCGATCCGGCACCCATGCCAATCACTTCGACCGGATGGTCGGTGAGCTGGTATGCTGTTTCTTCATCGCAGAGTATGAGCGCAGACGCACCCACGCTCATAGCGCAGCATTCGGGAAATGTCAGTGGATCAGAAACGACTTTTGCACCGAGGATTTCCTCAATCGAATAATCGCCGGGTAACTGCGAGAACGGTGAGAACCGCGCGTAGTGATGATTCTTCTGGGCGATTTTTGCCAACGTCTCGCGTTTCGGGTTATTTTCCGCCAAATAGCGTTGCATCATGAGTGCATAGTAGCTGGTATATGACCAGCCGAGATTTGATTCGAAATCTTTGCACGCCGCAGATGCAATGTATGCATTGCCCTGCCGCGTATCGACTTCATCCATCCGCTCCCAGCCGACGACAACCGCCATCGAGGCGTAGCCTGAGGCGACCGCCATGATGCCTGTATTCGCTGCCGTGCCGCCCGTCGCGCCGCCGGTTTTCACACCGACGTTACCGATGGGATCAAGCCCCAGGTAATCATGAATCTTTGCTTCCGCGAGCAGCTGATCACCGAAGTGATCTGCGAACTGCGAATAGACGCAGTAGTTCACCATGCCCCGAAATTCTTTTGGAGATTTTTTAAGCCTCTGTACAGCCATTTTAACGGCTTCAAGACATAGCTCTGACGACTGTTTTTCCGGATAGAACTTCCGAAAATCGGTCATGCCCACGCTCACGAGGTACACTTTTTTCGCGAGTTTGGGAATACGCAGATTGCCTTTACCAAATTCAATCATGCCTTTCTCTCCTGTTTTCTTAGCCAACCCTAGTATTTACGACACGGCATGTCAACGAAAAACCCCGGCGCATGGCGTCGGGGTTTGATCACGAATGGTTATGGTCGCTCGAGCATAACGGCGACCGCCTCACCGCCACCGTTACAGGCGACGGCAATACCGCGTCGTTTGTTGAGCACCTTAAGCTGCCAGGCGAGCGAGCCTGCAATGCGTGTGCCGCTCGCACCGAGCGGATGCCCGAGCGCAATCGCCCCGCCCCATATATTCACTTTCTCGCGCGGAATGTTGAGTGTTTCCATTGCATGGAGCGGCACCACTGCAAACGCTTCGTTGATTTCAAAAAGATCAACATCATCAACGCGCATATGCAATTCGCGCAATAGTGTCTGGATTGCGTATGTCGGCGCCGTCGTGAACCATTCCGGCCGATGCGAGAACGCTTTGAACCTGCGCACGAGGGCAAGTGGGGTAAGCTCAAGCGAATTGACCGCTGTTACGTTTGCAAGCAAAACCGCTGACGCACCATCGGCAATTTGCGACGATGTCGCTGCGGTGACCGTTCCTTCCGACGTGAAAGCGGGTTTGAGTGCTTTCGTTGCTTCTGCATTTGGTGCGCGCAGACATTCATCGGATACTAGAGCACTGCACAAAACAACCTGCCCCTGCTTCCTATGCTCTGCAGCGCGTGTTGCGCTCGTGTACGCGAACGCCTCCTGATCCATCCGCGAAATTTTGTACGTGCGAGCGCACTCATCCGCAAACGCACCCATGTGGCGACGCGCGGCATCCGATGGTTCGGTAAGTCCGTCATGGATCATGCTGTCTTCCGCGGGTTGCGCGGGATCGAGCACCCCTGATACCTGCATATCTGCAAGCGGTGCACTTCCTGCATGTCGACGTCCACGGCGCATAAGATATGGCGCGCGGCTCATATTCTCCATACCGCCCGCAATCATGCACTGTGCTTCGCCCACCTGAATCATGTGCGTCGCATGGCGCATCGCACTGAGGGATGATGCGCAGACTTTATTGAACGTTTCAGTCTGGCAGCTGTTAGGCAAGCCTGCGCCAAGCGCTGCGTGGCGTGCGGGGTTCTGCCCTTCACCGGCAGTGAGCACCTCGCCCATGAAGACTCCATCGATATTTCTCGGATGTATGCACTGACGCTCATAGAGCGCGCGCACTACCGTTGCGCCAAGTCGTGCGCTCGGCATATCTTTGAATGCACCCATGAATTTGCCAAATGGCGTGCGCACGGCGTCGCAAATAAACACATCTCGCCTGGACATATGACATCCTCCTCTTCTCTAATCGTACGGTACGCCCGTGACGACTGGCTGTAAAGCGCGATTCGCTCCATAAAGCCCAAGCAGATATACTATGCTATATGTCGCGCGCCGGTGATTTCGTACATTTGCATGTCCACTCGCACTACTCGTTGTTGACCGCATTACCAAAAGTCGAAGAGCTCATTGCCGCTGCAAAAGAAGACGGTCAAAAAGCCCTTGCGCTCACTGATAACGGCAGCCTCTACGGAGCCATTGATTTTTATAAGGAATGCAAGAAGCAGGGTATCAAACCCATCATTGGCGTTGATCTCTATGTTGCCCCGCGCACACGTTTCGATAAGGAGCATCGCATCGACAACAAGACAAGCCGCCTAGTGCTCATCGCGAAAGACGACATCGGTTATCAAAATCTGGTGAAGCTGGTGAGCCGCGCACACCTCGAGGGCTTCTATTACACCCCGCGCGCGGACAGAGAATTGCTGGGCGAGTATCATGACGGACTCATCGCTATCATCCCATCATTCGCGGGCGAGGCAGCGCAACACCTGCGCGACGGAGATATAGAGCGCGCCGAGGAATCACTCGCATGGTATCGGGAAGCATTTGGCGAAAATCTCTATGCGGAGATCACGCATCACGCAGAAATCGAAGGGCATGAACAGCGTATGAAAAAGTGGGGCGCGTTTGCGCGCGAGCGGAGCGTGCCGCTCGTCGCCGCGCATGACACGTACTACCTCAAACCCGAAGACGCGTTTGCGCGCGAATTGGTGGTGAAAATAAAATCGGGGACGGTACTCGACCGCGACATGGGCGTGGGGGTCGAAGATTTTTCGTTCATTTCCCGTGAGCGGGCGCATGAATTATTTGCGGGTGAAGAGGAGCTCATTGCAAACACCATTAAAATCAACAACGCCTGTACGCTCGAACTCACGCTCGGCAAAGCCGTGCTTCCCTATTTTCCCATCCCCGAGGGGAGCTCACATGACACCGAACTGCGCGCGCTCGCCGAGCGCGGCATCGATGCACGTGGGCTCGTCCGCACACCGGAGATCGTAAAGCGCATCGACTACGAGCTCGGCATCATCGCTAAAAAAGGATTCGCCCCCTATTTTCTCGTCGTCGCTGATCTGCTCACCTATGCGCGCGAGCAACATATTTTCACCAACACACGTGGTTCCGCTGCCGGATCGCTGGTCTCCTACCTCTGCGGCATCACGACCGTTGATCCCATCACGTTCAACATGCCCTTTGAGCGTTTTCTCAACCCCGATCGCCCGACAGCGCCCGATATCGACATGGATATAGCCGACAGCCGCCGCGACGAGCTCATCGATTATGCACGGCGGAAATATGGTGAGGATCACGTCGCGCAGATAGGAACTTTCGGGACGATGATGGCTCGCGCGGCGGTGCGCGATGTGGCACGCGCGCTTGGTCACTCGTACAACACGGGGGATCAAATCGCAAAACTCATTCCATTCGGTAAGCAGGGGTTTGCCGTCACTATTGATAGCGCGCTCAAAGAAGTCGCTGACCTGCGGCAAGTGTATGAGGATGACGCGGAGGCGCGCGAAGTGCTGGACCTCGCGCGGAAAATCGAAGGCAACGTGCGTCACATCGGCGTACATGCAGCAGGTGTCGTGATTGCCCCTTCGTCCGTGACCGATTTTGTGCCCATTCAGCTCGATCCAAAGGGCGGCAAAACCATCACGCAGTATGATATGTATAGCATTGCTGATGAATACGGTGGTGTCGGGCTCATCAAATTCGACTTTCTCGGACTCAAAAACCTTTCTGTGCTTGCAGATGCCGTCGCGCGCGTGGAGGTGCGCCTTAACACACGCGTCGATATCGACACGGTCCCGCGCGATGATAAGCGCACCTTTACCATGCTCTCACGCGGCGACACGCTCGGCGTCTTTCAGCTTGCAAGCCAGGGTATGACAGCCTATCTCAAGGAACTGGAACCATCGACCATTCACGATATCAACGCCATGGTTGCCCTCTACCGCCCCGGTCCTATGGCGTTTATCCCCGACTACATCAAGCGCAAGAAAAACCCCGATCTCGTGAGCTACCTCGATCCGCGCATGGAAAGCGTCTTGAAGCCCACGTATGGCATTTTGATCTATCAAGATGACGTCATGACGATTGCCGTCGATCTCGCGGGGTACACATGGGTCGAAGCCGATAAATTCCGCAAGGCCATGGGAAAGAAAATCCCCGAAGAAATGCGCGCACAAAAAGAGCGTTTCATTTCGGGGTGCGTCGAACGCCGCATGAAAGAGCCGGTCGCAAAAAAACTCTGGGAGCAAATCGAGACATTCGCCGCGTATGGGTTCAACAAAGCCCACGCGGTCTCCTACGGCAATCTCGCCTACCAAACCGCATATATGAAGGCAAATTATTCCGTCGATTACATGGCGGCGTTGCTCACGGCGGACGCGGGCGATGTAGAGGAAATTGGTGCGATAGTCGCCGAGTGCAAACGCATGGGAATTGCGGTTTTGGCTCCCGATGTGAACGAAAGTATGCGCGACTTTACTGTGATAGACGATGTGACCATTCGTTTCGGGCTTGGTTCTATAAAAAACTTTGGCGAAGGTGTCGCGAATAGCATCATTGCAGCACGCGAGAACGGGCGTTTTGCATCACTCGAGGATTTTCTTACGCGCGTACCTGATAAAAATCTCAATAAAAAATCACTTGAGGCGCTCATACAGAGCGGCGCACTCGATCAGCTCGGCGAGCGCGGCGCGATGCTCTCCGGTATCGAAACGCTCCTTGAGCACCGCAAGGAGCACTTGAAGATTTCTGCAGACCAGACTTCCCTGTTTGGCGGGAAACATGATATGCGTGCGCTGAAACTTCCCAACGCTCCCAAGGCGGCATTCTTACAGAAACTCGCGTGGGAAAAGGAATTACTAGGGCTCTATATTTCCGGTCATCCGCTCGATGCCTACAAAGAAAAACTATCGCGCCAAAAATTTGATATCAAAAAAACAAAAGAGAAATTGGCGCCTGATACCCAAACCACCCTTTCCGGTATCGTCGACTTACGCCACGAAATTCTCACCAAGAACGGGGAGAAGATGGCGTTCATCACCATCGCGGATTATGGCGACACCATCGAGGCAGTGGCATTCCCGCGGGTGCTTAAGGAGTACGACAAAATCCTCACCACTGGCTCCTGCATCATCCTCAAGGGTCGCACCTCGCATCGCAACGGCGAACACAGCTTCATTATTGAAGCTGCAAAAGCACTGTGACGTGGTGCTAATACCCTGCTCACTCGTCTTTGTATGCGCCGATATAGTCTGCCTCGACAACGAAGCGTGATGTCTTGCCAGTGAAAGAATCGCAGGTAGAGAGTGTGAGGCGTTTACCCAGTGTTGGTGAAAGGTCAATCAACTCTTCGCTCACATCGGTGCGTCGCACGACGTTTACCCTATAGATGTGCGCTATGCCGCCACCGGTGATTTTAATAGTATCGCCCTCACGTAATTCTGAAATGCGATTGAATGCTTTAAACATCGGATTCTTAACAAATGCGATGCGTGAGCTGTGCCCGAAGATAAAAATGTTTCCATCTTCATTGAGTCTTGCAGAAAGTGGGTAGCGCACTGATCCTGAAAGGAGTGCGAGATCAAGCGCCTCAACACTTGTCTCGGTGGGATTCAACACGGGCAAATCGACACCAATCGAATGAATAACAATGCGTTCTGGCTCGACTGCAGGCACTGCAGAAGCGCCCGAAGCATCATCTCGCAACGACGAAAGCACCGACTCGCCGAGTTGCGGCAGTGATGAAAGCGCAATTTGGTTAGTATTGTCAGGCGGCGACTGCACTTCCGGCTCGGCAGTTACCGAGATACTCGGGTACTCACCATCGATGTACGACGGCACAAACCCGATTGAGTAAAAAGCGGAAAGTGTCAGTAAAAACATGACCAGCGAGACCATGAGCATCGTCCCCGTCTCATTTTTTTCGAAATGTCTCTGAGAATCCATCATGGCTACATTATACTCCTCTAATCCACGTTTGTCAATACCGGTATTCCTGAATTCAACTTCGAAGTGCAACACTCCATGCTTGTAATGGCGTCTTAAAA
>CAYWZA010000030.1:0-11469 GCA_964462785.1 uncultured Candidatus Saccharibacteria bacterium | reverse complement strand
GTTTTAAGACGCCATTACAAGCATGGAGTGTTGCACTTCGAAGTTGAATTCAGGCGAACAGAACTTGCGTAATATTTTGAGCGTGTTATAATAGCCTTGGACTCAACCGTGCCGGACGGAATCTGGCTTTGGCTAAAGGAGAAACCCCGGCCATGACTGAAGCAAGCAAGACCCTCCCTACTGTCGCTGAAAAAGCGGCGGAGCTTGTCAAAAAGTTCATCGAGCACGATCTTGGCGGCAACGTTGGGAGTGGGGTGCTCGTAGAAGTGGGCATTCCGATAGGAAGCGAGGCAACGCGACGGGCAAATGCCCGCGACAGTAAGGGAGAGCCCTGCATCGTTCTAATCTCAGAGTTTGATGAGGATGATGCGTGGTGAAATAGGTCCCGCGAGATCAAGAATTGATCTCGCGGGGCGTTTTGCTTCTCATTTCGCAGTCTACGACTACTTCGCCACGCGCTCGGCCTCTTCGAGTTTGACTGAAAGCAATTTTGAAACGCCGTCCTGCCCCATCGTGACGCCATAGAGCTCGCCGGCGGAGGACATCGTCGCGCGGTTGTGTGTGATCAAAATGAGCTGGCTGCGCTTCGCGAGCTCACGAATCATATCCGCATAGCGCTTGCTGTTTGCCTCATCGAGCGCGGCGTCGGTCTCGTCGAGAATCAAAAATGGCGGCGGATTGACCTGCGACATCGCAAAAATCATCGCGATAGAAGTGAGCGCGCGCTCGCCGCCTGAGAGCACCTCAAGCCCGCGCACTTTCTTGCGCGGCAAATGCACCGATACCGCGAGTCCCGCGACTGGTTCATCCTCTGTTTCCGGCGGCGCCCCCTCTTCTTCATCTTCATCGTCGAAATCACCCGCCTCACGCTTCTCGCGAATCGGTTTCTCAAGTTCAAATTTCGCTCCCCCGCCACTGAACAGCTTTTCAAAAAACGTCTGCAGCGCTTCATTAATTTTCGCCAAACCTTCGGTGAAGCGTTCGTCCATTTTGGCATCGAGCTCTTCAATAATCTGACGTAAATTCTGCTCGGACTGAGCAAGATCGCCCAATTCGCGCCCGAGAAATTCGTCACGCTCGCGCGTCTGGTTGTATTCTTTGAGCACATCATCGCCCGTCCCTCCCCCGCCGTACTCCTCTATTTTTATCTTGAGCCGCTCAATGTCGCGTCTGCGTTTTTGTTGTTCGCCCCTGTCTTCAGAAAGAGCGCCCTCGGGCACGGTGTTTTTGTCCCATGCGTGCACCTTGGCACCAATAAGTGCTATCCCCTCACGCACTTCCATTTCAAATTGCTCTCGTGCTCGCGCAATGTCCGCCCGCGTGTGCCCCACCTGCAAAAGCCGCGCTTCCACTTCACGCACCCTGCTCTCGAGGGTGAGTACCTCGCGCTCCGCGCTATAGAGCGCCTCGCGCGACGCGCGCTCTTTCTCGCGTATCGCCTTGATACGCTCGAGTGCTGCCGCCTCCTGCTGCTCGACTGTCTTCACCTGCGCATTAAAATCATCTACGCGTTTCTTGAGATCATCACGCGAATCGCGCAGCGCATCCGAGCTCCCCAGTTTTATAATCGCAAGAAAATTATGCACTTTGTGCTGCACGCGACCAAGCACCTCGCGCACCATCTCGAGCGTATCCACTTTGAGTGCCTCCTCAACACCCTTGTCGATTGCTTGCACGAAATCTTCCGCGTCGCGCTGAGAAATGTTGCCTCCATTCTGTGGGATCTGCTGCGCCGCTTCAAATGCCCCCTCAGCGCGCCCAAGCTCGCGCGAGAGCTCATCGCGTTTTACGCGGATGTCGCGCAGTTCCTGCTCAAGCTTTGCCATCTCGCCACCAAGCGCACTACCGCCATCCGCACCCGATTGCTCTTTCGTGCTGCGCGCAGCCGCTATCGCCTCACGCGCCTTCGCAAGCTCTGCTTTGTGCGCCTGCTCTTCCTCTTTCAAACGCGCGTCTTCTGCCGCGATCCACGCGTGTTCGCGCGCAAGATACTCAGCAAGCTTCACTGCCAGCTCTTCCTTAAGCTCTTTGGCTTTCTCGATCTTTTCGACTTGTTTGTAGAGAAACTTCAAATGCGGGGCGAGCTCGCGGCGCAACGATTCCACCTTTTCAATATTTTCGCGCGTCTCTTCAAGCTTGCGCTCGCTCTCCGCTTTTTTGTGTTGGTACAATTTAAGCCCGAGCGCGTCTTCTACCATTTCACGCCTCTCCCGCGGCGACGCATTCAAAATGCGATCCGCCTCGCCTTGTGAAATGATCTGATATCCGGAACCACCGATATTCGCGCCCGCCAAAAGCCGGATAACATCCTTGAGCCGCACTTTCGTGCCATTCATCACGTATTCATTTTGCCCATCGCGATACACAACGCGCTCGATGATCACCTCGGGAAAGTCGATGTCGAGTCGCCGCTCAGAATTATCAAATACCACCTTCACCGACGCGCGATTGCTGCGCGGCAGCGCGTGTGAGCCGCCCCAGATCAAATCCTCGCCACGCTTCGAGCGCAGCGATTTCATCGATTGCTCGCCAAGCACAAAACGCAAACCCTCCGCCACATTGCTCTTGCCCGAGCCGTTCGGCCCCACGATCGCCGCAATGGGCGAAGTGAATTCGAGCTCGACTTTCTTGCCGAACGATTTAAAGCCGTTGAGTTCCACCGATTTCAGCATCTAAATATTTTAGCATGTTGAAAAGCTAGAGCTTGTTTCGAAACCAGGGTTCCCGAACCGAGCATGTCGTGTTCGTCGGCGAGGCGTCTCGTCGGAGGACGAAATGTATCGGGGATACAATGAGTCCGAGACGAGTGCGCCGCAGCCAGAACACGACGTGTGTAGGCAGGGAAGGGTTTCGAAACGAGCTCTGAATCTGCCGGCACTTGCCCCCAGACCTCGCCTGTTGCCTATCCAAAACGAGTGGATAACTTCCCAAAAACTCGCCCAAAAACGGTATCATAAAAGGTAACCGCCGATGCGGCACATTCTCTATATGGCACCCGAAAAAACGCCGGTAAAAATTGCCGTTGAGCACTCGGATCCGCACCGCACTACACCCCCCTCGGAGTCTCGGAAAATAACCATCGTCGGGGGTCCTCTCGAAAAAGATTTTGCGAGCGGTGAGATGAGTCCGTCAATTTCTGACATCATGACGCCTCTCGGCGCTATCATACATATATTTCGCGAATTAAAACTCGAAGCGATCCCCGATCGCCTGACCAGTGAACAATTGCACAACATCATTGCAGCTGAGGTGAAAAAAATACAAGCGAAGCAGCCAGATTCTGAAAAAGACCTCCGCAATCAAAAGCGCCTGCTTACAGAGCTTGCAGCTGTTGAAAGCACCTACCTGCCGATGTTGCGCAGTGCTATAGAATTTTGGACCGGCAACGATGAATTCGGTAACGCGCTTCGCATCGATGCGGTGCATGATGCATTCCAGCACATTGTCAGGGAAAAACGTGTCCCTATTGTTTTTATAGGGAGTGTTTTAAAGAAATATTCCACGCTTGCGTCGGAGAGGAAAATCCGCTCCGCGGTTGATGCCTTAAGCGGAAAGCCTGCTGAGCGAATTATGGAATTACTTACTGCTCATACTTTGGACGACATCTCTTCGAAAATGACATCTGCCGTCCAACAGGAAATACAGAATCGTATTGCCACCACACTGAAGCAGCGCACCATCATCACCGCCGAAGAAGAGGCTCATCTGTGGCGTGATGGCGGACCGCCATTTACGGAACTAGTGAAAGAGCGCAATATCGCCCGCGAAAAAGTTGGCAGCGGATTGAAAGCCATTGCAGATCAGCTGCTCCATAAACTGTATGTCACGCTACCCGGCAGCGATCGACCGATAAACGCCGCAACGCGCATTCTGCAAAACGTTGGACCTAATCGCCTCATTTCAGATGCGCTAACCACCCCACTGCAGGGTGCGCAACGGTTTTATTTCTCCTACGGAGTTACCAAGGGTATCGTCGCCCTCGAGCTCCCGTGGAAAGAGGGAGAAACAATCCGATCCATCGGACAACCAATCAGCATCATGCTTGCCGCACTATCTCCCGAATACCAAGAAATGGTAGGCACCGAGCACGAGCGTAAAGAAGCTATCGAATATGCAGTGGAGCAGTTGCGCGGTCATGTAGCCATGCGGGTACACTCAATAGCCCGAAGTATCGACAAAAAACTATCCCCAGCATTGCAAAACGCAGTGCGAGATGTCAGTGAATCAATCACCGTTGAGGCAGTGCATGCCGCCTACACAAAAGCAGCGAAAGCAGCGGTAAAAAAGAGCGCAGGGGCGGTGCTCATAGAAAATGTGCCAGCACATCCGGACGAATTTGCGCGGCTGCAAAAGATATTTACTGACGAGCTATTCAGCAGCGCTACAAAAGAAGGCGCGCCGACGCTCCATGAAATCATTCGTGAAATCACCGGACTCGACACCGTCATTGCTACCGGACTCTGGCGCGATAGTCTCGTCTCGCGGGAACTGCGCTCCTACGATCTCGAATCGGACGAGGGTGCAAAACGACAGCATGTCGATCGCTTCATGTCGCGGCTCGTAGATATCGTGCGCGCAGTAGACACCAACTCCGCATACACTGATGCTGAAAAGCACCGCATCAAACTTGCCGCGCAGGCAATGCAAGAAATCACTGAGCATTTACGCTCTGAGCGCCTGCGTGATTCTGCCACAGCGACCGACGGCGAGCGGAAAACCACTGCCGAAGAGACGCCGCGTCTATTGCGAAACTACGCCGATCTATTCAGAAAACTTTCAGTGACATTCAAAATACTCCAGCCACTTTCCGGTGAGGCTATCTACCCGCCCCGCAACGAACACGAAACAGACGAGGAGTACCACGAGCGTTTGCGGGCGTTTATCCACACGCGCGAAAAACAGACTGAGGCAGAACGCCGCGCTTTCTCTGCACATCAGGCGGACACAACTATCAAACATGTGCACACATTCCTACAACGCATGGATACCAAAGAGGCTTTGGGGGGCATTTTTGTGGGTTCGTTGTGGCAAATCTTGAATAAGAGCGGAGAGGAACTGAAATCTGCGATACGCGACAAAATGCTCGAAATTGAACAGCGCCCGCCGGTGGGCACCGTGGAGCGCGTTCCCGAAGTTGCCACACCCGTTTCCGAGAACATCCGTGTCGATATCGAAACAGTACTCCGTATGGTTGAGCAACTCGAAATTCGTCTGAAAGAATTTCCGTCAAAAATTCAGGAAATAGAGGCGCAGATGCGGTTTAACCCCGATCCGGATGGTGCTGCCCGTGATTATGCAGCAGCGCACGCACGATTCCACGCCATCACAAAAGCCGATGTGTTCGCGATAGGATCGCGTGCGCGCCCGTGGCGGCACCTTTCTAAAGCGGACCCCGCATACCACGCTACGAGATTTGCTATAAACCGCGCTGATTCGGTACTCATCGCACATGACACCCTGCGCAGCGATTTTGAACAGCTCCGCCGGAAGATGTGGCACACACTGCTGCTCAGTGAGCTGCGTTCAGTGCGCCGCGACATCAGCAATCCAATCCTTCCCGAAAAGGATCGCGCGCATGCGAGGGCTCGCCTCACCGAAGTCGAGCGCCTGATTCAGCTCTATATACGCGCATCCGGTCTAACGCAGCGCGCACAGGTGCTTGCACAAAACACCTGCCAATTCGAAGAGGACCTGCGCGACAAACGCCTTGATCCAGATACTACTGATGACGAAATCGCCGCGCTGAGCAAAGTGATCAGCGAATCGCATGAACGTCTCACGCAATTGCAGCAAGCTGAGCATGCCGCATGGGAAAAATGTCTCAAAGATTTCGTCATACCCGCTCCGACACTTGGCAGCAAGGGTGCGAATCTGGAAAAAGCGCTCGCGGCACAACTAGAGCTGCGTGAGGAATTAACGCGGCACGAGGCACGGGCGCGTGAAGTCTTGGCGCGTATTATCGCTGCGCGAGAAGCCGGAGATACGGCAGCACTACAGGCGGCACAGGCAGAGCTTGAACATGAAATCGCTGAAATGGAGCGCATCGAAAAGCAGCTATCATGAATATATGAATGAACGCAAACCAATGAAAGCATCGGAAAGTTGGCGGGCATTGCTCGAGGCCACAAAGAACACTGCCCCCATCACCACCACGCACGAGGTGCCTACGAATGAATCGCATGAGCGTGCAATTGCCGAACGTAATGAGCGCATCGATCGTCTGACGAAGCACGTACACGAGCTTCAAGAAGAGGTGCGTGATTTAGAGAAAGCACTCTCCCAACAGGAGGCGGCATTCGCAATCGTCAAGCAAAGGAGCAATATATCTGATGAACTCAAGTCCGCTGAAGCTGAAATTGCCCGCCTTAAAATTCATGAGAAGGAAGCCATCGCCCGCTCCAATAAATCTGTTGCGGATGCTCAAAGCGCCCTCAAAGATGCGCTGAGCAAGATCACCACCCTCGAAGCGCAGGTCAAAGCCGTCGCTGCACCCAATACCGAAGTGGCAGACTTGCAGACCAAGCTCGCAGATGCGACAGCGAAACTCGCCGCAGCAGAAGCAACCCTTGCGTCCTCCCAAACCGAAAAATCCACTCTCGCCGACCGCATACAGCAAATTGAAAAAGAAGTCGACACCATAAAACACGATCGCGATCAAGCACTTGAGCGTGTGAAAGATCTGGAGACGGAGGTAGAGCGTGTCTACGACATGGCTCAAAATGCCATACACAATGCTTTCATGGCGGCCGGCGGTAAACGCTTTGCAACTGTATTTGTGAGCAATGATTCAGTCCCCGAAGAATTACGAACGCTCGTGCGCATGGCATTTGATGCCCACGGCGAGCAGCTATAATGATTGAGTCGTATGGTTAATGAAGGATTCAAAAAAGCCCTCGAAGCTGCCGCCAAAAGCAAAGTCACCAGCCACGCTGATCTCGTAGAGAAAATCCAGAATCCTGAGCTGCAAGCACGAAATGCCATCCGAGACACATTCGACGATATTCAAAAACTCCAACAAGACTTTACAAACCTTCGGAATCAAAAAGCTACCGAAACTCCCTGGAAAAATCTGATTGCCGAAATTGAATCACTGCGCAACCGGCTCAACGCCGAAAACCTGCATGATCGTCTTGAGGCAACCGGCAATATTGCACTTGCAACTGAAGTCGAGACGCTCGCAACACGAATTGATAATTTCAAAAAAGATGCTGAGAAACTTGAGGAAAGTGCCCCATCCGATAACCTCAGCAGCAAACTCGCCACCCGCCCCTCCAGCACCGCCCCCATCGGGCAAGCGCCCGCTGCCCTATCAGCACCACCTGCACGGAAACCAGCTCCGCCTCCGCCATCGCTGCCCCCCGTGCGCATTGATCCCCCGCGGCACGGAGACACGCTCAAAGCACATCGCGTATGGGAGAAAGAGCTCAAAGAAATGGAGGCCAAGCCAACGCCTCTGGCTCAACTTGATGAAGACATGGCACCTGAAGCGATGGTGGCAGATCCAAACACTGCTCCTTTGGCTCCTGTCGCACACGTCATCAACGACAAAGCATTTTCCGGAGCGCTTGCTCGCTTCAAGGATCCGGCGTTCCTGAAAGATTTCGTCGCCCAGCTTAGTGAAGACGCGAAAACTGGCAGTCGAGAAACGCAGAAAATGTTTAAGGCAATGAAGGGGCTCGAGGTGAGTTTGAGTAAGCTCTCTCCGGAGAAAGCCGCTGAAGATTTCGAAGCGTATGCACGAGCCACTATCGAAGGTAGCGGAATGGACGAGTTGCTTAAGAAAGGCAACGTGCATGCCACTGCGGCAAGCACGATAGCTGCATCAGAGATTGTCAGTGACCTTGAATCACTTGCTCACGAAATCGTCGAGCAAGAAATGCCGGAAAAGCCTGACATTTATGCAAAAGAGAGCGCTCCGCTTGCTGGTGCAGTACACCAGCGCATCCGTGGCGTCATGGGTCTTGATATCGCGTTTGCAGTAATCGCGGGAAGCTCGGCGTTCAGTGGTGGCGTGAAATCTACCGCGGCTTTGGTTTCGCAACTCCCCGACACAGTGCGAGCGGGAATGCTTCAATTCCTCGAAAATCCTCTTATGAGCGGATCTGCCTCGCTTGAGTTGCTCATCAAAGGAATGGTCGGCGGAGCGGCATATTTTATGGCGCGTCAAATCGTTGCGGGCAAAGATATTATGCGCGAGGCAGGAGTGAAATACCCAAATCAGCGTTCCTTGCCTGCTTCATTCACACACGACCCCGCAGTGATGACTCGCGCAACCATCGCAGTCATGGTTGCCTCTGCGTTTGCCGCCCATGGATTCAACTACGCAATCATCGGTTCAAAACTCATGTCGGAATATGCAACCGAAGCGCTGGTTCCATTAAAACCTGTACTTGATGCCATTGAGGCAGCGCGCAAAACAGTGAACGCAGTGCCAACAAATATCGACGCATTCTTCAAGGCATACATCAGCGCGGAAAAAAATGGCGTACAAGGTCTGCAAAAAGACATGACTCCGGAGGAATTAGCCTTGTACAAGAGCATGGGCTGGAAATTCTCCCCTACAAATCCTGGCGACGGACCCATCACTGCGGCAAAACGCTACGCCCTTTTCCGCGAAGCAACACCCAAACTTACACCAAAGGATAAAGAGGCTATAGACAAGCTCTTCGCTGGCTATGGTATCTCCGCCGACAGAGGTTTGGCTCATTTTGCAGTCGCGCTATCGCACGCTGAGATGAGCCCCGTGGGCAAACCTCTCGAGCGCAGCCAAATCGGACTGAAAGATTACATAGAACATCTCCAAAGTACCGGACCGGTCGCTCACTTCTTGTATGAGCTTTCTTTCATCTACGCTCAATCGGGGCAAGAAGTGCCGAATCTTCTCACTGCACTTGAAACAAGCAAGGCGAGCTTCGCCGCCGGCTATACAAAATTTACACAAGAGACATGGCAGAAAGTTGTCCAGACCCGCTTCAATGAGACCATGACCGCTATCGGCTCAAAAGCGGATGCGCTTGATATGAAATTTCCGCCAGTCAACGTGTCGACATCGGGAGCCATCCCCACTCCACCGCACGTAAGCCCTATTCCGTTTATGTACTCTGACGAAGAGTATAAAATCCTCCACGATGCGGTCGGGGCTGTCCCTGCGTGGGTTGGCATAGAGAGCTTCGATACGACAGAAAAGCGCGCCGCGTGGAACATGTTTATAGCTCTCCTGTACGGAACGATCGACACGGCGACCGTCCTTCCCTCTATCGGATATTCGCGCAAGCGACGCGAGTATTTAGGCGAGAAAGAACCCGCCTACGAACGCTCCCTTGAGGAGGTCGAAAATCAACTCGCGATGATGCTCGCCAGCTACCTCAATAACACAGTGAAAATCAGCGCGCGCACTATTGCCGGAATTGATCTCACCCCTGTTTCGGTCTCTTCAATCCGTTCGCAACTATACGAGCGCGCACGACAGGAAGTAGCTGACTTAAAGTCGGAGAAACAATTATCAGGAATCAAAAATCTTATCGGGCGTACCGCTCTTTCATGGCGCCGCCTCCTGCAAATGCCACTCGGTGAACGCATTGAAGAGCGCCTCGCCTATCAGGGTTGGCTTGAGGCACAGGTGGACAAAATCAAGAAAAACAAACTCTATGTCGGAGAACTCCTCGGCGAGCTGCAGCCCGATTTCAAGCCGCTTTTTGAAATGGCACAGAAAGTCAATAAGGATCCGCGCAGTATCAATGATGTTGGCGCTGAGTACGTGAAAAATGCGCAAAAACGCGTAGACGCCCTCAATAAGCGCATCCTCCGCACCGAGCGAGCGGCTGCAACGGGTGAAGTCGCACTGTACGACAAATTGATGCAGCGCCTCTATGCAGACCCCTACATAAACGACACACTCAATCGCTATGCAGAGCACCCCATCGCCATTCCCCTAGACGGCAGCAGCGAGGTCGCCATCACCAACAACGAAGTCACTTTCTACATTGCCTCTGAAATAGAACGCCGCAGGCGCCACGCACTCAATACCCTCGTCAGTCTCGCACGCCGCGAAGAAAGCTTGGAGGCTCTTGAGTGGGCTCAAAATGCCACTACGCCGGAGACGCGGGCTGCATTGCCGCAGTTTACATCCGTCCAACCCAAAGGGCTTCTTGATCGAGCGCGTGAAGAAATCGGTGACGTTGCCGCTGATGTAATGGAGCAAGTTGAAAATGAGATTCGTCTTTCACTGTTTGGCAGACAAAACATAGATCCTGATGCAATTGCTGCGCAGATAACACTGGTAAATCAGCACGCGGTGAGTCGTATCAGAGAAGTCATCGCCGCTGAGGGGAAAAATAATCCCCTCTCCCTTACCCAGGGTGGGTATGACGGCGTTATCACCTACGAATACGAGAAAGCATATGCGCGCCCCATGCTTCAGGTACACACTTCGCGCGATCAAATCGCACGCGCCACGGTCGTCTATCCCGGCTACGTACCGTATTTCGGTGACGCAATAGAGGGAGACGCCGCTGTAACTGAGCGATTGGCGCAGCACATAGTGAATTGGTACCAAAATACTGGGCAGTATGAACTAGCTGCTCGCGCCCTTACGTACGAGACCAAATTGGCGATTGAAAAAACTGAAGAGGAAATAAAGAGTGTGGGGGCACAACGATGGGCTGATTTGCGATTCTCAATTAACACAGTAGCCCGACCCCTCGAGAATGCACATGGTGAGTTGTTCGCAAGGCTGAATCTTCTGAAGGAGCTGTACGAGCGCAGGAGCGAAGCGCTTACTGCGGTGACGCGCGAGATGCCCATGACGCCTCAGCAGCTTGATGCGTTTGCAAGAGATCAGCTTGTTATTCTCGGTGGTAGTGCGGTCCCTGAGACTTCACAACGCTTGTTGTTTATTTTGAACGGAATCCGTGACGAACTCATTGCTCGAGGATTGAAAAATGAGGTGGTATACGATATTCAGTTCGGCAAACTATTCGTTGGAGATCAATCAGTACAAATTCAGTCGATTAAAACTCCTAAGCAATTTGTCGACGAATATATTACTGCGTCACCTGCGCGCGGCCGGTAAAAAACAAACCCACACAAGCGTGTGGGTAGTGTGCTCCGATTCCTTTCACTTACGGAGGAACAAGGAAATGTGCGACGTGTATTACAAAGATCACTGCTAGTACTATGCCTAGCATGATCAACCCCCACCTCAGCATTCCACCGAAGAGTGAGAATGGTGCCCGCAATACTGCCCCTTTATACTTTGCTGGCAGTAGAAGGGTTGTTGACAGTACAGCTAGCAGCAAGAACAAAGCGAGGGTCGTGGACATGTGGTCTCTCCGCTGTGTCCGATCTCTGGTGCACAATCGCACATCGTATCTATTTAAATTATACTCCCATTTCCATGAAAGTCAAGTGAAGGAGTCCTGAATTCAACTTCGAAGTGCAACACTCCATGCTTGTAATGGCGTCTTAAAA
>CAYWZA010000029.1:0-11646 GCA_964462785.1 uncultured Candidatus Saccharibacteria bacterium | reverse complement strand
TACACTAGGCTGGTAATGTACAAGGTTGGTGTTCAAAAATATGGGGGAGGGTCAGATCGCGATCCACGCGGCTAAAGGTATACACTTGCTCCAGATAGGAGGTAGCAATGCCTCCTTTTTCTTTCAGCACCCTCCCCGCGGCGTCGTGCGCGGTTTCCTGAGGGCGAATCAAGGCGCCAGGGAGTGCGTGCCTGTTTTTAAACTGCGGCACTTGTGTGTGCATCAGACGCACGCAAAGCTCGTCGTCGATAAACGCAAGAGCGACCACATCAACGGCGAGCGCAGCAAATTTGACATCACGGGGAAATATAGTGTTGATTATACACTAGTGCGCGCATGCGGCAAGGTGTGTTAACCCACATTTTTTTCATTCTTGTCAAACCCCTTCGTGAAGCGTAGGTTGTGCATAGAGCAAAGAGATGGGAGTGTGTGATGGTCAAAAAACACAAACCGCTTGGGCGAGAGCTTAAGCCGGAAACATTGATGATGTCATACGGGTATGATCCCTTTCTCTCTGAGGGAGCGATCAAGCCGCCTATCTTCCCTGTCTCGACATGGGCATTCGCCAGTGCCGAGGAGGGAGAGAAATCATTCCGGCAGGCGCTCGGCAAGAGTACGGACGATCCCGATACATTCGGTCTCGTGTACAGCCGCTTCAATCATCCCTGTATGGAAATCTTCGAAAAGCGCCTCTCATTGTGGGAGCGCGCAGAGGCGTGCGCCGCATTCGGCAGTGGTATGTCAGCAATTTTCACATTGCTGTTCACATTTCTGAAACCAGGCGATGTAATACTGCATAGCGAGCCTCTCTACGGCGGCACCAATGGTCTCATCAAGAAAATTCTCGCCGACAAGCTGGGCGTCACGTCGATTGGATTCACGCATACCGATACATATGCAGACGTGATGTTGAAAGTCAGCGCCCATGGTTCTGGAAATGCTGGCGGGGGCGTCGCACTCATCTTCGTTGAAACACCGGCAAACCCGACGAACACCCTGTTTGATCTTGCATTGTGTAAAAAACTTGCCGACTTTTTTTCAGGATCGCGCACGGAAAAAACACGCCTTGTCGTCGACAACACGTATCTAGGACCACTGTTCCAACAGCCGCTCGCGCACGGTGCAGACATGGTGGTGTATTCTTGTACAAAATACATCGGTGGGCACAGTGACCTGATTGCGGGCGCTTGTCTGGGAAACAAGGTAGATATTGCCGCGGTCAGGAACATGCGCGGTTCGATCGGCGATATGCTCGATCCAATGACTGCGTGGCTGCTGCTGCGAAGCCTCGAAACACTCAAGATACGCATGCTTTGGCAGGCAAAAACTGCTACTGAAATCGCTCGCTGCCTAAAGTGTCACAAAAAAGTGCGCAATGTTCGCCACCTATCTCTCTTGAGACCGCTCAGTGCTCAGCGCGAAATTTACAATAAGCAATGCGTAGGACCGGGGGCAATGATATCTTTTGAAGTCGGAGGAGCGAAAGAAGACGCTCATCGCTTCCTTAATGCTCTTCAGGTGATTAAGCTCGCGGTGAGTCTCGGCAGTACTGAGTCACTTGCACAACATCCCGCGAGCATGACGCATGCGGGCGTTGATCCGGAAACCCGAAAGGAATTCGGTATCACCGATACCATGATTCGTCTGTCCGTGGGCATTGAAGACGCCGATGATCTCGTGTGGGATCTAAAGCGCGCCCTTGAGGCAGTCTAAAATACCAAAGCGCTCGGTTTTTCCGAGCGCTTTTTCTTTTTATCGAGGTCGGTCCTTAAAATTTAAATTTTCGGCTTTGCTTTTTCGGCAATAACGATGCAGCGGATGCACACACGCTGACGATCGCGCGTCTTCAGATATTTGTTGCCGCAGGTAATACACAATTTCACTTCATTGCGCAACGGCTGCAGTGGTTTTTCTATCCATTTCATCCCGTTAGAAATAGGACGCGTACGCCTTACGGCTTGCATCATTTCGATTAGAACTGATAAATACTGGAGACATAAACATATTCTGTCCGAACCGGCGTCCGCGATTTCTAACGGGATTCATATATTTAGACGCGGTGTTTTGCGTGCTCGCTGCGCCCGTGACGGAAATGCGGTCGTCCGCCCGCGCGGCGCGGGTGGTGAGAGGCGCCTCCGCGATGCGGCGGGCGGGAAAAAGTGCGGTACGGGCGGTCGGGGGCAGTGTGCGGGAGCGCACGCGCGGGCGGCAATTCAGGGAGCTGTGACACCGGAAGCGCTTTCCGAATAAGCCGCTCGATGTCGCGCATTTCGCGGCGCTGATTCGGTTCGGCAAATGAAATAGCGTGCCCTTCTGCGCCCGCGCGCGCGGTGCGCCCGATGCGATGTACGTAATCGGCACTTTCCGTAGGCAAATCATAATTCACAACGAGCTCAATCCCCTTCACGTCGATACCGCGCGATGCGATGTCTGTCGCGACCAAGACGCGATACCGCCCTGTTTTAAATCCTTCGAGTGCATCTTTGCGCTGATTGAGCGAGCGATTACCGTGGATTTCAGCTGCAGCATAGCCAAATGCATGCACTCCGCGCATGATTTTCTTCGCACCATGCTTGGTGCGCGAAAAGACAAGTGTTGAACCCTTGTAATCAGCGAGCACTTTCTCAAGCAGGCGCATTTTGTCTTCCTTGCGCACGATGAAAAACTCCTGGCTGACGCGATCGGCGGTCGTCCCTGGAGGAGCAACTTCAATCCGCACCGGTAATTTCATGTGCCCCGTCACCAGCTGCATAATTTCAGGTGAGAGTGTCGCTGAAAAAAGCAAAGTCTGTCGTTCCTTAGGCACGGCAACAATAATTTTGCGCACCTGCGGCCAGAAACCCATGTCGAGCATGCGATCTGCCTCATCGAGAATGAGTATACTGATGTTGTCGAGTTTTACCGTGCGTTGTTCCATGTGATCCAAGAGTCGCCCAGGTGTTGCAACAATGATGTGCGGATCGCGCCTGAGTGCACCGAGCTGTGGTCCCATGGATGCGCCGCCAATCAAGACTGCCGTGCGCAAGCCGAGTGTCTTCCCCACTTTTTGGAGTGCCTCTTCCACCTGAAGCGCGAGCTCGCGCGTCGGCAAGACCACCAGCCCGCGCCCCTTAGTGACCATGATATGCTGGAGCATCGGGATACCGAAGGCAAAAGTCTTGCCCGTCCCCGTCTGAGCAACACCAATGACATCCTTCCCTTCTATCGCGTGCGGAATAGCTTTGTGCTGAATTGGGGTAGGGGTAGTGAGCTCGAGCGACTCGAGTATGTTGATTATTTTGGGCGCGATTCCGAGCCCATTAAAGCTGTGCCCCGCCGTGGCGTGGGCATCTGTGGGGTTCATATATAGTTTTGTAACGCTCACGTGCAAACAGGCAGTCAGAGGTTAACTCCCCAATTCTACCATATCTTCAACTTTTTGCAAGGCGCGCCGGGGTGGGTCACTTTCTTGCTGTTGCTTCAAGCAAATCGCTGTATGACTGCTTGATGCAGTCCTTCTTTTGGATGTTGAGATGCTTGACCAGCTCATTCATCAACCGTTGCGCTTGTGTCTCCCCCTTTTGCACCAACACTTCTATTTCCATAAACGTCCCCAAGTCCTTAACTGTATCGAGGTGGATGCGTGCGTTTTTATACATGTAGAGCACCCGCCGTTTGTTGACGATAATGCGAGTACCGAGACATTGTTC
This sequence comes from uncultured Candidatus Saccharibacteria bacterium, assembly GCA_964462785.1. GTDB lineage: Bacteria > Patescibacteriota > Minisyncoccia > Phycocordibacterales > UBA2100 > JACQKA01. The sequence continues at coordinate 7,957 of CAYWZA010000029.1, read as the reverse complement.
AAATAGTCTGATGAAACTTTTTGTATCCTGCACCTGATGAGTGAGGTAGTTGCTCCATCGCTCCACTTTCCGCTCACCGCGTTCATAAAATATGAGGTACGCGCCGCGCTTCCCCTCATCGCGAAGTTTCAGCCTCCCCTTTGGCACACTGAAGTAGGTGTCAATTTGATGCAGCTGCGCTGTTCGCTTGGCACCCAATCGTTTTACCGCCTTAAGAAGCGCATCAACATCCCTCACCCGCGCCTTTATCTCAAGATTTTTCATGCTTGCAAATTAAATCTATATCTCAAATGCTCTCCCCCATCTGCACGAGCACATGCGCCGGCAAAAACACCGCCATTAGCTTCAATGATTTTCTTGGATGCAATATTTTTTGAATCGCAAGCAACAACAACCTCTTGTAGCCCAATGTTTCGTGCTTCGGCAAGTCCCAGACGCAGGATCTCCGTTCCATAACCGTTATTTTGGTGTGCTGGTTCAATATTGTAGAAAATGTGGCTTGCACATTCGGCGGGGACTCCTTCTCCGTGTGACAGTTTGTGTCGAATCTGAACAAAACCTACCCTGACACCATTGACAAACAGGCCGAAAACAGACGTTGGCAACGAGCCAACTCTTTCTTCAAACCTCAGCTTAGGCAAGAGACCTTCCGGCGAAATGCCCCTTTCTTTTCTGCGTGCACGCAACGTTTGAGCGTCTGAATGTATCTGATCCTGTATTTCTTCCCATGCATCCACCTCCTCTTTCTTTATATGCGTCGACGGTACGTCTATATGCAATGCAGGGTCATATTCCATCCACTTGTCGAGTGTCGGCTCGTACACGGAAATCCAAGCGTGATCGACAGAATTATGCGTCTCCCCATGCACTAACTTCACGCGAAACCCGAGATGCCGCAACATTTCTGCTGTAATGTTCGCGAATGCTCCACAGCTTAGCATCCCCGTTGCAAATGCTTCTGGAGCAGGCGTAAAACGCGATTCAATTATGGTTTTTGCACGCCGCCGTCTGGGAAGTGAGTCTGCATGAGAGCTGATAAATTTTTTGATGGCCACAATGAGTTCGCGGGTATTCGTGTGCTCACCATGCAATTTTTCAGCTGCTGTGTGTATCGCGGCAAGTGTATCTTCCAGTAGCTGATCTTGCTGCTTCGCACTGCGTTCCGGATTTTTCATATAAATCTTTGACTCCTTGAGGTGGAAATTTAGTCTGTATCTGAACTATGGGTGCGAGTGGATGCTTATTGGGTGTTTATGGTCTGAGTAGCGTTTCTTGAACTCGGCAAGAAGATTCTTATATCCCTTCTCTTCGACAATTTGCCATGCCTGGTGATACGCAGGCCACTTCTCACATCTTTGTTTGTCGTTTTGCAAATGGTCTTCATTTTTTAAACTGTCAATAAAAACACTTTGTAGCACTGCATGTACGAAAATGTGGTTAGCAACTGCTCGGTCGTCGATGGTTGGAAACATTGTTTTAATAACACTACCCACGCGAACATCCTCTTTGTTGTACGTCGATATACGATGAATAAGTTCGTGCGCAAGCACTTCTACAAAACGATCACCTTGTATCGTGCTTGGCATAACAATTGGGTCACTGAAAGCTCCATCTTTTAACGGCACGATGTACACTGGAATCCTATTCTCAAAAAAGGTGAGGCCTGCTGCTACTTGAATTCCCTCAAGAACTGCCTGCTCAACCTTCCGCCAGCTAGCTTTATTGTCGCGGATCCGCTGCATCACCTCTTCCTTACTTGGAAATTCAGCCTCCGGGTGGTCATGTTTATAGTGAGCGTCAAAAAACGGAACGAGAAACGTTCCATAATAGATCGAAATATAGGGAAGCCCGTCGGACATGCCCGAACAATAACACAAAACCATTCAGGCATTAAGACTCATGCCTGCAAGCCGATTTGGTACTCGTAGAGCTTGCGGTAGACACCGTTTTCTTTAGCGATGAGATCCGCATGTTTGCCTTGTTCCACCACAGTGCCGCCCTCAAACACGATGATGTTGTCTGCTTTGCGCACGGTGGAGAGGCGGTGCGCGATAATGATAGTGGTGCGCCCGCGCATGAGCTCTTCGAGCGATTGGGTGATCTGCGACTCTGTTTTTGCATCAAGCGCCGATGTCGGTTCATCAAGAATAAGTATTTTTGGATCGCGCAGAATGGCGCGTGCAATTGCAATGCGCTGCTTCTGCCCCACCGAAAGCTTTACCCCGCGCTCACCCACGAGCTGATTATACTTTTCGGGGAATGTTTCGATGAATTCATGCGCAAACGCCTTTTTTGCCGCCTCAAACACTTCCTCATCCGTCGCTTCTGCGCGACCGAAGCGAATATTGCTCATCGCCGTGTCGTTAAACAGCACCGGCTCTTGCGGCACCACCGCAATGCGCTCGCGCAGGGGGCGAAGCGGCAATTTGTTCGTGGGAACGCCGCTTACCAGCACTTCTCCTGCTGTCGGGTAGTAATACCCGCCAATGAGCTCGATTGAGGTGCTCTTCCCCACCCCCGATTCACCCACAAACGCCACCGTTTCTCCGTCTTTGATTTCAAAAGATACATCGCTCAAAACAGCGCGATCGAGCGCATCGGGGTATGCAAAATTCACGTGATTAAAAGTGATAGAACCTTTCCACTCGCTGGGGAGTGTGCTGTCCGGCCTTTCATATGCCTCAATTTCTGTATGCATCAGTTCTCCGATATCGTGAATATTTGTGAGACCGTTTTGGATAGTGTTCCAATTCATCGCAATGCTCGCAAGCGGCCCAAACACCATTGCGCTATAGCCATTCAGGGCGACCAGTTCACCGACGGTCATTTGGCCGTTTGCAATGAAATACACTGACCCGACAAAAACGCCAAACTGCGTCAACACTACAGAGATTCTCTGCAAAAATCGAATGCGCCTCCAAATTATCTCTGACTCCATTGTTGTCAAGTATGCTTTTTCAACAAACCCCTGGAAAATTTTTTTCTGCTGGAGTATTTCAGCACTCGCCTGCTTTACTGCATACACATTCCCCAGTGCATCATAAGTATCGCCATACGCTTCGGACCACGCCTTATTGCTCTTTAATTGAAGCTGTGCGATCGGCAATGCTGTGTATAGTGATGCGAACCCATACACCGCCATGCCGATGATAATTACTATGGTAAGGCGTGGCTCGATTACATAAGCGAAACCAACCCCGATGAACATACTCAGAATCTGCGGACCAACTGAAAGCAGAATGTTTTCAACGAGTTGAGAAATTTGCCCTGCCGCACGACTGATCTTATTGAGTGTTTCGCCGCCTTTTTTCAGTTTATGGAAAGCTGTCGGGAAGAATAAAAGAGCACTATACCAGCGATACGCTGCCGATGCATAAATGGAATTGCCCATGCGACTCGAGATTATATTTAATCGCCAGTCGACTATTGCGGAGACGAAAACAACACCAAACCAAGCTCCCAGTGGAACCACCCACCCCATCATGTCATTCCCTTGAGAAATGGCAATAAGAGCATCAATAAAACGTCCTACGGCATAGGGTACAGCGGCTCCCATGATGGCAGATAAAAATGCAAGAAACGCCAGCAGCATTGCCGTCTTCCTGTGCTCGCCGACAAATTCTAATGGCACTCGTGCCGCGCGCCACAAATCATGCCATGTCAATTTTTTTGTAGTCTCCTTTTCCATTGTCGGGGCGCCGAGAATCGGACTCGGTCTTCTTGCTCCCAAAGCAAGTGTACTACCGGTATACTACGCCCCGCTTGAGTGACTCTCCACACTTCTCATTTCGTCGTGCACAATCCTGTGACAGTTTGCGCACAAGATTTCACACTTCTCAATCTCTCTCTTAATGCGCTCAAAGCCAACGGCTCTACGAAAACCTCCCAAAGAGAACTCTTTAGTTGTACCGTCTTTGTGGTGAAAATCAAGAACCCTTGGGTCAATAATACTACATCTGCGACACCCCCTCTCTTTCTTATACTCGTTGATCCATCGCAAATAGCGCTGAATGAGAGTCTGCTTTGTTTCGCGATAGCAGTGTCGACACTTCCACCGGCGGTATATTTTTGTCGGCGTGGTTAATGCAACCCCAAAAGCCTCCTCCGGGTATGACTTCTGGCAATACTTGCAGACTTTTTCTTTCATCACCATTCATACAGTTTAACATGTCTTGGGAACACTATCTGATTCCCAAAGCTTTTGCACCGGATTGTATAAAGGACATTTTACGTCCTTTATAATGTCCTTTAAAACTCTCCTGTTTAATTGACGTTTTCGGTGAAACGGCATCTGCCTATTTTTCTACTCTCGTCTATGAACACCGCCACTACGTCGATCTGAAAATCCATGCTTTTAGGCATTTTATCCATATATTGGCTTGCAACCATGGCTATTTTCCTCAGTTTTGCTGGGTGGACAAGCTCCTCCGGCCTATAATCAGAGTTTTCACGTGTAACATCCGGAATATCTATGGATCGAGCCGATTTTACCTCAACAAAGTGTAATACATTGCCTTTTCGTGCAATTATGTCCACTTCACCGAACTTCTGCTTGTGATTCCTTTCCACAGTGAAAAAACCTTTGTTTTTAAGGAATTTGCACGCTATATACTCACCCAATTTGCCAATCCTCTTGTTTTCCTTCTTTTTGCCTCCCATACATGTTTCGCGTGAATCATAACACGTAAGTTTGTCGCGAAGCGAGCGGTTATCCTCCTGCGGGGGGTGCGCAGGCGTCCGGGCCGGTGCCCGAGTGAAACGAGGGTCCGGACGCCGAGCCTTCAGGGTCTGCCCGCTGGGGCAGAACCCGTACCCCGCGGGAGGATAACCCGAGCGCACTGTTACACGTGAAAACTACTATGTGTACGTTTCTAAGAAACATTTAATACTGGTGTCAAAAGTGCTGCATTGTGGACTATTTAAAGCCTTTTGTACCTTTTTGAATGTTTCGGACAGGTTTTCAGTGTCTTTTTAATCCACATGTCCCCTTAGTTATCCCCAGTTTTGACCTTCATGAGTCTGGCTTTTACACCCTATTTTTCGCCCTAATTTGGGCTTTTTGCAAGATTGACGGGTCTTTATTGCAGGTATACACATAGAGGTAGTTGTACACTCCTTGCACGCTGGCTATTGTCGCCAGCCCTCTCGGATCCAAGCAAAATTGGCTCCACATTTTTAGTAAATATTGTTGAAGATAGCACGATGCTTAATTCGTGCAGTCTTTAGTGTTAGAAATTAATTTTTATGAAAATAAACTCAATCAACATCGCCTCAACTGTCCTTTATATCGGACTCTTCGTGGCAGCTATCTTTGGGACATCTTTTAGGGCAGAGGCAGCGACCCTGCCAACGGCTTGCGCCTCAACGCCTGTCATCTCGACATTTACCCCATACGTATACGATGGCGTACTCAATTCTTTTGATTACACCGCTAGTGGCGGGGAATCTGTGTCGGTGGTGTCAACCATGGTGGGTGGTCGTGCTCTCGAGAGCAACTTTGTTACTATCTGGAGGACCGCCCAGCCCAATGCGAAGAAAGTGCACGTTGACGTTCCGAGCTGGTATGGCTTTTCCGGTGAAACAAAGATCGCAGTGAAGATCATGACGGCGACCAGCAGCAACTGCGCTGCAGAGAAAGAATTTGTCGTACAGCTTGGCGGTGTGGCAAAAGCCCCTGCAAAGCCAGCAACCACGACCATTTCACACGAAACAAGCACCTCTGGTGAAACGGTGACAGATAAGGACTCGGTTCCGACTGACGGTACAGGCGTGGTTGCAGCTCCCGTTTCAGGTGAAACAGGGAAGGGGGGAGCGTGCACAAGCTGGCCGTCTTCGACATGGATACTGCTCATCATCGTCTGCATCGCGGCGGTCTTCGTCATCATCGACTCCTTGCCGTATCTGCTCGCTGGAAATGGCATACGCTTTGCGGTTGTTCTCCTTGCTATGTTCCTCATCATGCTTGGCATGTGGTTCCTCTTCGATCAGTGCCGGCAATTCCGCTGGTTCCCCATAGCAGTAACACTTCTCACGCTCGGTACGCTCATCATGCCGACCACCCTCGAAGGACGAAAAGGGAAGACACGAAAGCTGCCTTTCTAGCCTTCCAAGCTCTCTTATTTCTCCGCTGGGAGGTGATCCCAGATAAACTCAAACCATGTGCGGTAGTCTTTGGCTATCGCGGTCTCACGCTACAAAAACAAAGTCGCACCACAGGAGTACTTCTTGTTTTCTAACTCGCTGCACTCGTAAGAAAACAAAGTCGCCAGACGCTTTCGCGTCCGGCTTCTTATTTTTGTGCGGATGCCGGGAATCGGGGTCAAGTCGCTAAGATTTTTCTTCGCCTTTTAGGCTCGAAAAATCTAAGCGCTTCCTCCCCGGGCTCGCCGACAAGCACTCGCTTCGCTCGTCTTGTGTACCGGCTCCGCCTTCCGATTCCCGGCATCACGCTACAAAAATACACTCGCACAACGCCCCGCGTTGTGCTCCTTATTTTTGTGCGGATGCCGGGAATCGGACCCGGGCCCCGTCCTTGGCAAGGACGCGTTCTACCACTAAACCACATCCGCAAAACTCTTTATATTTTCCTCACTCTATGTCTATAGGTGGACTATTGCCAAAGTATCATCCACCGAAGCCACATCCGCAAAACTCTTTGTCTTTGTACCTCCCTCGCTCTATGCTTCTCGCGGAACTATACCCGCAGTGGTCATATATTCGCATATTCCTGCACGCTCATCAACTATGAAAAAACCGCGCCAGGGGACTGGCGCGGGTACTGCACTATATTTTTTCAGGTGCTTTCTTAAGTTCGTCCTTCATGTGCAAGCGACAAAGTTTCCACATCGAGCACAAATCATCGTACGCTGTGACAAGACTCATGCGGAATTGCAATAACTGCGCTGCGAGCTGTTTGCGTCCTCGCTCTCCGTCGCGTTTCATTTGATGGTGGTGCTCGCGAATCTCTGCCTCAAGCACAACAGCCCGCGCATCGTAGCGGAGCTGTGCAAGATCGCGCCCAAGATCATCAAGCGTCCCCCGGTAGCCGGGGATCGTTAGCGGATGTTTACCTTCTTGCATGAGCATTCCTTTCTTTGTCCAGGCAACACACTACAGGATTTTCTTCAAAAGCAAAACCTGCACATCATCAACGAAGAATGAGCCGCCAATTTTCAATCTTATCGGCATGCGGATCGATAAGCCGGCGATAGAGTGATCCATCGGAACTTCTCCGGTAATGAATCATGGTCGCATTCTGCATATACATCGATTTTTCATATTTGTTGAATCTTTCGGGATCTATGCCCTCGATACATACCTGCAGTCCGAGGTTCGTTTCGCCGTGTCCCACAAAAATGCCTCTCTTTCCAAAATGACTGCTCTGCCATTCCCTGAGAAGAGATTTTGCTTGCAGTACCTTATCGCGAATCGACTCACCGCCGCCTTCGGGAACCCAGTGAAACGGATCTTTGTTTTTATTTTCTTTCGACAAAGGCCAGCGTTCGTGCCGCTCGCGCGGTGAGATTTGATCCATCGGGCCCCAGTCGCGCTCATTGAGTCGCGCGTCTTGTACCCAGCATGCGCCAGGCAACGCCATGTGCACTGTCGTTTCAATCGCTCGTTTGTATCTTGAGGTAGCGTAGAAATCAAAAGGTGCCATGCCATTTAATACAAGCCACCGACCCTTGCGAACACTCTGCTCAACACCTTCCTCCGCAAGACCCACCTCTGCTGTGTGTAAGTGGCGAATCGCATCAACGTGCGTTTCGTCGCCTTTTTTTGCAAACTCTATTGCGCGATTTGCTTGCGAATATGCGTGCCGTCCAATCACCAGCTCAGAAAATCCAAATTCTTCTAGATACATCCGTAATACCCCTTTTATTACTGTGTCATGTATAGAGAGCCTGAATTCAACTTCGAAGTGCAACACTCCATGCTTGTAATGGCGTCTTAAAAC
>CAYWZA010000028.1:0-12508 GCA_964462785.1 uncultured Candidatus Saccharibacteria bacterium | reverse complement strand
GGTGTCGGCTTTACCGAAGACGAGCAGATGAAGCAAATGGGCGTTTGCGCCTGCCGCACGGTTTCTTTTGGAGATGTGCCGAAAGCAATCATCATGCGCCGTACCGAGGGGCTTATCAAAATGGCGATTCATCCGCAGACAAAACAAATTTTGGGCGTACACATTCTCGCGCCAAATGCCGGAGAACTTATCGCCGAGGCGATGATGTTGGTGAAAAATAAGAACACAATTGACGATGTGGTGAACTCCTTGCCGATGTTCCCGACGCTATCTGAGGCGATAAAGATTGCCGCTCTGTCATTTACTAAAGACATAAGCAAGTTAAGTTGTTGTATCTAAAATATGAAGCAATCGTTAAATACTTTATGGTTCGGTATTCGGGAACCGTTCAAAAGAACAAATTATATTCTTCTTTTCTTCGGTGTGTTTTTGGTGATGTTTGCCCTCTTTGTTTTTATCCCCGTGTGGACCGTATCGGGCAATACTCTTGCAATACAGCTTGATATTTTTACTTCTCGTGATTACACGGTGCTTGTTCTGCTTTCATCTCTTTCTTCGCTTTTTATAACAATGCAGATATATGCTATGCGTGAGAGAAAAAAGATTGCAGGCGCGAGTACGACAATTGGCGGAGGGTTGGGAGCTCTTTTTGCTGGCATCGCCGGAACTGCCTTTTGTGCTTCTTGTCTCGCGCCGCTGTTTGCATTTTTCGGCATAGGGTTTGGCGGAGTTATTTTTGTTCTGAACTATCGCTGGTATTTTGTTGTTGGGATAACCTTACTTATGCTTATTGCGATTTATTTAACTGCTCGCAAAATACACAAGGTTTGTATTTCTTGCTAAAATAACCACATGCAATCTTTTGTCAAAAAAATACTTACAAGGTTGGCACCGATATTAGGAGCTGGAGCAATAGGCGTATGCCCACTTTGCTGGATTGGTTCGGCCTCGCTCCTTACGTACTTGGGACTAGGTGCCTTGATTCCTATTTGGCGTTGGCTTGCTTTTGGGTTAATTACTGTCGGAGCCATTGGATTTATTCTTGACTACCGAGCACACAAAAATCCGAAGCCGCTTATACTATTGGGAGTTGGTGCGATCCTTCTTTATGTTGGTCGCTATGTATTTTTAAGCACTTGGGGCGCATGGCCAATTTGGGGGGCTGGAGCAATCTTGATTGTTGCGGCTGTAATATACAACAAATCATTTTTCAGAAAATCAAAAGTATAAACTCATACACAGCAAATAGTAAGATAAGTCCGCCAAAAAATTCGCCAGCCCAAGCGAGGGTGCGGCGGAAGGGGGGTGTGGGGGGAATTCCGCCGCGCCCGAGCGGGAACATCAGCACGCCTCCGTCTGTCCGTTGGGGCAGAACGCCGAAAGCAAAATTTCCTTTTTCCTTTTAGAAGAAAAAATTGGTGGTGGCGCGAAAAAAATCATCGTAAAGAAAATTTTGCTTGAGGCGTAGCCCCGCCTTTGGCGGGGCGCGGAGGCGTTCGTCAAAGTCAGACATTTTTACTAAAATAGGTTCGAGCGTGGTTGTATAGATACACTATGGAACGCACTTCTCGCTCACCCACGCCCACTCATCTTCCACTCGGACAATGGCAGTGAGTATCGAGCACGCAGCTTCACCAGCATCCTTATTGGTATTGGTAGCTCGATCTCGCGCAGCAAACCCGGATGCCCATGGGAGAACGGATACCAGGAGAGCTTCTACGACAAATTCAAAATCGATCTTGGAGACTCACAGCGCTTCGCTTCTTTTGGCGAGCTCATCGCTGAAGTGTATCGAACCATATGGGTGTACAATCACACGCGCATACATTCCGCGCTCAAGATGTCACCGGTGCAATTTGCACTTTTGCAGAAAAAACGGCATCATTAACTACACAAGTTCAGTGTTCAAAGAAATGGGGGAAGTACAAAGGGCTGGCGACCTAATAGGCCTCCCATCGGTTATCTCAACGATCCCGTCACCAGGACGATCATCCCTGATCCTGACCGCTTTCATCATGTAAGGAGACTGTTCGAACTCGCTCTGACCGGAGACTATTCCCTTCGCACCCTGAGAGAACATACCATTGCCTGGGGTCTAAACACTTTTCCGCGCAAACGCGTCGGCGGCAAGAAGTTGACGATCGCAGGGGTCCATAAAGCTCTTCTCAACCCGTTCTACGCCGGTCTGCTCCTCTGGAACGGTCAAACGTACCCCGGTGCCCATATTCCAATGGTCACGATTGAAGAGTTCAGGCGCGTGCGAAATCTTCTAAAGCGTCCAGGCAAATCAGCTCCACAGAAACGAAGCTTCCCATTCACTGGCCTCATTCGCTGCGGTGAGTGCGGTTTTATGGTCACCGCAGAGGAAAAGACCAACGTTTACGGAAGCCGATATACCTACTACCACTGTTCAAAGCGGAGGCTCGATTACAGATGCCGTCAACCATCTGTCGGTTCGCAATATCTCAACGAGGCATTCACGACCATACTCGCCAAGTTCGCAGTGCCTGATCGGCTCAATCAGTGGCTCTTGGATGAGATAGATAACGCAGCCAATCACCGGCATGAAGAGAAAGCCATCCAGCTACACGCGCTTGAAAAGGCTTACGACCAGTCGGTGCGTGCGCAAGCAAACCTCATCACTCTCCGAGTGCGCGACGCCATCGACGACGGTGAGTTCGCTCGCCAACGCCAGGCCCTGCAGACTGAGCAACTTGCGCTCAAGGACCGCCTCCGCCTAGCTCGGGAAGGTGATACTTGGTTCGAACAAGCCCGCGCACTCATTTCATTCAACAATAGAGCCATTTTTTGCTTCTCGGACGGAGACGACCAGACAAAGCGCCGAATCCTTCGCGCCGTCGGTTCGAACTTTTCCCTAAAGGACAGAAAGCTGAGCTTTCAAGCCAAAAAACCGTTCTGTCACGTTGTCGAAAACGCTACCTGTCCCCAACTGTGGACCCATGGAGATTCGAACTCCAGACCCCCTCATTGCAAATGAGGTGCTCTACCAGCTGAGCTATGGGCCCATATTTATATAGTGCAAAGAACATTCATCATCGGAACTACTGGCGCCCGTCGTAGCTCTGGTGCTGAGCTATGGCCCAATGTAATATGCGGCTTCAAACAATGTACCAACAGAACGAACTACTGGCGACCCTGGTAGCTCTGTTGCTGAGCATAGTCCATCATATTTATATAGTGCAAAGAACATTCACCCATTGAAATCTGTGCCTGCACAATAATATAGCACAGAAATATTTTTTTGCAGTCTGTCCTGCGGGGTACTCGGAATCCTGCATCGCTTCGTTCGGTCGGGGTACCCGGAATCCTGCTCGGTAATTTTCCTAACGAAAAATTCCTCGCAGCCCGGCCCTCGCGGTTTTTGCCTTTTTCTCGCAATGCTCGAAAAAACAAAAACATCGCTCCGGGCTTCGATTCGGGACGCAATGTGCTCAGGCACATTGCTTACCCCTCCCTCACTTCGCTCGGTCGGGGTACCCGGAATCGAACCGAGCCTACATGCCCCCCAGGCATGCGTACTGCCGATATACTATACCCCGTATCGGGACAGTATACCGTTTAATCTTCTCCATTCCACCACTTACGCGTGCGCCTGCTGCCAGAGACCGAGGATATTTCCTTCCGAGTCTTTGAAGTTTGCAATGAAGCCCATGTCGCCCACCGGCATCTTGCCGCGCAGCACCTCGCCGCCCGCCGCTTTTATTTTCTCAAGTGACGCCTCGATATCTACCACACCCATGTATATGAGTGGATGCGGCATTTCTGAGTCTCGCTGATACATGCCGCCATTGATTGCTCCTGCCTCAACAGGCATTTGGGTCTTAGGGTCGGTTTCCACGCTGCGCAGCATCGTGTACTTGAACTCGGGCACGTCCTGAGTCTGCCAGCCAAACGCGGTTTCGTAAAATTTCTTTGCGCGCGCCACGTCATCGGCGGGTAATTCAAAGTGTACGACTTTATCCATAGTGATTTGATGCTAACGAATAATTCTGCAATACTAGCATAGCTAGCACCCTTAGCTCAGCTGGTTAGAGCGTTCGATTCACATTCGAAAGGTCATAAGTTCGAATCTTATAGGGTGCACCAGGATTATGAGATAATTCCTGAACGGGCTGTAGTATACCGGTAGTACGCGCGCTTCGGGTGCGTGAAGACCGAGTTCGATTCTCGGCAGCCCGACAAAATATAACAAGCAATAGTGAGGAACTCCTTAAGCGCACGTGTGCGGGGCGTTGGGGTGATTGACTGTGCCCGCACCGACACGACGTGAGACGACTTGGAAGAAGCTCGCCAGCGCAGCGATCGCGAGAATGAGCGCACCGAAACGCCCGAATGGCGTGATCATATAGAGCACAAGTACAAAGAGCGCTGCCCATACACCGACACACCACAGGCACTCGATGAGCTCTGCCATTGCCCGCCGAAAGCCGCCTGCCGGCTTGACCTCGGTGCCATCCTCAAGCACATCCATGAATATTGCACGTCCAAATCCGAAGATTTTGTCGGAAGTGATGAGCCTGCTGACACGAAATGTCGCAAGCGTCATGATGATGATGTCGAATGCAGAAACGCTGTTCATGCGCTGAATACCTACCATCCAATCAATGAGGAGGTAGGAGCCTACAATGACAATGGGAAACAGGATGAAGATGAGCGCATTCCACGTGTGCTGATCTTTTGGTGTGCTAGACATGATTCTGTTGGTCTGCGGCAGTATCTGGGCGCAAGCTCATCGGTCCGCTGCCGTGCATCATGACCAAGAGCAGACCGCCCATGATCGCGAGGTTCTTAAGCGCCATCATCAGCTGCATCTGATCGGCAAAGTTGTTGTGGAAAAATACCGTTGCAATGAGTGTGAACACAAAAAGCATTTTGGCCGCAAAGCGTGCCATAAAACCCGTGAGGAGCATGAGACCCGCGCCAATTTCAATAATGATTGCGAGCACGTTGAGTACCTGCGGCATGGGGAGACCGACTGACGCGATATAGCCCGTGGTCATTGCAAAACCGGTAATCTTGCCGAAGCCTGCAAAAATAAACACAATAGCAAGAAGGGCGCGAGCAACCATGGGTCCCCACTGCATCACGGCACGACTGTTCATATAATTCATCATATACGCACGCTAAAAAAAGCGATTACCTAATATGGAGTAAAGGATAGCCCCCTCTCATCGAGGGGGCAAGGGGGCTTATTCACAGAACCCCCAAAAGTCGAAACGGAGCTGCCCTGGAATCAGAAAATCTTCCAGTTCAACTCGAGGTGCACTACTGCCGGCAGCGCCTGCCGAGACGAGCTCGGCGTAATGCTCGTTCAACAAATGCCTCTCGAGCCGCTCCTTTGGCGATCTTTTCTCCGGATGTTCAGAATATTCTTTGCCACAAAAGACGCATTTCACGGTTGCCATGGCTTTGTTCTCCCCAATGGCGGTTTCTATTACCGTGTTGACATTGTATCACACCCCTATCCAAATGTCAATGTAAATGCTTGTAGCGGACCGCCGGTTACCTGGATTTCGATGGTGTGCTCGCCGTACGTGTCACTCTCAATAAGCTTGTAGAGCCGCTCCCCGCGCACAGTGACAAAGTCGTCAGAGCCTATGTCCTTCCCAGCCATCGGGTCGCCCGAGCGAACAACCTTCCCATCAATTGAGATCTGCAGGCGCGCAGTGGTGGGCGAGCTTGCCACCATATAGAGCGCCTTACCACGATACGTGAGTACTATAGGAATCCCTGGCTCCTGCGTTTCGGCATATTCTGAAGTGATGTTCCAGGTCCCGCCCAAGTAGATGCGGTCGCGCGCGCGGTCTTGGGGAATAGTGAGCGTCTGGCTGCCAACCGCCCCCGCCGTGCCATTGCCCAAGTAGGCGCTATTACGGGAGGCGCCGAAATATATTTCGGGTGTGCGCGGCAAACCGTCACTTGCCGATAGTACGTTCTCTGGAGTGACTAAATCCTTTGCCGTACTTCCCTCTTCGCCCATGCGCTCTGCGCGCTCGGCAAGCAGCTCTTGAATCTTGCGTTCGGTTTCATCGTAGGCACCCTCGCCAATGTGATCGTAGCGGATATAGCCGTCCATATCGATGAGATATTTGCGCGGCCAGTAGCTGTTTTGATACGCGCGCCATGTGCCGTAGTTGTTATCGAGCACGACAGGATACTGAATCTCTTCATCGCGCACCGCTCCGCGCACATTCTCTATCTTCCTTTCGAAATCAAATTCCGGCGTGTGAATGCCGATGATGAGCAGGCCGTCATCTGCATATTTTTCATGCCATGCATTGAGGTACGGCTGCGTGCGGATGCAGTTGATGCACGAGTACGTCCAAAAATCCACCAGAATGACTTTCTTGCCGATGTGATCAGCAATTTTTATTGGGGCGTCATTTTCTGTGTTGATAAATCCTTGTGGGTCAACGATCTCTTTGGCGCGTGCGTACAGCATCTCTTTCATCATGGCGGGCTCGCCGCTTGCGGGAATTACCGCATCACCCGCGCAGCATTCTTGCGTATCGCTCAGTAGATAGAGCGCACCGCCGATCAGAAGAAGCGTGGAGGCAAGCAACGCCTTGCGTTTCTGCTCGGAAGTCATGTTTTGCGGACTCAGCATATCGATGAACACCGCCTAAACACCTAAAATCTTTGTGACCATCTCAAAATTTGCGAGCAGGGAAAGCTTTTGTGTGAAGATCAGAACGCCAAGAGCAATCAGAATGATCCCAAATATTTTGGTGATATATCCCGTGGCGCCCGCAAAGCGAGTCAAAAAGGCATTCGCCTCTCCCGCGAACAATCCGATCAACAAGAACGGCACACCAAGCCCCAGGGCGTAGGTCATGAGGAGCCCGAACGCCGTCCCTGGCGCAGTAGCAGCAAGTCCGAGAATGGCACCAAGCGCCGCTCCTACGCAGGGCGTCCATCCGGCTGCAAATGCTGCGCCGAATACAAACGCCGTGAGCTCTCGCGAAGAAAATTTACGCGTCACCGAGATTTTGTGCGCCCGCTCAAGAAAGCGCACACGCAGGAGACCGGTGAGATAGAGACCGAAAAAGATAATGACGATTCCCCCGATACGCGAGAGCCATATTTGCGCATCGTATGCCACCGTCGAAAGCACGGTGTTGAGCAGTACGCCAAGCAAGGCAAAGACCGTTGAAAAGCCCAGCACAAAGAAAAAGCTGGAGAGAAATATGCGGGAGCGGCTGGGTGCCGTGTCACCTGTGCCGCCCGCAAGGTATGCCAGAAATCCAGGAACAATGGGCAGCACGCACGGCGAAAGGAATGAGATGAGTCCAGCTGCAAACGCTACTGCAAATGAGAGCTCGCTAAACATATCCCTATTGTGCCTTAGCTATCTCTGAAAGATAGCGATCTTTTCCCCAACTTTCAGGAGACTTTAAGATCTGCTTCCCACTTTTCACAAACACCTTCGTGTGCTGGTACGCAACACCAAATTCTCGTGCGAGTGCCACCTCGTCTGCATCGGTCTGATTGTCATTGTAGTTTACGCGGAACCCGATGACGCCTTCGGAGGAAAGACCATTAAACGCTTCTTGCATGACGGGAAATTCAGCTTTACACAACGGGCACCAGTTTGCGTAGAAATACAGAACAACAAGTTTGCCGCTTGCTGTGGCCTTTTCGTAATCTGCCTTGGTGAAATCCAAAAGCGGCGAACTCTTTCCGGCCAGTGTCGCGCCCTTGTACGACTCCATCATTCCGGAATCCTCTGCCATTGCGGGGGCGGTTTGTTTTATCGGCATGCTTTCAACTTTGCTTTTGCTTGCCGCTTCCTCATTCATCATGGCAGCGTCTTGTTTCATCATCGTGTCCTCTGTGTGCATCGCGTCAGGTTCTGTCATGGTGTCTTTTTTCATCATTGCTTCGTCCTGCATCATTTCTCCGCTTTTTGGCTGCGGCACATACCATGCAAAACCCACAGCACCGATTACCACAACTGCAATGATAACCATGATCGACGTTATTCCTCGTGTATACATATAATTTTGATGGTCCGTTTTATACTAATATCGCGCACGGGCATACGCATTACCGATAATTTTTGCGCATACCATCACACCAAGCGCCACCGGGAGCGCAATGTCCAAATCGTGGCGCAGGCTCTGGACTATGATGAAGCCGAGCAGCACTCCGGCGCCCGCAAGATACGCAATACGCCCGACAATGGCTTGATGCGCAGCATCGCGCTCGTCGCCGGCGGGCATTTCTTTCCACACAAACGCTGCAAACGCCAGCACCGAAACGACCAAAAGCGACAGCACCGTCATCGCCGCCATAGAAAGCATGTACATATCAAACGGATTCGCGAGCAGGAACAGAAGCACAAGCACCGCGATGCCAAGTGCTATTTCCCTCGTCCTTAATTCAGAAAGAAAACTCATAGTGAAAAAACTTCTTCAACGGGCACTTTGAAATACCGTGCGATTTTGATTGCCAGCGCCACCGACGGCGTATAATTTCCCTTCTCGATGGCGATGACGGTCTGCCGCGACACACCGGCGGCATCCGCCAGCTCTTCCTGCGTCACCCCCTTGTGAGAGCGTTGTTCGCGGACCGTATTTTGCAATTGCTCCTGCATACATTTTTCCATTTTATTCGCCCGAAAGTTGATGTCAAGTATACTTTACATTTCAATGTGGAAAAATGGGAAGGCGGAGCGTACAGATTATGCCGCAGGGGGCATGTAAAAAAGTGCCGGCAGCGCAATGCGCTGCCGGCTTGAATCATTTACCGCACTTGAGTCCGACCACCCCACCGCCTATCACACCGACGAGCACAAGTGTGAAAAACGTAGACGTCATGGGCTGTGCCTCGAACAGTAAAGCGCTCAGTGTACCAAGCGCTCCGCCCATCACAGTGCCTACAAGCACCGTTACAATTTTGTTCAGCTCCGCATGCGGATCTTTGTTGCTCATGTGTTCCCTTCCACGCTTCCTCGCAAGACACTACCTGTCTGCAGTACAAAAGACAAGGGGGCGGATCTTTGATCAGCTTTTACGTCACCTCGTTTAGCCTTTGCAAAAGAAACTCTCGATCAAGTGTCGAGAGGAACCAGCCGGCTTGGGGGCCGGAATCGCGCCCGAGAAATGAAAGGTAGATGGCGCTGAAAAACACTTGTGGTGAAAGACCTGTTTCTTTTTTGATTTCGTGCAGTGCAGCGTGGAGTGTGGGACCATCGAGACGCGGCGTCGCCTCAACTACGGCAATTACTTTCTCGAGTGCTGCTTTCTGTTCCTCAGTAAGCATCTTCGCCGCCTCGGGCACCGCGTCTTTTGCGAGCGTGAACTTATATTTATCCGGCGCATAGTGTCGCAGCCAAACGCCCGCATAGTGGGCGCGTTCCTTGAGATCAACTTTTTCCTCCTGCGTAAGCTCCTCCCCTTTTATACTTCCAATTTCGTTTTCGATATTGAGGTGCTCCATTTGCAAAATAAATGCGACGGTCGAAAAGCGCGGCAGATAGCGCCGCATGGACGGCTTTGCGAAATACACCAACTCAAAGAGGCGCGCGTCATCGTCCCCTATTTCATCCCAATACTTTTCAGCTATTTTGTCGTGCCAATCGTAGAACGTCGCGAGCGTCTCGCCCATCGGATCGATGATGAATTGTTGTGCGGGATCTTTGCCAATGAGTGCCAAGCGGAAAATGCTCGGTGCAAAGTTGTCGGCAATCTCGCGCGAAGAAACTCCACGCCCTTTTGAGGCAGACATCTTGCGCCCCTCGCTGTCGAGGAAAAATTCATAGGGGATGTTGTGCGGCGGCTCGTGTTTAAATACTTCACGCGAAATGTGCTCGGCAACATCGCGCGAACCACCCTTGGTGGAATGATCCTTCCCCGCCCCTTCGACAGCCACGTTGAGCACTTTCCATTTCGCCGGCCACTCGACTTTCCAAGGCAATTTGCCACCACCATTAAACGGCGATGCGCCGCCCTTGTGCCCGCACCCCTTGGCACCACCCGCACCCGCGATACATTCGTAGTACACTTTTTCTCCATCAAAGCCATGCGCCTGCGTCGTGCCGATTTTCCCGCATTGCTCGCACGCCATCGAAATTGGGAGCCATGTGTCGTCCTTTTTCGAACCGGAGACTTCTCTATATATACGCCGCACATCCGCCGCGCTCAAAAGCGCCATGCGAATGGCGTCGTTCATTTTGCCGGATGTGTACAATTCGGACGCGCGATAATAGCGCGGCTCAAATCCCGCTTCTTTGATAACCCCCTCAAATTCGCTCGCGTAATACTCTGCAAAATTTGCCGCTTTCCCATCAGGCGCAGGCACACGATTGAGCGGCAGCCCCAAATACTGCTCCCATTCCGCTGCGGGCAATTCAGCCGGAATGCCATCCATCGGGTCAAAATCATTTATTTCGTAGAGGTACTCTGCATTAAACCCTTTTTCGCGCAGCACCTCGGCAACGACGCCGTGAATCGCCACCCCGCGCATTGAGCCGATATGCACCCTGCCCGAGGCCGTTTTCTCATCACGCACGATAAGCTTCGCCCCAGGTGCGAATTTCTTTGAAACGTCGTCAACGACTTTATCTGCCCAGAACATCCTTGCATCATAACAGAAAACCGGCTCCCAAAGGAGCCGGCTGATAGTGGCATTACATGCCATCGAGCACGTTGTGCTTTGAAAACACAACACCGTGCTCATGTTCCATTTTTTGGACAAACTTGAAACGCTCGACCGAATCCCAGCCCTTCGGATAGAATCCCGAAATGGTCTGCGCCGAGCCAAAGAGTGCAAGCGCCTGTTTGCCCTTGATACCAGAAGGAGACGACCGCGAGCAGAGGCCACCGAAGCACTCGGTTTCTACTAGTGCCCCAGTGCACTTACGATTGAAGTACATATTTCCCGCAGGAATCACATCTGCGAGTTCAAGTGCTACTGCTGGATCAGCGGTGAAGCTTGTCCCCGTGAGCGCAAACTCTGAAAGAGCGCACAATGCTCTCACTGTATCAAGATTTGGTACCGACACTACGGTAGTGACCGGACCAAATATTTCGGTATTCATGAGTACATGACCGTCTTTCGCGTACATCGATCTATCCCGCCCTGCGTATATAATTGTCGGCAGTACAGACGTAGGTATGTTTGGGTCGATGTTTGTACGCTTTTGGTACTTCATGTCTCCCACGAGCATGTCGAGTTTTTCAACCTTTCGAAGGATGTTCGCCTCTGCATCTTGCGTGATGCATGGACCAACATCTGCACCATCGAGCACGCTGCCGAAGCGCACTTTTTCAACAGCGGCTTCAAGCAATACCTTGAAGGCATCTCGCACTTCATCATGTACCATAATGATGCGTGCAGATGAGCACTTTTGCCCCTGCCGTCCGAGAAAGCTTTTTGCGCATTCCGACGCAGCGTGAGCTATGTCTGCGTCATGCCACACAATGACAATGTTGACGCCACTCGTTTCAGTAGATCCGAATGTGAGCGTTCCTCTGCCGTGAAATTTATTCCGCGGCATTGATCCATGCATGCTCCGGATTTCATCAAGTGCAGCGGAGCTACCGGTGAAGGAGACCCCCGCAATATCTTGTGATCCAAGAAGCATGTTCACAACTTCCGGACCACCGGGGCAGTAATTCACCACTCCTGCATGCGAAATGCCGAGCCGCTCAAACGCCATCACAATACTTTCGTACACGAGATAGCCGCACAGCGCCGATTTGTCAGAAGATTTTTCGATCACCGCATTGCCCATAGCGAGCGCCTTAGCAGCCATGTCCATCGGGATCGCTCCTGGGAAATTAAAGGGCGCCACATTGAGAAATACTCCGTGAGGCACATAGCGCTTACCGCTAAAATCGCCACTCCATGGAGGTGATCTGAGCAGTGTCTCTTCATTCATTTCCTCGAGGTACATTGCTGCGGCAAGGGGAAAATCGACTTCCTCGTCCGTCTCCCCGATCGCCTCGGCAAGGCTTTGTCCGGTTTCATACATTTTAGCGGCGCACAGCAACCAGAATCGTTCTTGCACTACTTTTGAGATTTCATGCAGAAGCGTGATGCGCTCCCTCCAGTTCACTGTCGTCGCAAAGTGCCGCCCCTGACTGCGCACTTTAGCCGTGAGCCCGTAGATTGGGATTTCACCACGTTTAAACCGAGAAAATGTCCCGACAATTTGCTTCCGGTTTGCTGGGTTGTGTGTGTGGAATTCTCGAAGGGATTTAAATGTTTCCCCGCCCAAATGCCACGGAAAGCTACGCCCCAGATAATCTCGCTCAAATGCCTTTCTACCTTCAGCTACTTGTGCAGCAACTTCAGGTAGGGCGGGATTCGGGTACACTTTCTCGGAGAATTGCTTCTCCAACCTTGTACGTAAGATGCTCATAGCGAGCCTCCTTTTTCGCCTCTAATTTCCTGCCAGCACCATAGCACGCATATTTGACCTCGTATAGAGCTAGTTCAACAAGTAAGTGCAACACTTTGAGATAATCAAAGTGCATGAAAT
>CAYWZA010000027.1:0-13139 GCA_964462785.1 uncultured Candidatus Saccharibacteria bacterium | reverse complement strand
ACACTAGGCTGGTAATGTACAAGGTTGGTGTTCAAAAATATGGGGGAGGGTCACTGAGCATATGTCGCATCCCATCGTCGGACACATTCACCTGACCGTTGCCGACCTAAACCGTGCCGTCGCTTTCTATCGCGACTTACTTGGTTTCAGGATCACGGCGCGGTACGGCACTTCAGCTGTCTTTCTATCGTCCGGCGGCTACCACCACCATATCGGTCTCAATGTGTGGAATGGGCAAGATGCGAAACCCGCACCGCGCGGGCACACGGGCATGTATCACGTCGCCTTTCTCTACCCAGACAGGAAGTCGCTCGCAAATACGCTAAAGCGACTCGCAGACGCGAAATACCCCCTGGAGGGGGCGTCCGACCACGGCGTCTCTGAAGCAATCTATTTGCGAGACCCTGACGACAACGGCGTTGAGATATACGCAGACCGCCCGAAAAGCGAATGGAAAGTTTCGAATGACGTAATGGTTGAGATAGTCACTGAACCGCTCGATATCGACGACCTCCTCGCTCAAGCCGATTGATGCGCGCGGAATTTTTCATCTCATTGCTTCGCCAGTTGGAGCTAACCACGATCTACGAGCGGGTCCTCGTAACCCGACCTCATTGCACTAGTAAGCTTTTGCGGTCTTGTAACGCTCTTGCCAGTAGTGAGAGGGGTAGGTTTTATATACGATCGTGAGTGCGGTACTTGCGACCTTCGCCCTCGTTACCGGATATGGATTAGATATTGATGTGTATCAGTGCGATATCCTCAAAATCCCAAACTGCGATTGATTGAAATGCGCGGGCAGGACTGGTTCTTCTATGCTTGTGTCGTGGGAGGTGCCGGTGGCGTGGGTGACGGTACAGGTGCTGGGGCAGGTGGCGCCGATGTTTCCGGTGCCGGTACGGCAGCAGGTGGCACTGCGTCTTTGACAGCAACTTTTACTTCGGGGATGCCCTCGCCACGCGTCGACGCTTTGATGATTTCCTCGACTTTCTCAACGACTTGCTTGGGATTGTACTGGCTTTTCACTAAGTACAAAACGGCGCCGAGCTCCAGCCCCTTTTCTGCATCCTGCTGCCCGGCAAGATTGGTAAGCAAAATTACGGGTATACCCTTAAGATTCGCGTCCTCTTTAATCTTGCGCAACACATCGAAACCGCTCAATTTGGGCATCATGACGTCCAACATGATAAGCGCAGGCTTTGGATCCATTTTCTGTAGCTCAGTAAGTGCCGCTTCGCCATCAAACGCCATCACCAGCTCATGCCCACCCAGACGAAAAGCACGCTCGTACATCCGCCCCATGAGCGGATCATCTTCTGCAATGAATAGCTTTACCATAATGTTAAAAATATAGCATACTTTCTGCGACTAAACATCGTGCGCCTGCACCAGATCCTCTATCTTTTTGAGCACCTCGCTCGGCGTATGGTCAATCTTTACCATATACAAATCCGCTCCCATATCAATGAATTCTTGCTTGTTTTCGGTGCGAATCGAATTCGTTAGGATGGCTACCACCGTCTTTACGTAGCGCGGATTTGTTTTGATATTTCGCAAGACATCCCTCCCGCTCATTTTCGGCATTACAATATCGAGTAGTACGACTGGGGGAGGCGGATCAATCTTACTCAACTGTTGCAGTGCATCCTCTCCATTGGTAGCAATAGTCACCTCATAACCCGCAAGTCGAAAAACGCGCTCAAATACTCGAGCCATGTATTCGTCATCCTCGACAATAAAAACTTTCTTACTCATTGTGGCTTATAGGTATACTGTGCGGATAAAAATCAGTTTCGTGTGCTGCACTTAGCAGGGATCTGTATATTATTTCACGAAGTATCGGGTGGTGCAATCGGGACAGTAAAGGCGAATATACTTCCATTACCCAATTCACTATGCTCAATACCAATACTGCCGCCTAGGCTGCTGACAATCATTTTTGATATATAGAGACCGAGACCCGTCCCTTGTGTAATATCACGCGCAAGCATCTGCTCGCCAGCCTGCTGGAATTTCCTAAATAGGAGGTCTTGATTCTCCTGCGAGATACCGACACCAGTATCCGCCACGCGAATTTTCAAAAAACCGGGAAGCGGTTCAACCTCGACTGTAATGCCTCCCTGTTTGGTGAATTTCTCTGCGTTGCCCACCAGGTTCATAAGAATCTGTTCAACACGATTTTTGTCGGAATAGACTTTGGGGAGCGGTTGAGGCGGCGTAATGTAGGTAAAGTAGATTCCTTTGTGTGCAATCATGTCTTTCATATCGCGATGTACCTTTTCGATGGTTTCAGACACGTCGAAAACTTCTTTGTGTATCTCGAATTTGCCCTGCTCAATACGCGAGACTTCAAGAAAGTCGTTTACAATATCAATAAGCCGAATACTTGAGGTATTAATATCGACCAGCATCTCTTTCATGTCCTTGTCGATAATCTTCTCCGCATACATCTGCAGAATCATGTCGGCATTGCCACGAATAGCGGTAAGGGGCGTTCGCAACTCATGTGAAGCTACTGCAAAGAATTCGTCGCGACTTCGCTCGGCGATTTTCGCTTCGGTAATATCCTCAACAAGAAACACATAGCCGATAACATCCGCTTTTACACCCGCAGTGGTTTCGGGAGAAATGGGAATACAGAATATACGCAAGAACCTGTTTTTGTGTCGTGCTTCTTTAATTTCCAGAATCTCTCTGTCGATCATGCATTTCCTGCATGAAGCGACGGGATCAAATTGCACAACACCCTTTGCATCCTGAACAATCTGAAATGCGCCCGCAATGTCATGTATGGAGAATGGTTTCTTGTCGAGCTCCAAAATACGCATGAGCGCACTGTTCTGAAGAAGAATGTTGTCATCCTTATCTGCGATAATAAATCCAAAGGAAAGACTGTTGATCGATGCTATGAGACGCGCTTTTTCGTTGTGCAACTCTTTGGTGCGCTCAACCACTACCCTTTCGACCTTTTCCTTTTCTTTCTCAATATCTTCGAGGAGATTTAAAATAGCCAATCTTGATTTTTCACCTTCTGCCACTTGTTCCGAAAGCGCGGCGGTTTGCTCTTTCACTTTTTTGTCCATCCCCGTATAAAGTTCCTGAAGTGTGGCAACCATGGTATTAAAGGCGTCCGCCAAGTTTCCGACTTCGTTGTTGGATGGTATTGCCACCCGCACATCTAAATTGCCCTTGCTTATTTCCTCCGCGGCCTCATTGAGAATTATGATCCCTTTGGTTATTCTGCGTGCAAGAAATATTCCGGTTGTGACCGCCAGAGCGCTACTGAAAACCAGAATGAGAAGCGAGTATAGCAGCTGTTCCCAGACAGGCGCATACGCCTCAGAGACAGGCAGCTCGAGCACGACAGCCCAGTCTGGAACACCAAGCTCCTCATAACTCGAAAGAACCTGAGTGCCTTGTATGCCCGTCACAGCGACGTGCACATCGGTTTCATCTGCACCTTCTTTAAACTCAGCGACTTCAGTTAGTAACGAAACATTCTCGCGTGCTAACACACGACTGATGTCGCTAAATGCCAGCAAGTTTCCCTGCTTGTCTACAACATACACCTGACCTTCTTGTCCGACCTGTATAGAGCTGACCAGATCCCACATGAATTTGAGATTCACTTCGGCCACGAAGGCGCCCTTAGACTCGCGAAGAATATTTTTTGTCGGTACTGCTAAAAGTATCAGCGGCGCGCTTGTCTCTGGATCGATGTAAACTGGGCTTATATAGTTTTTTCCTGCAAGAGTATCGGCAAGTAGGGGGATTTTGAAGATTTCAAGAGGATCCATCACCGAGCCCGAGAAACGTGAAGCTCGTTGCAATTCCGTCCCTGTAGCACTTACCAAAAAGAGTTGGCGATACGCGGGATTGCGTCCTAGTAATTTATTCATGACCAACATCCTTCTGTCGGGAGACTCTGCAAGATTGTTAAGATCAGCAGCCTGATTAAGAATCTCAAATTTTTCCGTTACAAAGACGCTCACTGTTTCAGCGGCATCTTTAGTTAGCATCTTTTGCTGATGCTGAATGATTTGCTGCTGTGTTTTAAAACTCGAGAAGAGATGCATCCCACCTGATATGAACAACACGAGAATGCTTAATACCAAAAAAGCCAAGGTCACGGTGACCGTGAGACTTCGAAAGTGTTTATTCTTTTTTGGATGAGTTACTTCAGGCATAGTATAGTGCCTGAAGTCATTGTACTTGATAAAAGCAAGGCGAGGGGGGTTGTTCAGTGCACTCTATCCGAAGATTCGAGTCCGACCCCCAAATATGTATTCACAAATGCCGGCTCAATGAGCGTCGCCGTATCAAATGGTTTTTCCTCCTTACCCACCGCTTGCACAAATTGTGCGATACTCTGCAAATTGACATAGAGCGATTGCGCGCTCGTCGGCGAAAAAGCTGCACGATTTCTGTCCTGATCCGATACCTTTACGCCATCCAACTGTGCCACGACATCGTCCGTCGAAATGCCGTACGCTTCTGCCAATATGCGATGCGCTTCCGCGGGATTGAATTTAATGAAATCAATTGCTTTGAAATATGCGCGTATCATAGCTGCTATCGTATTCGGGTTTTGCACTATAAAGTCGGTGCGGAATGTGAGAATGTCGGTGATGAGACCCGGCGCTTGCGCAGAAGAATAGATCTTGCTGCCGCCTGCCGCAAACATAGCCCTCGACATGAAGGGCTCGTAGGTTACCGCGACATCCACTTCTTTCTTTATGAGCGCATCGGCTGCCGCTTCGGGATAGTGATTGACCGACTGGATATCGCTCAGAGACAGCCCATGCTCCTCTAGGGCGTAGCGGAGAAAAAATTCTTCCAGTGTGCCGAATTCGTATGCAACTTTTTTCCCTTTGATGCCCGCGAAGTCTTTTATACCAGGACCTGCAATGATGCCGTCAGAGCCTTTGCTGTCGTCTATAAGGAGAACAGCCTTGTGATCGAGCCCCGTCTCTGCTTGATGAATTGTATCAAGACCGAGATTCATCACGCCCTGAATGAGCCCCGCCTTATAGTCCACAGCGGTTTGTGCCAAACTCGGATAATTTTTCAGCTCCACATCAAGCCCCTCATCGGCGAAATATCCTTTATCGCGCGCAACAAAAAAAGCAATGTAGCCCGGCCAAGGCGTATAGCCGATGACCACTTTTTGCGCTTCAATCTTTGCGACCGGCATATCAGACATCTTTGGCGAAGACGCTTCGAACCAATACCAGGCAATACTCGCACTGATCACGAACACGAGAGCACCGCCCGCAGACAGCAGAGTGAAGAGAGACGCACTTTTTTGTTCCGGAAGCTGCACCTCAAGAGGAGAGGGGGGAGGCGATATCGACGGTTGTGGCTGCTGTGGTTCCATAATGCAAGAAGAAAAGCGAAACTCGTATCATTGGTTCCCTTATAATATCATGTCTGAGCGCCTCTCTTGAGCGCCTCAATCTCTTTTTTCAGCTCCATCATCTTAAGCTCACGGTCCACCATCAGCCTATTCATGCGCGTCAGCTCATCAATCTTGTTTTTTAGGTGGTCTGCGTCCTTTTTGATTCTTGCATTCAACTCCCCCAGTTCTCTGGAACTGAGTTCAAGTGAACGCTCAACCAAGAGTCGGTCTTCATCGGCGTGATTGTATGCGTCACTTACCATTTTCAGGAGCACCTCGAATCCCGGCGGTACATTTTCGAGACTCCCAAATACTTTTTTGAGCTGTCGCTCGAGTACGGTATTCATTACTTTTCAGCAAACGTGGTAATCGTCATGGTCTGATTATGCAGCTCGCACTGATTCTTTGTAGGGACATTCGGTGAAATTTCTCCGTATGAGTAGAAACCCGCCATCGCAGTTTTAGGACCAAAGACTTCACGTATAGACTCGGTCTCTTCCTCGATCCTATCTTTCAGCACGACTTTGCGGCCAATGCAGCTGATGAGTAGCGCGAATTGAGCTTCCGCTTTCGTTTCTTTAATCATGGCAGCGGCACCCTGCGCGCCGCTCACCAGCCTATCGAAATTCGCTTTCATGAGCTGCGCCTTCACTCCCTCCGGCATAGTGCCGGCAAATACTATACCGTTATCCGATGTGCTGAGACTCAAGAACGAACGGGTGACATGCGCCGTACTTCCGTCTTTGTTGGTGAGTGTAAGGTCGAGGGGAAACATGAGCCCCGAGGCAGGAAGATCTTTTGCGGCTTTCTCGCCAAGATATTCTTTATAGAGATCGAGTGCTGGTTTGCCATCGAGTTCGTAGAGTATATTGTCTTTCGATTTGGTGATTGTCCTTTCGGGACCAAATGGGTCCCAGCCACCCATTGAACCATACGATACTGCGAGCGCGTCGCCATAGAATCCTATGAGCACAATGTTGCCCTCTGTCGGCACCGCGTCGAGCCCCACGTACGTATGCTTAAAATCACCACCATCCCCCACCAAACCGCCCGTGAGCGCAACCGTGGGCGGCAGGTGCATGGTGATACCCTCAACGAGAGCCGTGCCATTCACTTTGAGGCCGTCAGAAAACACCAGTGTATGGGAAAGGTTTTCTTTGGGGAGCGACTCGACTAACTTCTCCCCGATCATTTGAGTATCGGGCATGTTGGTAATAGTTGCCTGCGCAAACTGAAGCGTTGTTTTTTCGAAAAAAAGAGCGGTCAAAGATATTGAGCCATCGGAGACAGTAGTGTCGAGTATCTCGCCAGCGGTAGACATGATGACGATGTGGCTTTGCGGGTATTGCGCACGTATATCGTCGAATGTTTTTGCCTCTTTCACCAGCGCGCTCGCGCCAAACACCAAGACAAGCTGCGGCGCAGCCGGCAGCGCTTCTGCGCTGACAGTCTTCCACCCTGATTCTACCGTCCATTTTTTTTGTTCTATTTTCATAGTGATATGCGTTGACTAATGCATGTATGATAGCATGTGAATTTTCCATCCATGACATTTCTGTAAAAACTTTTGATCTGCCTTATGCCGCCTCGGAAAGACGTTTGGTAAAACGATAAATCGGCCACACCAAGATGAACATGATGCAGATGACGGTGATGAGTGTGAGGCGATTCGTGGCATTCGCCAAGTCGAGGATATCTTGCTGAGGCTTTGCGGCGGATATCATGCCGATAATCTTGCCGTCGCCATTCTGGAGTGGCAAATAGCTCGCCAAAAATGGACGACCGTACATATTGGCGCCTGCAGTGACTGTCTTTCCCTCTTGAAGGACCACGGTCTTGACCTGCGCGTTATCAATAGCGATGCCCGTGAGACGCGTACGCCCATCCGTATGCAGTGCGGTTGCAGCCACTGAGGAATCATCCTTGTAGATGAACATTTCGAGCCCGGTAATACGCTTTATGTTATCGACGAGCGCATTATCAAGCGGGTAACCGGCGATAACGACGCCGGACACTTCCCCCTCCTCGATAATCGGCGCGGCGGCGCGAATCGAAAGCTGCTCCACCTTGCCCTCTTCAATAGTGACGAACGTATTGCCGGCAAGCGCCTCTTCGAATGCCCTCTCTCCTCCCAGCGAATCGCCCCTGCGCGAGAGCGCGTGCGCACGCACCAGCACATCGCCCTGTCCGTCGGTTACGGTAAGAAACCCGAGGTTGTATGTGGACATAAATTGCTCAGTGAGCAGCTCGAGTGCGGCAAAATCATTTTTTGCGATGGCGTCTTTCAGTTCTTTTTGTGTGGCAATCAGCCCGACCTTGGCGGCAGATTCTTCCTCGAGCCCAGTGATGTTGAGGTGTAGCACGCGTGCATCGGTAAGCAGATTAGCTTCTGTCTGCGCCGTGATCTGCCCGATTAAAATAGTCGAGAAGGCAAGTGTAACAACAGTTGATAGGAAAAGGGCTGCGGAAACGAAGATAAGCACCAGACTTTCCCGCACGCGCAGGGCAAGAAATTGCCACACCCAACGCACAAGAAAGATGAACGAGACAAGCTCGCACGCGCGTACTATAAGATACAGTGGATTCGCTATGTCTCCGCGCACATACACCGTGCCAGCCGATGCAAGCCCCAGAAGCCCGAAGGAAAGTGCGAACGGAATCCATGTCGCATTGAACTCTTGGGATGACTTTCTGTACGCGAGATAGGCAATGGCGAACAACAACACTGTCGCCGCGACATACAAATACCCTTCCCACAGTGCAAACGCGGGCAGGATGAGCACTGCCTGCACGCGCAATTGCTCGCTTTTCAAAAAGCTCGCCAGAATGAGCAATAGCCCGACAAGAAACACAATAAATCCTACATACGAGAGGACGTCGTCATTAATATTGAGTGCGTAAATCACCTGCCACAGCGCGAAAAGCCCGAGCCCGATGGCGCGCGCAAGTGTGGCGCCCTCTTTGCGCACAGAATAGGTATCGAATGTAAGCCATGCCGCAGCGAGCAGCGCCACGGCTCCGGTAAGCTCCAGCGCAAAGTGGAAGTTGTTGATGAGAAAGTAGAAATTCATGCGTAATACTCTATATAGTAAGTATAGGTCTTAGCGGAGGATACTCTCCGCCCTATCCCCAATCGCCCTCTCGCTTAAAAGCCCTGTATAAATGCTCCTGACCACCCCCTCGTGGTCGATGAAGTAGAACGTCGGCACGCTCTTTATGCGATATGCTTCCGAAACTTCCCCGCGCGCATCGATAAGCGTCTCTACAGCGTACCCGCCGCGGCGCATGAATGACGAGACAATACTGCGATCTTCCTGGCTATTAATAGCGACTACCTTGAGTAGATTCCCCGTATCCTGATTCCTGAGATAATCGTCAATAATTTTAATCTGATTGGTGGCGTCACTGTTCCACGTCGCCCAAAACACAATAATGAGCGGCGTATCGGCAAACTGCGAAAGCGTAACACGATCGCCAGATACATTAGAGAGATCGAAATACGGTGCCCTGTTTCCCAAAGCCTCACCGAGCTCCACATCCACCTGTTCATCCACCTGTAGGTCTCCCGCAATGCCTGGGAGTAGCGCCGGCCCGCCGAAATACAGCAGAAAAAAGACGAGCGCTACGCCTACGAGAGTGAGTACAGCAGCTTTAACTTGTGACATATATTAATTAGAAGCGGTATTGAAAATAATCAGTGATGTCCTGTATAAAATTAAAGAATGCATTGAGCCGTTCGCTTGTAAACGATATGTTTACAAACCCCGCGCGCTCCAGCGTGATGTCTTGCGCTGTTGTTTTAATACCCTCTTTACGCGCGATAAGACGATACACACCCTCAGGAAGCGCTAGCTCGTAGGTGCCGTCGGAGACGGTCACTATGCCACCCGCCGCAACACCACGATCTGCGAAAGGAACGAAGTTTCCGCTTCCTTCGTCTAATACTAGCACCTGTATCTGAGCTTCCGGCACCGGATCGCGCGTACCATCATCACGCGCCACGGTCACGTGCCCGCGTGCGAGCGGCTTCAGCAGCCCGATCTGCGTATCCACGACTTCATTGTGTACGGCATCTTCCGCCGAAATCAAAATGGGCGTTTCCATTTCTGGAACCTGCACCATTGCCTCCCAGAGTCCATTTGAAATATTTTTAGTGAGTGGGGAATGCACCACTTCCGTGGAAACAGAGGCGCGGGCTGTATCTTCCTCCAAAGAGATTTCAAAAGTGACGTCACGCATCGGATACGCTGCTATCACACCGCTCTGATCTGGAGCTATACGCATACCGCCGGTGCTAATACTAAAACTTCCTATGTGCGGAGGCATCGTGTCTACCAGCACCTGCTCAACACGGGAAACGGAGCTGTTCCCCGCCGCATCCACCGCACGCGCAAAGAGCTGGTATTTTCCGTCAGAAAGTTTTGTTGGATGTGTTATCGAAAAATGAGCGCGCTTCTGCAAAAATCCTCGCGTGATGAGTGCGGTAAACCAATCGGTGGACTGCGGGGTCTGCCCGTTCTCGGCAAGCGCATATTCAACAAACTCCACACCAGAGAGAGCGTCTTGCGCTTCACCCTTCGCCTCAAGTGTGTCGGTCTTCCCCAGAATCGTTTTTGAAAGCAGTAGGGATATGAGCGACGGCGCCGCCGTATCTACAAAGAAATCGACAACATCCTGCGCCACCACAACGCCATCCGAAGCCTCAAGCTTCAGCTGATAGCCCGTGCCCTGCGGCAACCCGCTCACATCCCATGCAAATGAATTCTGTGTCGGATCAATCGGGAGTTTTTTAAATGTTCCGCTACCCTGCTTAAAACTCAACGTCGTGCTTGCAATCGCGTCGCCATCCGGATCACTAATACTCCAGCGCACTGTCGCCTGCCCTCTAAGTGCGCGAGATGATTTCGGCGAAAGTATCGTTACCTTGGGGGGATTGTCGTACACAAAACTTCCCTGTGCTGCTGCGCTGCGATTACCCGCCTGATCGGCTGCCACGAGCGAGAATGAGTAGTCGCCGCGCCCCTGTATGTCTACATCACGAAATGAGAACTGTCCGGTTACACTGGTTTTCGCCGTGCGCGTCGTGCTGCCTATGATGAGTGTGATGGTGCTTTGAGACTCGGCTCTGCCGACGATCAAAGGCTGCACACCGTCTCGCACCATATTCATGTCGTGCTCATCGGTAATTATCACGCCAGCGTGCGGCACAGAGATCGTGGGTGTAGCCGGAGCTGTCGCATCGACGATAATGGGGTGGCTCGCACGACCGGCAAGATTGCGATCATCAGTAGCGCGCCACATGACACCATGCGTACCCTCGGCGAGTTGTGAGAAAGTAACGGAGAATCGCACGTCCGGAAGATTCTCTCCCGTCCCCAGTGGAACATCTTTCCATGTTGCCCCGTTGTCGCGACTGTATTCGATCTTGTTGATCATCGGTCGCGGCAACAGTGTTGCGGGCGTCAAAGCGCGGCCGATTATCGTCACCGTCGAAGAGCTCGTGATGGTTTTCCTGCCGTCTTCAAATCGAAAGAATGGCGACGTGTTGCGCACCGTGATCGCCCGCGGCGGCGTGTATGCTTTTTCTAGCCCATCATCCACCGTTGCGCTCATCATATATTTTCCATCTTCGACATCCGTCGTGTTCCACGAAAAGCGGCTGGCGGGAATGGCATCGGCAATCGTCACCCATCCATTCGTCGAAGTTGCCGCCGCATCCGGATTGAAATCAGCAAATGGAATAATCTGGTAGGTAAATAGCAATGGATCATTATTTTCGTCCTTCGCGCTCACCTCGAGCGGCGCCGTGTTGCTGAGTGTCGCGTTTTCCGCCGGTATGTTGTGCGCCACTGTGGGGGGTATGTTGTATTTGACTTGCAGGGCGACAGGCTCGCCGACGATGCCTGCTTGATCGCGCAACACGACACTCAGGGTGTTCACGCCGCGATTCACCTCCTTGCGTAAACGCACGTCGTTAATCGAGAATGTGCCGTCTTTTTGCGGCGTGGTCTCGTATGTCGTGGTGCCGTTTACCGTGAGGATGACTGTCGTATCTTCGCGCGCAGTACCGGATACCGTGATCGCATTGCTCGAAACTACTTCATTATTTCGCGGGAGCGTGAGGCGCGCCTGCGGCGGCGGCTCGACACCCACTGCAAATGTGCCGCCGCTCACCATCGTACTGCCCACGTTGCCCGCGCGATCGGTGCCCGAGACACTGATGCGCGCGATACCATCGTACCCACTCAACACCTCGTACACACCCTCATAGAAACCCTCTTTCTTTTCGAGCTTGAGCATGGTCGATGTGCTCCCCTGTTGCGTCACCTCCACCGTGGGCTCGCCGCGCAATTCTTTGGACGGAATGATCTTGAGAGTCACCGGCTCGCCGCGCGTCGCGGCTGGTGATGCTTCGACGACAAATTCCGGCGCATCAAAATCCACAAAGAACGATTCGGAAACGCTTTCTCCCATCACTCCCGCTTTATCAAATGCATCGACGACGACACGATATAAGACACCAGGGATGAGGTTGGTGATATGCCATTGATACGATTGTGCAGCAGGCTGATTCTCGGCGATAAGCGTCTTATCCTCCGTCTCTACGATGGTGTGCTCCCATTCCGCGATTTTGTCGGTGAAATACAGCACCACCGGATTAGAGCGCAAACCGAGGAGCTCGCGCTCATCGGCATTTCCCAAATCGTTTTTGTCAGCCGCACGATAGCTGATGAGTCCACGATGTGAGAACACCGCGCCTTCTCGCGGCGAGATGATGTCGATTGTCGGATTGTGTGTGGTGCGGATAATTCCAGGAGCAAGCTGCACTGTAAAAGACAGCTCTCCACGGGCAAAGCTCTGCGCGCGGCAATCTGTGACACTCATTCCCGCGCATGATTGCCCTGGCGCAAGCTCAATGACTTTATACGTGTGATCTAAGGTGCTTTGAAATGAAACTGTCGTGGGCGGTGCAGTGCAGGAGAAATTCCCCATGTTGCCGCCGTCGGCAACGGGCACCTCAAGACCTTGTGTCACATCATATAGTTGCAGCTTGTTGCGAGAATAACTGCAGGTTATATGGGCATTCTCACCAGGTCCATATGCTGTTTTACTCGCCGCGAATGTGGGGGACACGTTGGGTCCGGTACCGAGTGTGGAGCCGACGGTAAATTGCACTTCTGCCACAATGAAGTTTGAATTTGCACAATCGGTGTAGTTTTTATCCTCACAACTATTCGTACTTGAGAACTCCAAGATTGCGTAGGTATTATCATCTTCGCTGACAGAACTGAAATTAAACACCGAGCTGGCGCAATCAAACGTTCCCCAATTGAGACCTGCTGAGGTGTTATATATTGCGAAATTGTTTGCGGTGTCGTTGCAGGTTACCATGACCGCCCCCATCCCATCTTCCGGCAAATACTGCGTATAATCCGTACTCAGCGCAAAAGCCGATGATGGCGTGAGTATAAGAGCGAACACAGCAGCATACACCGCCTTGCGGATCATACTTAAAGTATATACGCTGCCACCGGCTAGCCGAAGAGCCTGTTCACAGATCTAGAGCCTGCGTGAGTCAAATTCTTCGTATACCATTTTGGAAATCGCGGCTATCACGGGCGCGAGCTCGCGCACATCCTTGCCCTTCGTCATGATGCACAGCAGGTATGGATTGTTTGGATAATACACGTGACCCTCCCCCATATTTTTGAACACCAACCTTGTACATTACCAGCCTAGT
>CAYWZA010000026.1:0-13219 GCA_964462785.1 uncultured Candidatus Saccharibacteria bacterium | reverse complement strand
TTTTAAGACGCCATTACAAGCATGGAGTGTTGCACTTCGAAGTTGAATTCAGGTTTCGCGTTCTTGACAGAGGAGTGACCGCGAGGCACTGTATATTCAGGAATAAATGAACGAGGAGAGCTGAGCATGTTTGAAGTGTGCACGAGCATACTGCTTGTAGCAGTGAGTGCCTTCTATTTTGGGCGGAAATCTACTACCTGGAAGGGGGCGGCTCTGGTAATTCCTTTGCTCCCAATCCTCGGTTTCGGACTCCTGCATACGTGGGCTATACCAAGCCTCTTCGCAGCGAGTTGGGCAGATGCCGGATTTGCTATGCTTTTTGGACTCCCAGTACTGATCGCGGTGTCCGTTGGAGCATGGTTTCTGGGTTCAGAAACCAGTAATTACACGATAAAAAGGAAGTAGATTGCTTTCAGAACAAGGTACAAGGTACAGCCCGCATCAATACGATGCGGGCTTTTTCACTGTGTATAGCTAGAGCATCTTTTTTACACGCTATACTGATCTATATGTCGCGCACGACAGTTGGTGTACTTCGTGGCGGACCGTCCGCCGAATACGATGTGTCGCTCCAGACGGGCGCGGCGATTTTGAATGCACTTCCCGAAGATGAATACCGCTCACTCGATATTCTCATTGATAAACAAG
The DNA here is from genome assembly GCA_964462785.1 of uncultured Candidatus Saccharibacteria bacterium. GTDB lineage: Bacteria > Patescibacteriota > Minisyncoccia > Phycocordibacterales > UBA2100 > JACQKA01. The sequence continues at coordinate 12,571 of CAYWZA010000026.1, read as the reverse complement.
GGCGCTGGCATAATTTTGGTCGCCCCATGGATCCATTTCGAGCGCTCCAAGGAGTAGACGTCGTCGTGAATGGGCTCCATGGCGCTTATGGCGAAGACGGAACGGTGCAGCGTATACTCGAGCGTGCCAATATTCCATACACTGGCTCAGATCCAATTGGCGCTGCAGTATCGATGAACAAACCACGTGCGAAAATGATTGCGCGATCTTCGGGCTTACTCGTGCCACGCGGTATTTCATTTTCGTTACCGAATGAGGAGGACACATGGAGTATGTCGCAGCGCGTGTTTCGAGAATTCGCACCGCCGTATGTGGTGAAGCCATCATACAGCGGGTCATCAGTGGGCGTCGTACTCGCACCCACACTTCATGCGCTCAATGATCTTCTCGGTGACGCACTTGATGCTCATCAAGCCGTGCTTGTTGAGGAATATATCCGAGGGAAAGAGGCGACAGTCGGTGTCGTCGATGATTTCCGGGATCACGACATATACGTCCTGCCGCCGGTAGAAATTGAGCTTGGCGGGCGCCAGCTATTTGATTACGATGCAAAATATAGTCCGCACACAAAGGAACTGTGTCCATCGACATTCTCAGACGAGGTAAAGCAACAGCTGGAGCACGCTGCGCGCGTTGCGCATCAGGCGCTTGGGCTCACGCACTATTCGCGTTCTGATTTCCGCGTGCATCCGAGCGGCACTGTCTATTATCTGGAAACAAACGCGCTCCCCGGACTCACCGAAACCTCGCTCATCCCGCGCGCCCTGCGCGAAGTCGGATCATCCCTTAAAGAATTTTTAACGCATATCATTAATAAAGCACTACGAAGATGACAGACCGGCGGGCATGCCGCATAATCTCAAAATCGGGTTTATCTAAAACGATATAGACCCGTCGCTCGGGAAGAATAAATGTTGTAGATTTATTCTGTCCCTCGCTAGGGCCTATAGTAAAGTGGTATTACGCGTCATTCGCATTGACGAAGCGCGAGTTCGATTCTCGCTAGGTCCACACACGACACAAATATCCCGCCTGCGCGGGATTTTGTGCGTGTGTGGAAGCCGGTGAGAGTTGTGACCACAAAATGCTATACTGCTCCCCATGCCCGATCTTGTCACTATCGTTCAAACAGCAGGGATTGTCGGATTGACCGCGATTATTTTTGCAGAGTCGGGATTATTTTTCGGCTTTTTCCTTCCTGGAGACAGTTTGTTATTCACAGCGGGGTTTCTCGCGTCGCAGGGATTTTTTAACATCTGGCTTTTGGCACCTCTTATGGCGATTGCTGCGATAGCGGGGGATTCGGTGGGATATTGGACGGGGAAAAAGGTGGGACCGATGCTGTTCACGCGACCGGACTCCCTTCTCTTTAGCCAGCAGCGGGTGCACGAGGCAAAATTATTTTTCGAAAAATACGGCGCGATGAGCATTGTGCTTGCGCGCTTTATTCCCGCTGTACGCACCTTCACCCCTATCGTGGCAGGGGTGGCAGAGATGCGCTACCAGACATTTCTCACCTACAACGTGGTGGGGGGCATCGTGTGGGGCGCGTGCTTCCCAATCGCAGGATACTTCCTCGGCTCAATTGTGCCCGATGCGGATCGCTACGTATTGCCGATTGTCGGACTCATTATTGTTGTCTCGTTGGCTCCGTTGGTGAAGCCATATCTCGCATATCTGCGCAGTAAGTAACCACTTCACGCAAGTGGTCATTTCACGGTACACTCGCTGCAGGCACACAAGGAGTATCCCAATGAAGCGACACATGGGCCCGTATGTCGGCGTCACCGGCATTATGACGCCGCAAGAAATGCGCGCTGTATGCAGAGATTTTAAGAGGTTGCGGCGGGAAGATTCGCCACATCGATTGATGGCGGGAGTATTGCTGAGCCCCAAGACGTGGCGTGGCAATAAAAACCGGTACCCGAATCGATACCCGTTGGCGGCGCGTATTGCGGAAATCTTTCAGGATGATCCGGCAGTCATCAACCTGATTCATTACAATTGCGATGCGGACGAAATGCCATCAATTGGTTTTCAGCTCAGCACGATCACAAAAGAAATCGCCGGTCCGTTCTTGCATGGCTTCCAGCTCAATATGGCATGGCCGCCGGTAGAGCCGCTGCGCGACTTTCATGCGGTGACCAGTGGGAAGATGCATATCGTATTGCAACTGAACACCAAAGCGATGGCGGAACTCAACGACAACCCTGCGGCAATCGCTCATCGGGTTGCAACGTATGGCGACACCATCGATGCGGTGCTTATCGACAAGAGCGGTGGCACTGGAAAATTGATTGAGGTGAAATCCTCGCTAGAGCTTTTGCGTGTGCTACGGAAAAAGGTGCCACACATCACGCTTGCTGTTGCTGGAAAATTGACTGATCAAACATTGCACACTATTCAGCCGCTTCTCGATGAGTTTCCGCTCTTGAGTTGGGATACTGAGAGTGGTGTGCGCACCAAGGATCACGACGATCTCGATCTTGGGCTGGTTTTTGATTATCTCGATGCGTCTACAGCAATGGTTGCGGCAAGTATGCAGGTGCCGGAGGAGACCTCATAAAGCTATCGCCCCGTGGACAAAACTGTCCACGGGTTTTTTGTTGGTACAATTACAGTACGATATGCCCATTCTGCATACGCACGTCCACGACATGCTCGAGCGTAACCATATTTCGCGTGAGCTCATCGCGCTTTATGCGCATCGGATTCTGACGCAGGCGGGGGTAGCGGTCGCGGGCGTGTTCACGGTTGTTTTTGTATACGAATATTTTGGCAACTCGCTATGGGCGGTGCTCTATACCTATAGCGCGATCCAGTTTGGTTCCGCACTCACCACACCCCTTGCCGCGCGCCTTCTGTGCGTGATCGGCACACGCACCACCCTGCTGTTATCGCTTCCCTGCATGGTGTTTGGCGCAGCAGTTTTATACATCATCAACGAGCACGGGGCTGTGGGCGGCTTTACACCGATACAAAGCATCGCGCTGTTTGTCATAGCAATCGTGTTGTTCAAGGCGCTCTACTGGGTGCCGTACCATGTTGATATATCCGCCTTACTTGATCGAACGAAACGGGGAATTCAACTGGCGCTTCTCGAAAATACCGCTGATGTTAATATTGCCGCGATGCCATTTTGGGGCGGGCTTATTATTGCATCGCTCGGATTCGGCTCACTGTTTCTTTTTGCGATCATACTCATTTCGCTCAGCAGCCTCCCGCTTTTCTGGGTGACCAATCGATACGAGACGTATTCGTGGGGGTATGCCGAGACGTGGGCGCAGCTCTTTGCGCGTCGCAATCGACCGATCCTCATTGCGTATGTGGGCGATGGTATTCAATCCGGCGCACAGCTCATCGTCTGGCCGCTCTTTGTATTTTTGCTACTTGATGGCGAATATATAGCACTGGGCGCTGTGGCCGCACTCACCCTTTTTAGTGTCATCTTCCTGCGCTTTCTCACGGGGAACGTGCTCGACGGAGGCGGCAAAAATGATGCACTGAATTGGGGTGCTGCGCTTTCCGCAAGCGGATGGTTGCTGCGCATGTTTGCGGCAACACCCGTTGCTATTGTTGCGGTAGATACCTACTACGGTTTTGGGCAAGTGGTGAATCGCATATCGCTCGAGGCGATCTCGTATGAACAGGCGGCTGATAATGGACGCTTTGTGGACGAGTTTACGGTGCTGAAAGAGATGAGCTTGAGTTTGGGGCGAGTGCTTTCGCTTGTGTGTGCAGGATTCTTTGCGTGGGTGGGGGGCATGTATTTTGGATTTTTCATGAGTCTTTTGTTTGCAGCGTTTGCGGCGCTCGGCACCACGTGGCTTTCCAAGAAAGTCTGGCTTAGGTAGCGTGCATCTATCTGCCACATGCGTAATTAAAATACACCCCATGAGATCAACACTCGTCGATCTCATGGGGTGGTTGCGTCAGGTGGGTTTGATACCGCGTGCGCGGCAGATTGCCTCGAGCGCCAGTAGGTGTGCGTGCGCCTTCTCTTGGCGCGTCACTTCTCGCATGGAGCCGTTGACATGCTCAACGAATTTCACGCTGAGCAGCGTTGGGCTGGTGTTTAAAGGGCAGGCGTATTTGAATTGAACGCCTCCTGTGAAAATTGAAATGCATGCTGAAATTCGTGTCGCCCTCACAACCTGCATGTCGGCATTCCTCTGGTGCAAAACTAGCAACAACTTGCCACAGGACGCACGTTAGTGCAAGAGTTCCTCGATTATCGTCTTGACGTCGTTGCCGTCGGCACTGCCGCCGAGTGCTTTCATGGTAGCTCCCATGAGCTTGCCCATGCCGGATTTGTCCGTGACACCGAGCTCCGTCATTTTTTCGCGCACAGCTTTTTCAATCTGTTCGCGTGATGCTTTTGCGGGGAGGTATGATTCGATGATGGTGCGCTCGGCGCGCTCCTTTTCCGCAAGCTCGGGGCGACCGCCTTTTTCGAATTGTTCAGCAGAGTCGGTGCGCTGCTTGTGGAGTCGCTTGAGCACGGCAAGCGCTTCATCGTCAGTCAGCGCGTCGGTTGGCTTGCGCCCCTTAGCGACAAGTTCATTCGTACATGCGGTGATCATACTGCGCACAACAGAGAGCTTAAGCTCTTCGCGTGCCTTCATTGCTGCTTTCATGTCTTCACGAATTTTTTCGGTTAGCATATTCTACATAGTAGCAGGTGTTGGAAAGTGGCGCACGTGCAGGTGTACACCGATATACTGTATGCATGGCATCGCCAAATGTGTGGCACGCAATTTCGATTGATCGCGTTGCACAGGAATTGCAAACGCCTGCGGGCGGTTTGAGTGTGCAGGAAGCAGTGCTACGTCTGAAGCGTTTTGGCGCCAACGCTCCACCGCGCGCGCGCGGTTTTCGGTTTGTGCGATCCATGGTGGCGCAGCTCACAAGCCCGCTCGCGCTGGTGCTGCTTGGCACAGGCATTGCTGCGGAGCTTTTGGGCGCACACGTTGACAGCTTGGTTATTTTGATTGCGCTCAGCATCAATATATTGATTGGCGTTGCACAAGAGGGAAAGGCATCGAAAATTTATGAAGCACTCGAAAAATCCCAAGCGCCAATGGCGACCATCGAGCGTGACGGCAAAAAAAGCGTCATACCGGCGCAGTACCTCGTCCCAGGGGATATCGTGCACCTTGCCGGCGGTAAAATAGTGCCGGCAGATGTGCGACTCTCTGAAGCGGTGCATCTGGAAGTAAATGAAGCGCCGCTTACCGGCGAGTGGAAAGCTGTCGAGAAACGCATCGACATCATTGATGAGAAGACACCGCTCGCAGAGCGCACCAATATGCTCTGGAGCGGAACGACGGTCGTTGCGGGATTTGGCAAGGGGATAGTCGTTGCGACCGGCGGCAAGACCGAACTGGGTCATCTCGCGCACGCAGCGCAGGTAGTCAATGTGCATCCGACGCCGCTCCAGATAGGTGTTGCTAATGTGGCGCGCACGGTCATCTACCTGTTAGCGGTTGTTATCGCGTTCACCGCACTCTTGGGGCTTGCACAAGGCAGACCTTTCTACGAAATCGCGCTCATATCGATTGCCCTCGCAGTGGCGGCAATGCCGGAAGGGTTACCCGCGGCAGTTTCCGTCGTGCTTGCGGTCGGCATGAGGGCAATGCTTGCGCGCGGTGGTTTGGTGCGCAATTTGCTCGCGACAGAAACACTCGGCTCGACGACAGTCATTCTGACCGACAAAACAGGCACGCTCACTGAAGGCGAAATGTCGGTTGCCCGTTTCCACACGTGCGCATCGGTTGCCCGCGGCACTGCGCATGCGAATGTTCCCGACAATCGTTTGGTGCTCGAAATGGCGGTGCTTGCCTCAGACGCTTTTTTTGATCAGGGGAAAACTACTCTAGCGCGTGGACGACCGATGGAGCGCGCACTCATCAAGGCGGGAGCGGCGCATGGGCTCTTGCAAGACGAGCTTTTTGCACATGGTCACGCGCGGCGCGCGTTCTTGCAGTTTGAGCCCATGCGCCGCTACGCCATTTCCTTAAACGAACATCCTCAAGACGGCATGCGCGTGTACCTCACCGGCTCGCCCGAGCATTTGATGCGTGCAGCGACGCAGTGCGTCATAGCGGGCGGCATGCGCTCATTTGATACGGATATCAAGCAGGCGCTTGTCAAAGAACAGGAAGAGCAGAGTGCGCTCGGGCACGCGCTCGTGGGCGTTGCCTATCGGCAGGTAAAATCCGCAGAAATTCCAGAGGACATCGCGGAGGGCGGCAAACAACTTTCAAATCTGGTATTCGCAGGGCTCATCGTGTTCTCCGATGCGATTCGTGCAGGCGTGCCCGCGGAAATTCAAAAAGCGCAGCGCGCGGGCGTGCGGGTGGTGATGGTGACGGGGGATCATGCGGAAACCGCGCGTGCGATTGCGGTTGCAACCGGTATTGCAGAGGAGGGTGACGACGTGATCACTGGGGCAGAGCTCGCCGAGATGGATGAAGCGAGTATTGCCGAGGCAGTCATGCGTGAGCATGTCTTTGCGCGTGTGACGCCGGAGCAAAAGCTGCGCATCGTGCACGCGCTCACCATGAGTGGGGAAGTGGTCGCGATGACCGGCGATGGAGTGAATGACGCCCCCGCGCTGAATGCTGCTGCCGTTGGTATTGCGCTCGAATCGGGTACCGATGTTGCGAAAGAGGCATCTGATATTGTGCTTTTGAATAATTCATTTTCGACAATCACCGCGGCAATCGAAGAGGGAAGGCGTATCGTTTCGAATCTCGGCAAAGTAGTCGCGTATCTGCTCTCGACAGGCACCTCTGAAGTGCTACTCATCGTGGGCGCGCTTGTTGCTGGTGTGCCGCTGCCGCTTTTGCCAACGCAGCTCTTGTGGACGAACGTCATTCACGAAGGATTTATGAGTGTGCCGTTTGCGTTTGAACCGGGCGATGCCGGAGTCATGCATGAAAAGCCGCGCGGTCTGCATGAGCGCGTACTCACGCCGCACCTCATGCGATTTACTATTCTCGTGAGCGTGTTTGGCGCCGCGCTTTTTCTTGGTTTTTACGCGGTGCTCCATACGATGCATGATTCCATCGATCATCTGCGCACGCTCATATTTGTCGGGCTTTCCCTCACCGCACTCGCGATGGCGCTTTCATTTAAGGATCCGGAGCGCCCGATTTGGCGCATTGCTCTACTGAGCAACCGTCCGCTGCTCTATGCGCTCGCGGGCTCGTTTGGCGTGCTGCTCATCACGCTCACGCTGCCATTCCTGCGCTCACTGCTTTCGCTCACTACGCTCACCTCATTCGATGTTGGCGTGCTCATCCTCTTTGCGATTGCGAATCTTATCGTTGTCGAGTTTTCCAAATGGTTGGCAAGGCGAGTTTAGGACATCAATTTCGCCCCATGCTACAATTCCCCCATGGAATGGGCGGTCCTAGGACTTTTGATACTGAATCTATGCGTCGTCGTATTTTTCTATTGGCGCGCGCAGCAGAAAGGCGGGGGCGGGGAAGGGCTCATGCTCCTGCAAAATCAATTGCAGGACCTCTCGCACACTGTTGAGCAAAAAATGGGGGAGAGCGCGCGTGAAATGAGCGCCTCCATGAAAGCGCAGCTTTCCGAATCAACGAAAATTGTGCGCGAAGTTACGGAGGGGCTCACGAAACTTGGCGAAACGAACCGTCAAGTCGTTTCGTTTGCGGAAGAGCTGCGTCGCTTACAGGATGTGCTGCAAAATCCAAAACAGCGTGGCATCTTGGGAGAATATTATCTCGAATCGGTGCTGCAAAACGTCTTGCCGCCAGGGAGCTTTCAAATGCAATATCCGTTTGTAAACGGGGAAATTGTGGATGCGGTGGTGTTTGTGAAAGAGCGCGTCATTCCGATTGACTCAAAATTTTCGCTTGAAAATTATAATCGCCTGCTTGAGACGCATGACCCGAATGAGAAAGTGCGGCTTGAGAAACTATTCAAACAAGATCTCAAAAATCGCATCGACGAAACGAGCAAGTACGTGCGCCCTGCAGAAGGGACGACTGAATTCGCGTTCATGTTTATTCCTTCAGAAGGTGTCTACTACGACATTCTTGTCGGCGCGGTCGGCACGGGCGTTTCCGCACGCGACCTCGTTGAATATGCATTTACCAAGAAAGTGATCATCGTATCGCCGACATCATTCCTTGCGTACCTGCAGACAGTGCTTCAGGGATTGAAAGCGCTGCAGATCGAAGAGTCGGCAAAAGAAATTCGCAAACGCGTGGAAGATTTGGGACGGCACATCGCCAAGTATGACGACTACTACAAAAAGCTCGGTAGCTCGCTTTCAACCACCGTCAACCACTACAACGCCGGCTACAAAGAACTCGGCAAAATTGACAAGGACGTCCTCCGTATTGCCGAATATGATTCCGGTATTGCACCAATTGCGATCGAAAGACCAGCTGAGGAAGGTGTATAACTCGTGGCGAAGAATGCCCCGAAAATTGACAATCCACAAGTGTACGTGTGCGCAGGGCGTGCTACCGTTGTATGAGACGGGTTTAGGAGGAAGCTGATGATTGGAACACCCCAGCTCTTTAAAAAATTTAAGGAGACGCAAGACGCACGGCAACGAGAAACAATCTCTTTTGCCGAATATCTTGAACGTTGCCAAGATCCGAGTACCTATGCGCTTGCGCATGGGCGAATGACGCGCGCCATTGGCGCACCAAAACTCATTGATACACGCCGAGATGAGCGCCTAGGTCGCATCTATCAAAACCGCACACTGAAGATATACGAGACATTTTCCGACTTTCACGGCATTGAGCATGTGATTGAGGAGGTCGTGTCCGCTTTTGTGCGCGCCGAAAAGGGCGGCGAAGGCGCCAAACAGATCATTGCCATGCGCGGCGGGCCGGGTAGCGGCAAGTCATCGATCATGGAGCGTTTAAAGGCGCTTTTTCAGCGCGAGCCATATTACGTGCTTGCTGACGAGGAGGGAGTGATTTCGCCTATAGGCGAATCGCCACTCGGTATGTTTGCAGGACCTGAATATCGTCGAATCGTTGAAGATGATCTCAAGATCGATCCGTATCTGGTGCCTGTGGTGCGTACACGATGGCTGCAACGCCGACTTGAGCAATACAAGGGCGACTTCACGCGGTTTCGTGTAGTCAAACTGTATCCGTCGGTGGTGGATCAGATCGGCATTACGCAGATGATCCCTGGCGACGAAAATACGCAAGACGTTTCGGTGCTGGTTGGTAAAACAGATATCCGCAAGCTCGATGAGCTTTCGCAGGATGATCCGGATGCTTACGTGTATTCAGGAGCGCTCAATGGCGCGACCAACGGCATGTGTGAGCTTATCGAGCTCTTCAAGGCATCCGAAAAGCTGATCAACCCGCTCTACACAGCAACGCAAGATCACTACTACGCAGCGAGTGAGCAGATTGGCATGTTGCCATATAATGGCATTCTGATCGCGCACTTCAACGATGCTGAGTGGTACGAATTTGCCCAGAAGGACAAAAATCGTGCACTGCTCGATCGTACGACGACCATTCGCGTGCCGTATTGCTTGCGCGTCTCTGATGAAATTAAGATTTACAACAAACGCATTCAGGCGAGCAAGTATCGCGCCGCTGCATGCGCCCCCGGCACGAAAGAGCTTATGGCGGAATTTGCCGTCATGACGCGACTCATGCCACCCAAGAACTCCCCGCTGTCGCTCAAAACACGCGTCTATGACGGTGAGAACCTCAGTGACAAAGAGACAAGCGCTAAGACCATCGAGGAATATCGGACTGAAGCGCGTGAGAAAAAGTATGAAGAGGGTATTCGGGGTGTTGGCGTACGCTTTGCGCTGAAAGTGCTCGAGCGTTCATTCGAAGCAAATCCGGATGAGAACGGAACCGACGCTGTGTTTGTGCTCAATATGCTGCACGAGCAGCTGCCGGCACTCGATGGCTATACTGATGCGGAGAAGGATGAGTGGCAAAAGCTACTCAACGACCCGCTCAAAGGTCATCTGCACGTATTTCTTGGTAACGAATTGCGTGAGGCATTTTTCAGCTCACAAGGCGGTGAATTTGCACAAAACGAATTCGAGCGTTATTTCTGGCTTGCCAGCCATTGGCGCGACAAGCAGGATTACCGTGATCCCGAGACGGGCAACATGGTGAAGGTTGCCGATCTCGATAAAGAACTGCAGAAAATTGAAAAGCCGGCAGGCATTGCGAATCCCAAGGATTACCGCAGTGAGGTCGTTATGGCAATTCTGAAGTACATGGCGACAAACAACGGCAAGATCCCCAATCGCAAAATGTTGCCGTTGCTCAACAACACCATCGAGAAGAAGGTGTACCAAGGACTCGACAACACCTTTGAGTCCATGATTGAGCGCGGCGAGTCCGGCACGGACGAACAGAAGAAGACCCACAATGCCTTCATGGAACAAATGAAGAAAAAGGGGTACACAGCCAAGCAGACGGTCCACCTCTTGAAGTGGTACCAACAGAATAAGATTTCAAGCTAGGCACTAACACAAAGCCCTCCCACCGGAGGGCTTTTTACATTGCACCAGAAATCCTCTTTGACAGGGTCGCACCAAAAGATACGATGTTCGTAGCATGCACATTGGAAGGAACCATAATGACTGTTATCGACCAGAGGAAATCGATGAGCGGGCGCAGCGTGCCAAATCGAAATCGATTTGCACGGCGCGAGCGCGTCATCATTCAAGATGCGGTACGCAACACGATTGGCAAGAAAGATATCACCAAAGCGGGCGATGAAGCGTCGCGGCGCATCACCATACCCAGCAAGAACATGCAGGAGCCGACCTTTCATCAGTCGGGCAAGGGCATTTTTGAGCGGGTGCTTCCCGGCAACACAAAATACAATCCGGGAGATGAAATCCCCATCGACAAAGGAGGTGGGGGAAGCGGCGGCAAAGAGGGGTCTCCCGAAGGAGATGAAGGCGGCATCGAGCTTGAGATCAGTGAGGAAGAGTACTTCAGCATTCTGTTTGACGGCTGCGGACTCCCCAATCTCATCAAGCGTCGCCTGACCGGCTCTGAGGAAGTGACGCGCATGCGCGCGGGCATTATCAAAGACGGTCCGTATCCGCGCATGAATCTTGTGCGCAGCTTTAATCAGGCACGCGTTCGCCGCAAGGCGATGACGATGTCATGGGAGCGGAAGCTGAAAGCGCTCGAAGAAGATCGGCAGCAGATTGAAAAAAAGATCGATCAAAGGCCGGCACCTAGCGAGGAGGAATCCCTCCGCGCGCTGCTCCGGGAAATCGATCGGCGGATTGAAAGTCTGCGGCGTAAGATTACGCGCGTGCGACTCGACCCGATGGATCTGCGTTTTCGCGGTACTGTCGAGGTCCCCAAGCCGGTAACGAACGCGGTGATGTTTGCGATACGCGACTCATCCGGGTCTATGGGCGACAAAGAGATGGAGATATCGTATCTCTTCATATTGTTGCTCTACCGCTTTCTCAGGCACACCAAGAAATACTCGAAAGTGGTGATTCGATTTATCGAACACACCTCCGAAGCATTCGAAGTGTCGCAGGACGAATTCTTCAAAGCCCGCCGTTCGGGCGGTACAAATATTTCCTCTGCATACACATTGATGCACGACATCATTCGGCGCGAATATCCGCTTTCGGAATGGAATATCTACGGCGCACAATGCTCGGACGGTGATAATTCTCTGGACGACATGGATACAGCCGTAGGGTTGCTGCAGGCGGTGTTGCTGCCGGCGGTGCAATACTTTGCATATGCTGAGATCAATAATCGCCCTGAAGCTCCCAGTGTGCTTTGGAAAGCGATGGCGCCGGTTGCAAAGGAATGTGAGCATTTCGCCATGCGCAACATTGCCGACAAATCGGAGATCTATTCCGTGTTCAGAGATTTGTTTGACGAGAGAGGAGCAAAACGATGACGCTTCTGTACGATTCCGAGGAATGGACGTTCGACAAGATTAATCGCATCGTTGACGCGACGCGTGAGATCTACGACACAGAGATTGGCATTCCGTATTATCCGTTCGAGGTCCGTATGATCTCGTCGGAACAAATGATCGATGCCTATGTTTCCACAGCATTGCCGTTCTATTATCAGCACTGGTCGTTCGGAAAACATTTTGCGCAGATTGAGCGGGCATATCGCGGAGGCAGGACGAATCTTGCACTCGAGCTCGTTGCCAATACAAATCCGTGCATCATGTATTTCATCGACAGTAATTCGATGACTGCGCAGACGACCGTCTTCGCACATGCTGGATTGGGGCACAATGCATTCTTCAGGAACAACTACTTGTTCAAGGAGTGGACGCATCCTGATCTCATCGTCGAGTATATGGCGTTTGCAGAACGCTATGTTGCAAAATGTGAAGCACGCTTTGGGTATACGGAGGTGGAGGACACGCTTGATACTGTCCATGCACTGATGCCACATGGTGTCTTTCACTACAAGCGCTCGAAATCAATGTCGCCGGAGGAAGAACACAAGCGCACACGCCGCCGGCTGGAGTATTTCGATCAAAACTTTGAGGAGGTCATCACTGAAAATACGGATGCGCATGGTGGTCA
>CAYWZA010000025.1:0-13228 GCA_964462785.1 uncultured Candidatus Saccharibacteria bacterium | reverse complement strand
AAGCGCTCGAGACTGATGCAAATGGAAATATTATCTGTGGTACGGATGCGACGGGAGGTGCAGGGGGTTCTGACTTCAGCTTCATCACCTATAACGGCAGCGGCATCACTGCCGCAACGAGCTCGCCTTTGGCGGTATTCAATCTCGCCGCCTTCGGATCTACCGGCACGACCACGATCACGTCAGGCGGACTCCTTGGTGTCGGCACGAGCTCGCCGATGGCAAAATTGGCAGTGCATGGCGTATTCGGTGAGACGATCACCGGTGTACCGTACCTCTTTGCCATAGCATCATCATCCTCTGGCACGGCTTCGACAACGCTCTTTACGGTAGACCGCTCGGGTATCACCACGATCGGCGATCCGAACGGCTCCGGTGATTCATCTATGCAATTTGCGCCCGATGCGAATGCGTGGGTCATGGGCTATGCATCCACCACCAAATCGTTCCACATTTCTTCATCGACAAGTCTCGTCGGTACAGCAGCGCTTACTATCACTAAGGGGAGCTCCAATAACGTTGGTGTGGGTACGACATCGCCGTGGCGCACATTCTCAGTTGCCGGATCCGGATCGTGGACGGGTCTTACCTCGCAGAGCGGTTCGGGAGATGTTGTGTGTGTGTTGAGTAACGGAGAAATCGTACTGGACAATACACCTTCCACAGCCTGCAGTGGTGCGAGCTCCATCACCGTCAAGCAGAATGTCACGGAGCTCGATCCGGCCTCAAGCCTCGAGCAGATCATGGCGATGCGCCCTGTGTCGTATGAGTATACGGAGAGTTATACTGCTGACCGCACGACACACTTCGGCTTCATCGCTGAAGAAATAGAGGTGATAAATTCTCGGCTCGTCGACTATCCGACGGTCGCTAGTTCGTCACCGATCGGTCTCAAATACACAGAATTCGTTTCGCCGATGGTCGGCGCACTCAAGGAGCTCAACTTCCGCCTTGAAGCGATTGCGTCGACCACCATTGATATCACCGCGTCGTCGACGGCGACCACAACGCCTGCGTCCACAGTCTTTGCTCAGAACTTCTTCACCAACATGTTCGGTAAGCTCATCGCGTGGTTCGCGGATTCAGCAAACGGAATCAGCGACTTCTTCGCGACAACAATTCACGCAGAGAATGTATACGCGAGCGAGGTGCATACCGATCTCCTCTGTGTGGGTGCTACCTGCGTCACCGAAGAACAATTCCTGAATATGGTCGCGGGTGCAAGTGCAGGAACTACGCAAGGGAACGGATCTGGTGGAGGGAATGGCAGTGGCGGTGGCTCAAGTGCACCACAGAATCCGCCGCCACAGGGAGACTCCAGCACCACGACCCCGAGCGACACCGAAGCTCCCACGATCACCATCACCGGCAATAACCCAGCTGAAATAAATGTCGGTGATTCGTATGTCGATCTTGGAGCGACAGTGACCGACAACGTGGACCAGAATCTCGGCATCAAAGCCTCTGTCGATGGGGGAGCAGAAGTAGACCCAAGCTCTATATATATAGACACGAGCGCTAAGAGTACCCACTCTATTGTATATAGAGCGACCAATCAGGCGGGGAATATTGGTACCGCCGAACGCATAGTAAATGTCGTTGACCCCAATCCTCCGCCACCTCCAGCGACCCCGTGATACAATCTTCTTGATTAATTTATACTTATGCCCCTCTTAAAAAGTCAAGCGAGCATGCGGGCAGTAATTGTTCTCCTATGTATCTCACTCATCACTCCGTTTTCCGCAGAGGCGACCGTGGTGTTTATTACATCAGGAAGCACGTGGGACGTGCCCGCTGATTGGAATAGCGCCGATAATACGATTGAAGTGATCGGTGCCGGTGGTGGAGGTGGAAATGGTGGGAATGGTGATGGTGGCAGCAATGCGGGCTCGGGTGGCGGGGGTGGCGGGGGTGGCGGGTATTCGCTCACCAATGACGTGTCGCTAACTCCCGAAACGACTATCAATATTCAGATTGGAAGTGGCGGAGCAACAACTACCGCGGGTACCGATACCTATTTCAAACGTGGTGCATCAGCAACTACTACATGTTCGACACAAGAGCCGCAAACAGCGTGTGCAAAAGGTGGAGCCGCTGGAACAAATGGCTTAACGAACAGTGCGACAGCAATTCCGGGAGGTGCCGGAGGATCCTCGACCAAAGGAATTGGAGATACTAAATTTTCTGGTGGTACTGGCGGGAACGGCGGCACGTTTACCGCAGGCGATGATGCTGGTTCAGGTGGAGGTGGTGGTGGAGGAGCTGGAGGTACGACTGCTTCGGGTTCTACTGCAACCAATGGTGGGGCAAGCGCGGCCACATCGCCGGGTGGCTCAGGGGGAGCGGGAAGTGCAGGGGGTACAGCAAGTGGCGGCACTGCTGGTTCAAGTGGCGCGGGCGGTGTGCAAAACACTTCAACGGGGTCAAATGGTGGCAATGGTGGTGGTGGGACTGTGTGGGATTCTACTCACGGGGCTGGTGGTGGCGGTGGTGGCGGTGGAGCCAACGCCCGTGCCGGATCTGAAACTGCTAAAGCTGCTGGTAATGGCGGAACACCTGGAAACTACGGCGCTGGTGGGGCGGGAGGTGGAGGTGGAGGACGTGCAAGTACTGCAATCAACACGGGTGGCTTTGGGAGCGCAGGAATAAACGGAATTATCGTGGTGACATACACACCCGTTGGTGTCACTGCGCGTCCACGCATGATATGGCTTCTCGCTCGATTGCTATTCCCGAGCGGAAAAATTATTTTGCACCAAAAGAAATAAGTATGCGCATAGCACTCGTTGCCACCGTAACTGCACTTACACTCGCCGCGCTTGGACTTGTGTGGATGTACGCGCCAGCACCCCAAACAAATCTTGGGCAAGTTGAGCAAAGACTACCCTTGCTCAAAAAAAATGCTGCCACATCCATTCCAGTCGACGAAACATATCGCAACAGGCAGTTCCATTTTTCCGTGCAGTATCCTGCTGCGATATCACCTGTGGAAAAGCAAGAGTCAGGGACGCTCACGGTTATTTTCCAAGGCGCCAGTGGCGAAGAAGGATTTCAAGTATATGCCGCGCCGTTTCCAAAAAAGGCGATCACTGATGACCAGTTCTTACGCGATGTGCCCTCGGGTGTACGAAATGAGCTTCGCTCCATCACCATAAGCAGTACACCTGCGACGGCGTTTTATAGCACCGATGCCCAGATAGGAGACACGTTTGAGGTGTGGTTTATACACGGGGGAGTTTTGTACGAAGTAACCACCTACAAGGAATTTGAGAACGACCTTATGCAAATCCTTTCCACGTGGAGCTTTGTTGAGTAGCAATTTATTCGACAATGCGCCACGCGCCGCTTTCGATGAGCGGCTCTGCTTTTTTGTATTTCAGCTCCTGAGTTTCCGTGCCGTTAGTGATTTTTACTTTGTCGTTGCGGCCATATTCCCTGCCGCTTGATGCGGGTTTTACCAGTCTACGACTACTTTGCTGCGCGGTGATGGCTTTTGCTTGATCGCGTACCTCAATAAGCTTGGGGGCTTCGCGTTTTTGTATAATCTCGCCAGCGCCTTGCAATTTAGGCAGCATCTCTGCTACATGCGAACGATAAAACTCCTCCATGTGTTTAAATTGCGACAAGCCCTCTTTTTTATATTCAACCAAAGGATCGCGCTGCCCGTAGGCGCGAAGATTTACGCTTGAGCGTAAATAATCCATGGTCTCGAGATGATCTACCCATAGCAAATCGATGGTCTGGAATAGCAATCGTTGTATTGATTTATAGAATTGTTCATCGCCAAGCTCCTTTCGCTTGAGTGCGATCGCCTCGAGAATATTTGCGTTATTTTCAAACAATCGGGTGAGCTCTGTATCTACCGCCTCCTTACCCCCAACGAGCAGCGCTCTGCGGCGCGCATAGACACTCTTGCGCTGCACATTCATTACATCATCATACGCAAGCACATGCTTGCGCGAATCGAAATTGATTTCTTCGATGCGTGTCTGTGCGCGCTCGAGCGATTTCGTGATCATCGAATTGAATATCGGTTCATCCTCGGGAATACCGAAGGTGCCCATCACCTTTTTCACCATATCCGAAGCGAAGACTCTCATAAGTGAGTCCTCGAGTGAGACGAAAAACTGTGTCTCCCCGGGGTCGCCTTGGCGACCTGCGCGCCCACGCAGCTGATTATCAATACGCCGTGCTTCATGCCGCTCAGTGCCGAGCACGAAAAGCCCTCCCAGTGCTTTGACCTCCTCATATTGCTCAGCAGTAGCCGGATTACCACCGAGCTTGATGTCGACACCGCGACCGGCCATGTTTGTCGCTATGGTGACTGCTCCTTTGCGCCCCGCTTGTGCAATGATCTCACCTTCCCGCTCATGATTTTTTGCATTCAATATTTCGTGCGGAATTCCCTCTTGTTTGAAATACACGGAGAGCAGTTCGTTTTTCTCGACTGACACAGTGCCCACCAAAACCGGCTGCCCTTTTTCGTGAAGCTCTTTTACCCTGTGTGCAATGGCTTTCATTTTGCCCCGCTCGGTCTGCACGATGAGATCGTCGTGATCTATGCGTGCGGTGGTGCGATGCGTGGGAATGGAAACGGTGTTAAGCCCATACACTTTGTAAAACTCCTCGGAGGAAGTGACGGCGGTACCCGTCATGCCGGAGAGCTTTTTGTAGAGACGGAAGTAGTTTTGGTAGGTAATGGAAGCAAACGTGCGCGATTCGCGCTGAATGGAAACACCCTCTTTTGCCTCTATGGCTTGATGCAGGCCATCACTCCAGCGCCTTCCTGGTTGCAGACGGCCAGTGAATTCATCCACAATCACAATCTCTCCGTCCTTCACGACGTAGTCTTTATCTTTATGGAATAACGCATGAGCGCGGGTTGCCGTCTCAAGGTGGTGGACATATTTAATGCCCGCATCGGTATAAATATTTTCGATACCCAGCGCTTTTTCTGCTTTTTCAATACCTGCGTCAGAGAGTGCCACTTGGCGATGTTTTTCGTCGACGGTAAAATCTTCGTCGCGCACCATCGCGCGTGCGATGCTCATAAATTTCACGTAGAGATTTTCAGCTTCGGAGGTCGGCGCCGAGATGATGAGCGGAGTGCGCGCTTCGTCGATAAGAATGGAATCAATTTCGTCGACAATCGCGTAGTGGTGTTCGCGCTGACGCAGGTTGCGCGCCTCTTGCTCAAGATTGTCATGTAAATAATCAAATCCGAATTCGCTATTGGTGCCATACGTGATATCTGCGGCGTATGCTTCGCGGCGCGTGCAGGGTTTCAAAAATTCATGCACAACACGAAAGCTGCCCGTTTCATCGCGCTCTGTATCTTTTTCGCTGTGCGCTGGATCGTAGATATACGACGCCTGATGATTTAAAACTCCGGTCGTGAGGCCGAGAAATGCGTAAATCTGCCCCATCCATACCGCATCGCGTCTTGAGAGATAGTCGTTCACCGTCACCACATGCACACCCTTTCCTTCGAGAGCATTCAGATATGCAGGGAGTGTTGCGACTAGTGTTTTCCCTTCACCGGTGCGCATCTCAGCGATGTCGCCGTTGTGAAGTACCATACCGCCGATGAGCTGCACATCGAAGTGCCGCTGCCCTAGCGTGCGCCGCCCCGCTTCACGAACCACGGCAAACACTTCAGGTGCTATTGAGTCTATGGATACACCCTGTTCCAGTCGCTTTTTAAACTCTGCCGTCTTTGCTTTGAGTTGCTCGTCTGAGAGCTTCTGAATGGATTCCTCGAAGGCGTTGACATTTCCCACTATAGGAGATGCGCGCTTAAAAGCGCCCAGATTTTCGTCTCCTAATATCCCTTTTATCCACCCCAGCATAGTGGCTACCAGCATACCATCAACTCCTTGCATATGCGAGGGAATATGCTATACTTCATGGGTGAGTGCCACTCAAATGTGCGCTTCCAAAGAAAGTTTACGAAACGTCCCGCCTCGGCGGGATTTTTCGTTTTCGGCCCTTAAAACTGAGTCTCTGCTGTGTGGAATCTTCCGCCCATTGCATGCCGCGTATTTCAATATGTTATCCTGAATAGAGCTTCGGCATATCGCGGAGGGCGGCGGCACTCACATAAAACTTTCATTTTTGGAGCTCGCACCCGTCCTCCACGTTGTGCCGAAGACAAAGTACACCTGCCATTTGATTTGGCAGGTGCTTTGTTTTTACGAAGTGCGTGCCCCAAAATGGGAAGGCGTCGGGAAAATGTTTTTGCAAAAAATTATTAAGACAAATTTTTTGTATCGCGCCAAAAAACTTATCCACACATTTTTTAAAATTTTTGCTGCATGATAAATATATACGTAATAATTAATTCAGCGGCTCTGAAGTGAGCGGTCGAAATTAAACGCCAATCACTTTTTTAATCGTATGGCAAAGAAGAAGAAGGCAAAGAAGGCAAAGAAGCGCCTGTAATTTACAAAACAATCCCCCGATTTATCGGGGGATTGTTTTTTGCATATTGAAGTTTGGTGAAAAGCGCGAGGTGCGCGGTTTCCGCCAAACGTTACTGTGTGACTTTTGCGGTACCATCTTTGATCTGTTGGATGAGTGTCTGTACCTGCTCTGCAATGACGGGCATGTCTTTTGCCGCTTGCTCGAGTGTCTCTATCGCCTTTTGCCGATCACCGGCTGAAAAATATGAAGCAGCGAGCGCCATGCGTGCCTGCTGATCGGTGGGGGCGATGCGCACTTTCGATGCCCACAGTTCGGCTATTTTATCAAACCGCTTACGCTGCAAATATGCGCCTATGAGTCGCTGATCAGCCGCTGTGCCTTTCTCAAGCAGGGGTTTGATGATCTCTTCCGCAAGTGCATCTTGGCTTGTGGAGACGAGTACGCTTGCATACATAATTCGCGGCTCGTCGAATTGCGGTGCGGCTTCATGCGCTGCTTTCAATACCTCAATAGCCCTATTCACATTTCCGCGCTGTAGCAAGTTTGATGCGAGCTGGAATTGAATCGGCTGCTTATTAGGACTGAGCTCGAGTGCCTTCTCATAATATTTCTGCGCTTCGTCGGCATACCCGAATGACTGCGCAAGAATTGCGAGGAAGAACGGGAAGCGCGCATCCTGCGGAGCACTCTCGAATTGCTTTTTCATTTCGTCCGATGCCAGCGTGTAGAGAGACTGCTTTTCTTCAGCACCGAGCGAGCTTCCCCCGGCACCGGCGACACCCTGCGCAAGCTGCTCACGGATTTCTTGATTGCCAAAAGAATCGTATGCTATCGCATGCTTAAACGCTTCGATCGTTGCGTCGAGCCCGCCCTGCTCTGCCGATTTCGGCTGCAGCGCTGCAATAAGCGCGAGGTTTGCCTGTATCGGTTTCCAATTTACCGCCCAGACAGTGCCAGCGGAAAGCAATACCGCGCAGCCTGCGCACACTGCAATCGCGTTGCGCGGAAGCGCTGCACGCGGGAGTATGCGCGGGTAGCCGCTATTCTCACCAGCGCGCACGGATATATATCCGATCACCAATATAAACATGAGGTAGCTCGTGATGTTGTCGAACACGAATAGAATGGTGAACATGTACGCGGCAAGCACGCCGGTAAGCAGACTCCGCTCAGTTACGGTAAACGCGCCACTCCTCCAGAGCGACCATAGCGTCGCGACGTAGATGAGTGCATACGCAATGAGTCCAATGAGTCCGCCGGCAACCAACCAATCGAAGATGATGTTGTGCGTCCGATCAAACCACTGCTCCTGCCCAAACATGTTTGGGTTGTAGTGTTTGTTAAAAATGATGTTGTAGTTCTCCTGCCCCCACCCAAACAATGGGCGCTCTTTGATGCCCTCTATCGCCATGCCAGCATTCATAAAACGCGAGGCGATTGTTGTTTCCGTTAAAGAAATAGATGCGAGACGCTGGAGCGGCGTGATGCGTTGCATAAATGCCGCATCTTTGACCAAAAAGAACAGCCCTGAGAGCGCAATGATACCCGTAACGACGCCCACACTCGCTCGCCATGCGTACCGCGATTGGCTTGCAAGTATTACCAAAAGCAGTGCCGAAAGAAATGCACCACCAATGACACCGAGCATGGCGCCACGGGATGCGGTGAAGAAAAGGATGAACGCCTGCAGAGCCATGATGCATCCGAAGCCGACACTTGTTGCCCAATGATGGTTGCCTTCCCGCCATGTGTTTGCCCACATAAGTGCCGTGAGAAAGAGATGGAAGAGCATGTATATACCGAGGTAGATGGCATTGCCGAAAGTCGCATCAAGGCGCAACCCTCCCTGATTGATGACGATCCAGCCCATGAGCTGGAAGATGCCGTAAAAACCGATCAAGACCGATACGCCGATCGAGGTGTACCATAAACGTCGCCACATTTTTTCATTCGAGAGCGCCGAGGTGGTCACCACAAACAGTGCGAGTAGATGCACGAGCGTCACCCACCCTTCCATGCGCTCGTAGTTGCTCCAGAGGCTTTTTGCGGGATTCGCGCCAAGCATATCGGAAACTCCTATCAGCAATACGAAAGCAGTGAGGGCATACAACACCCATGAACGACGGGGACGATATTCTGGATTCACTAATGCGAGAGCGAGCCAAAGCGCAGTGATAATTTCAACAATAATGCGGAACGTGAAGTTTTTTCCCGTAATGAACGGGAAAAACATCGACTGCGTAACGATGAGAGGGATAAAAGGAATGGCGAATATGCCGGCGAGCACTGCCCCGCGAAGTATTTTTTCTAGTGTCATTCAAGCAATGTACCAATAATCTGGCGACTGCGCTACTTTGCTACCTGCTCTTTTCGTTTCTCGTTTGTCTTTAGCTTAGCCGTAAGCCACGAGGATGATTGCACCTTGCCGCCCTTCCCCACCCCAAAAATCATTTTGATGCCGTACTTTTTGCACACCACCCCCTCGGGGATGTCGTTGATATTGCGTCGATCGCCCCCATTGGCGAATACATGTGGCTTTACCTTTGCTAATTCGCGGCACACCGAGCGATCCGCATCATCGGGGTCATGCTCGGTGAGCACCACCCGATCGACAGAGCGGAACGCAGAAAGCACTTCCACGCGCTCTTCCTGCGGCATGAACGCAAATCCTTTTTTGGTACGGAGCCAATTATCATTATTGAGAATCACCACGAGTTTATCGCCCAGCTTTTTCGCCGCATCAAACATGCGCGTGTGCCCAATGTGCACCGGATCAAACCCGCCGGAGACAGCGACCCACCGCTCGCGTGGCGTGGAGCTCGCCTTGGTTTTCCCCGCTGATTTCTTTTTTACAGACGACTTCTTCTTCATGTTCTCTATAATGCCGGCTCTCGTGAAAACATGCAACGCCTCACACGGTATGAGGCGTTGCAATCAGACGAATGGCAAGTTTCTAGCGCATCTACCCTGAAAACGCTACTATATAGTCTATGTCTCGGCTAATCAGGGAGAAAACTCATCAATTCCTTCGCTGGAGTGAGCACTATGCGAAGACTGACATGGTGGAATTCACTAGAAACAATTCGTGGCTCTTTACCGGTCGTATTGTTGCGGTACTAAGTGGGATGGTTTTGACTGTCGCATTTGCAAACCTCCTTTCACCCACCGCGTTTGGAACATACAAATATATTCTTGCTATAGCCGGATTCATCGGGGGCTTTTCAATCCTGGGAGGTCTTGGTGCCTCAACGCTTCGGATCGTTGCTCAAGGTTACAGCAGTATCATCCCGCGAGTCTTTTGGATTAGCGTCCTTGGAAATGTACCTGCAGCACTGGTGGCCGTCGGAGTCGCTGGGTATTACTTTTACATGGGAAATACCGTTCTTGGCTTTGGTATGGCATTTGCTGCACTGTCCGTTCTATTTAGCACCAGCTTTGGTTTTTTCAAAACCCTACTTACGGGTACGAGCGATTTTAGAGGTCTCGCGCTGTACGGTATACCAGGGAGTATTTTTGCACCCGCGCTCATCATTGCAACACTGTTTCTCACTCAAAATCTGATATTGATACTTGCCTCTTATTTCCTCGGTACATTCGTCTTTGGACTGGCGATGTATCTCCTCGCAGTTAAGCGCACGCGAGCAAACTCATCGGCGCAACCGAGTGATTCTCAGGTGCGCGATACGATAAAACTCGGATTCCATCTGACACTCGCTGGCATGGTGATCCCATTTGTCACCCAGATGGACCAGCTTTTGCTGTGGCATTTCGTGGGTCCTGTCGAACTCGCTATTTTTGCGTTTGCAATCGCTCCTGTGCGCGAAATCAAAGCTATGCTTGAAAATTTTGCGCCTATGATGTCCGTACGTTTTGCCAACCGCACATCGGAAGAGCTGCGCGCAAGCATCCCTCTTCGTGCAAAACAAATCTTTCTTGTCTCCCTCATATTTGCTGTACTGTACGTTGTAGCTGCGCCATTTATCTTTAAGATCTTTTTCCCCCAATACGTGGCGGCCGTATACTGGAGTCAGCTTCTCGCTCTCACCTTGCTTGTTCAGCCGACAAAAAATGTTCTTGAGAGTGCAATAAACGCCCAGGGACGGAAGAAGCCTTATTATTTCACTACGATATTAACGCAGGCAGTCAAACTCACCTCGAGCGTACTTCTCATTCCTTTTTTCGGTCTGCCTGGAGCAATCGCGGCGATGATAATTACCGACCTTGCGACCGCCCTTATATATATAGCTACTTATAGGCTCGCCTATATACACCGCCCTATATGACCATTATCGGCATCACACTCACTCACGACGGTACGATAAGTATCGTGCGGGATGGCGCGCATGTATTCTCGCTCGCCGAGGAGCGTGTCAACCGTATAAAATGCTTCCTAGGATTTCCATTCGAGAGTCTGCGCTATGTCGTGGAAAAAGGCATCGTGACTCCAAAAGAGATCGACGCCGTCGCTATCGCATCCGGTGTTTTTAAAAAAGAATGGGCGCGCTCTTTTGCGTTTGAACTTGTGGGAGATAAAAAATATTATGATTTTCAGAACGATAAACCGCCCAAGGATTTCTATATCGGCGACACTGCGTGGGAACAAGTCTCTTCGGATGAAGAGTGCCGGCAGTACGTAGAAAAAAAGATCCGCGCGTTACTCGATGAGGTTGGGATTAAGGCACCTATTATTTTTTACGATCACCATCTCTGCCATGCCGCCGGTACCTATACCACAGGCGGCCGCGATGAAGCGCTTGCTATTACACTCGACGGTGAGGGCGACCTCCGATCCGGTACGGTCAACATCTGCCGTAATGGCAAGATAGAAACGATAGCATCGATACCGGACAAGCATTCCATTGGCTGGCTCTATTCCGAAGTAACCCGTCACTGTGGCTTCAAGACGAGCCGGCACGAGGGCAAGATAACCGGCTTGGCCGCATACGGCGACCCACAGGCAGGATGGGACATCATCAAACGCGAAGTGTTCCTCAAAAACGGATTCCTGTATTTCCGTCGCAGCACCTCATTGCAAAACCTCTTGATGCGAGTCCGAGCAAAACTCGGTCTTGAAAAATACGCCGCGAACCACTGGCGCCGTATAATCCACCGGTTGGAACACCTATCGCGCGAAGATATGGCGGCCGCTGTGCAATATGCACTCGAGGAACGCGTCGCTGAATTCATTGATCACTGGGTGAGGAAAACTGACGTGCCTCACGTCGTCGCAGCAGGCGGTGTATTCGCGAACGTGAAACTCAATCAGCGCATCGCCGAATTACCTACGGTCAAAAGTTTCTTTGTATTTCCCAACATGGGTGATGGCGGCAATGCGTATGGGGCCGCGATGCTCGCGCATCAGGAGATGACCAAAACGCGACTCCCCGTATCACAAGTCGAACATGTATACCTTGGACCGGAATATTCGAATGATGCTGTCGAGACAGAACTTAAACAGTACCCCAGGCTCACCTATCACAAAAGCGTCGACGTGGTGAAAGAAGCGGCGCAACTTATCGCAGATAAGAAAATCATCGGCTGGTTCCAAGGTCGCATGGAATACGGTCCGCGTGCGCTGGGAAACAGGAGCGTACTCGCACATCCCACCGATGCGTCCATCAACAAATGGCTCAATCAACGTATGAAGCGCACGGAATTCATGCCGTTCGCACCCAGCTGTCTGTATGAAGCGGCGGATGAGCTGTTCGATATACAAAAGGACAGTATGAAATTTCCTGCGGAATTCATGACTATCACATTCGCAATGAAGAATATTTGGAGAAAAAAGGCTCCGGCTGTCGCGCATGTGGACGGCACCGCCCGCCCTCAGCTCGTGCGGAAGGAGGTGAACCCGCGCTACCATGCACTCATCAGCGAATACAAGCGCCTTACTGGTCTCCCCCTACTCATTAACACGAGCTTCAACGTGCACGAAGAGCCCATCGTAATGTCGCCAGCAGATGCCATTGCTTCGCTCACGAACGGCATGCTTGATGTCTTAGTAATGAATGATTTCATTGTCACTCGTGCGGCATAACGCCAAAAACCCTTCCTTGCAAGGCGCCCTAGAGTGCCGTAGCATACGTCCATGAAGTCTCGGGGTGTTCAAAAGCGCAAAAAACCACTTAAGCCGAATGTGCAACTCATTCTGCGCGAGATTCAAACTGTACTCTCCAAGGTAGACGAAAATTCAGTCCATGCGCTCGCTACCGCGCTCCAACACAGCAACAAGATAGTGACGATCGGCGCTGGTCGCGTCGGGCTCGCCACCAAAGGATTCGCGATGCGATTGGGACATCTCGGCTTTAATGCGCACGCGATTGGCGACATGACCGTGCCATCGCTCAAGGGTGCACGAAATATGGCCCTCATTGCATCCGGTTCGGGTGAAACTCCGTCAATTGCCATCCTCGCAGAGATCGCCAAAAAGAACGACGCCACAGTCGCGCTTATCACAGCGAATCCGCAATCGCGCATGGGTCGCATCGCCGACATCGTCGTATGCGTACCTGCACCGACAAAACATTCGAAAGCATCGGAACGTTCTAAACAACCGATGACGACACTGAACGAGCAATGCTTACATGTGTTTTTCGATGCGCTTGTCCTTTCGCTCATGCATACACTTAATGAAAACCACGACACGATGTGGAGTAGACACTCCAATCTTGAATAATATGCCTCGCCCTTTTCAAATCGCGGCGTCACTCATCTGCGGTAATCCACTTTCGCTTCTCGACGATGTTAAAGATGACCCTCCCCCATATTTTTGAACACCAACCTTGTACATTACCAGCCTAGTGTA
>CAYWZA010000024.1:0-14353 GCA_964462785.1 uncultured Candidatus Saccharibacteria bacterium | reverse complement strand
AAATCCGTTGATATCATGGGGAACACCAAAAGCGAAGGCAGTACACTGGCGCATTCCTGACGCTCAAACACGAAAGCCAGGGGAGAGAAGCGGATTAGATACCCGCGTATTCCCAGCCCTAAACGATGATAACTGGATTTGGGGAGTATCGACCCTCTCCGAGTCGAAGCTAACGCGTTAAGTTATCCGCCTGGGTAGTACGGTCGCAAGACTAAAACTCAAAGGAATAGACGGGGGCTCGCACAAGCGGTGGAGCGTGTGGCTTAATTCGTCGGTAAGCGAAGAACCTTACCAGGACTAGAAATCTCACTGGATGCCCCTAGAAATAGGGGAGGCCTTCGAGGCTGTGAGACAGGTGATGCATGGCTGTCGTCAGTTCGTGGTTTGCACTGTTCCCTTCAGTGGGGTAACGAACGCAACCCTCGTTGCCTGTTATATATGTCAGGCGAGACTGCCCCCTCACGGGGGAGGAAGGTGGGGATGACGCCAAGTCAGCATGTCCCTCTGATGTCCTGGGCTGCACACGCGCTACAATCGCCGTTACAAAGGGGCGCGACGGGGTAACCCTGAGCAAATCCTAAAAAAGCGGCGCCAGTTCGGATTGAGGTCTGCAACTCGACCTCATGAAGCCGGAATCGCTAGTAATCGCAGATCAGCCACGCTGCGGTGAATACGTTCTCGAGCCTTGTACTCAACATAGAAAAGTGCTTTGTAGTTTTGTTTTCTAATTCGTTAAAATCGAATCTGATTTCCTGAACGTAGATCAGTAGCGAACGGGCAGCCAATCATCGCGAGGTGATTGGCGGAGAGCCTTAGTAGCAAAACGCAGCCTCCCTGTGGCAACACAGCAAGAGCGCGCATGACCCAGTCGGTGAGTAATGGGGAAATGCGCATAAAAAGCTTGGATGGATGCATGGAACAGAAAACAAAATGACCAAAGGAGATCTCATGATTTAAGGCGCAATTATTTATTTAATTGTGTAGTCATGAGAAGTCAGCAGAGTCGTAGTAGTCATTCGCAAGAGTGATGAAGGACAAAACCAATTCGCGAACTTCATTGAGGAAGTAAGTAGGGAGAAGTCAGCAGATGATGTACGTTATACATTACAGAATGCTTTTTAGTGACGAGCCGAGCTCTCGGTATGAGTTTCCTGCAATGAGTGATAACCAAGCAATAGAGATTGCGGCAGAGTGGTGGCAATCCCGAATCGAAAAAATAGGGAAGCCCCCGATGCTCACTTTCGACAGACTCGAACGCTTTCACAAAGTTGATTGGCGGCCGAGTGGCTAAAAAACCAAAGCCAAGCGTAATTCTTGGCTCCTCAATGAAGTTCGCGAAATTGGACTCGCGTAGTACGGGAAATCCGTACGCTACGTGGGAACGCACACTGAGCCTTCAGTGGTAGCAATCCGCCCGTCAAGTCAGGGAAGTTGGGAGTGCCCGAAGCTCACCTTTATGGTGGACCAAGGCAAGCTCAATAACAAAGACTAAGTCGTAACAAGGCACGGGTAGGGGAACCTGCTCGTGGATTTATTCCAAACGGAAAAGTTTCAAACGCACTGCGTCTTGAAATTAACCGGTCGGTTTCTGTGCCTCAATTGAGCACGGAAGGACAATGATGCCACGTCCCAAATTGCATCGGACAGCTCGGAAAGACGAGCATCTAATGAAAGTGGACGGAACAAAAGAGTGTGTATGTGTATAATGTAGCAGTATGAATGAAGAATCTGCGCCACAATCGCATGAGACGACCATTGCGATTAGTATTACGCTCGGCATTATCGTGCTGGGTGGTTTTGGCGTGTGGTATTTCTTTGCGCCGCCGCCGGATCTTTCACTGCAAGAAGCTGCGGAGCTGCGTGCACAGGAAAAAGCGGCGATTGCCGAAGCAGAGACACAGGCTTTTCAAGAAGCTGCTAAAACAATGGAATGCGGCACTGGCATCAGCGGCACGCTGTGTCGGCTTGGCAGGGGCGCATGTGATACGGCGCTTGGCGGATATTTCTGCTACACCGAAGGCCGCGATACGGGGGAATAGCGATTTACCGGACGCGCTCGTAGGCTCTATCGCTTGAACCCTTGCTCAGAACGATTTGCCACAATTGGATGCGGCGCGCCTTGAATGCACCCGCAAAACTATTGAAGAAATAGCGGAACATGCGATAGAAGGTTGGCGGATAGCGGTGCTGTATTTCTCCCCAGTGCTCTTGAAAGTTCTTGTCCCAGGCAAGAAGCGTCTCATGATAGTGCGGACCAAAATTATGCCAATCTTCCATGATGAATAATCCCTCGATTGATGCCCCAATCTGCCGCACTGAAGGAAGCATGCCCCCTGGGAAAATATATTTTTCTACCCACGGGTTGCCAAACCATGAAGTGATGTTTTGAGCAATGGTTTGCACGAGAACAATACCGTCATCTTTCAGAAGCGATGACATTTTTTCCATTGCTCGACGATAATTCTTGTAGCCCACGTGTTCAAACATTCCAATTGATACAATCTTGTCGAATGTTTCATTCGCAGGGATGTCGCGGTAATCCTGCGTGCGTATCTCGACCGGCAATCCGGCAGTAAACGTGCGCGCGAACGATGCCTGCTCTTCCGAGAGCGTGACGCCCACAACGGTGCATCCATACGTCTCAGCGGCATATTTGGCGAATCCACCCCACCCACAGCCTATGTCTAATAGTCGGTCTGTTTTCTTCAGGTGCAATTTTTTGCAAACGAGCTCCATTTTATTTTTCTGAGCCTCAGCGAGATCGTGGGTGTTGTGAAAATATCCGCATGAATATTGCATATACGGATCCAAAAAAGTCTTATACAGGGCAACATCCAGATCATAATGTGTGGCAATAACTTTTTTCGCGCCGATTTTCGACTGCAGATTCAATAGGCGACTTTTCAATGCGAGCAGTATAAGGGGTATGCTCAAAGCGTTTGCGTATCGTCCTGACCGGAGCAGCCGCTCTATGCACAGATCAATGCGTGGAGAGTCCCACCAACCATCCATGTAGGACTCTCCTAATCCAAGAGAACCTTGAGCGAGGATGCGTCCATAGAGGCGTTCATCATGCACGCGAATATCCCATGCATGGGGACCGTTTATTTCTATGCCGGCTTTCTGCAGGATTTTTTCGATTGCCTGCTTCTTATTTTGCATCCAAAGATAGTAGCCGAAAACGTTTGTGGGTCAATGCAACAGATAGATTTATCGAATGTCCTCCGTGTAGTAGAAGCCTACAATTCCCATGGCACCACGTGTGGAAGTACTGTGTGGGTTGTCATAGATGGCAGAAATTGAGAGCCGATCCCCGGCGTTTAAGTGAAGTGGGGAAGAGCTATGGCGTACTTCGTAGAGGAAAGGACTCGTCGTCGATATGGTGGATTGAAAGACGTGCACTACCTCTTCATTTTTTCGCAGCAACAACTTCTTACCCCCTTGCCAGCCATGCAAATGCCCGGCCATATGGACGATGGTGGCGGGTTTTTCAAAGACCCTTGATGAGGCGATGTCATCCGACCCCCGTCCGTTAAAGACCCCGTTTTTCGTGTGCGGAGGAATAGTAAATGTATACACATCAGAGGTGTCCGGCTCAGTATACCCACAGGGGATATCATCGATATGCAACAAGTAGGGCTCAACAAGCGACAGGGTGTCCGGATCCGCAGAAGTTTCCCTAAGGGTCATACGGGTGAATACATCCTGATAGAGCTCGCCTGGTCCGACCGGCGGCTCTGGATTATGCACCATGAGCGTTAGAAGGAGCGGCGTACCCTTTTTAATCAGAAGCGCATATCCTTCGGGAAGCCGCAATGAATTTTCGTACATGCGATCTGACCCGTATACAAACAATTCTCGCCATCCGGGAAAGTTTTTGCACGTTGCGTTATTGTTACTCAGATCGATCAGGCTCGCGTGGTGCAAAGTTTCATTCGGCGCATTGAGCATTTCAAAATCGATTTGAGAAATATAAAAATCTCGGGGCGCAACCAAGACAGTGCTATTGACAGTGTAATGATGTGACGTGTCGGAAGCGGAGTCTTCTGATTCGTGTTGGTGGGGAGGGAGTGTTGCGAGATGTTCAGTTTCGAGCACCAGAGGACCTTTTTTGAGCTGTGCCTGGGTATCGAAGTACGCCACAAGAAGAACCAAGGCGGAGAGGAGAAACGCGACGTGAAAATACTGTACTATGCGATTGCCAAGCATACGCTACTGTTCGAAGTAATAAATCCCGAGTCCACCCATAGCCCCACGAATGTGTGTTTCGTCGGGGTTGTCATAGATCGCTCGGATTCTCAGTGTATCACCAGTCTGCATTTCATAGCGAGCATTCGAAGACTCAGTGTCATACCGATAGGGATATGTTTTTGAGGGGGCGGTGTTGAATTCCAGAAAAGGCATTTCATTTTTCTCAACAATCACTTTTTTACCCCCTTGCCACCCATGCAGGTGCCCTCCGACGTAGACGATGGTACTAGGTTTCTTGAATACGAGAGTTCCGGGATCATCCGATGTTCCCGTGCCCATTTTAGTGTAGTTAATTGTATGTGCGGGGACTGCAAATTCGTATGCATCCATACCATTAGGGTCTGTGGGATCACAGGGGTCATCTCCGAGGTGGAGGAGGCGAGGGTGGATTTCTTTGAGGTCGGCTGGTGCCCGATTGTCCTGAAGGGAGAGTATAAGTCGTCCGTACACATCAGCATATGTTTCTCCAGGTCCTATCGGTGGGAGCGGATTGTGCACCATGAGAGACAGCTGAATTCGCGATCCTCTTTTTACGCGCATACCAGTGCCTGAAGGGAAGCTGAGGGTGGAATCATGCATACCATCTTGTCCAAGCCCAAACATATGAGCATATTGCACGGGGAGGCAATTTTGGCTCGGCTCACTAA
Organism: uncultured Candidatus Saccharibacteria bacterium; assembly: GCA_964462785.1. GTDB lineage: Bacteria > Patescibacteriota > Minisyncoccia > Phycocordibacterales > UBA2100 > JACQKA01. The sequence goes on along the minus strand of CAYWZA010000024.1, from coordinate 9,455 downwards.
GATTCACGAGGCGTACGTGGTGTACCGTCGTGTCAGGGGCATTAAGTATGTCGAATGCAATTTTTGAGATCCACGTGTCTTTTGGGACGACGTATATGTTGCTCAGAACGGTAACATGATGTGTCGGGTCGGTGGCGGAGTCATTGGCGCTGTGCCTGTGCGGTTCAAGCACAGCCACATGACTTGTTTCGAGCGTGATCGTGGAGTCATTCGTTTGATATGTATTCACGCTCATAACGAAGAGCGCGCACGCCATCAGTGCAATAACGAGCGGAATGTCACGCGCTGCACTATCCCACGCCCACCCACGATTACTGCTCATAGAAATATATTTGTAAGTCACCCATAGCACCCCGAGTCATCACATCATTCGGGTTATCGTACACGGCGCGCAAGGTAAGCGTGTCCCCAGATTGCATTTCAAGAGATGCCGGATAATACGGCGTGTCATATCGATATGGATATGTGTCAGATAATTTTGTTTCAAAGGTTAAAAACGGCTCATCGTTTTTGTAGACCAAGACTTTTTTCCCTCCCTGCCAGCCATGCACATGTGCCCCCAGGTACACAATTGCGCTTGGTTTCTGGAACGCGTACGTTGCGGGATCTGAAGAAAGTCCCGAACCGGTAAATGTATAGTCGTGTGTTTTTGGCGGCACTGTGAATACATACGCGTCAGTTTGATCCATTGTCCTGATGACACACGGCTCCTCATCAAGATGTAATAAGTAAGGACGAATGGCTTTCGTCTGTGCGGATTCATTATCGGGTCTCAGGTTGAGTTTTAATGTGCCATAGACATTGTAATATGCTTCGCCAGGACCGACGGGAGGAAATGGATTGTGGATCATTATCGAAAGCTGCACTAACTGACCTTTCTTGATACGCATCCCCGTGCCGGAGGGGAAAGTCATGGTGGGAACATGCATGCTATCTTGAGCCATGATGTACATTTGGCTGAACGGAAGATTCGCGCAGGTTTGATGCGGCTCACTATGGTTTAGCAAGCTGGCATGATGGACAATTGTATCGGGAGCATTGTGGATGTCGAATGAGATTTCTGAAATCCACGCATCTTTCTCTGCCATGAAGATGGGGCTCATGATGTATGCGTGGTGTGCCGGGTCTCCCGCCGCGTCGCCCGCGTCATGCTGGTGTGGATGCAAGATCGGCATGTGCGCTGTCTCAAAAACAATGGTGTCATGCTGCATGCGCGCGCTTCCACTGAGAGAAAATAAAATGACGATACATCCATACATACCAATACGAATGAGCGGTGGTAAGTAGGTGAAGCAATATCGTGCAGTTTTAATTTTCATAGTAGTACATTTCGAGCATTCCCATGGCGCCCCGTGTTAAGACATCGTTTGGATTATCATATATCGCACGAACGGTAAAAGAATCACCGGAGTTCACCGTAATGTTCGAGGGATAATACTGAGAATCATAGCGATAGGGATATGTAGCCGATGGTGTGGTGGTGAACCTGAGGAATGATGCACCGTTTTTCTCAACGATGACTTCTTTTCCGCCCTGCCACCCATGTAAGTGACCACCTACGTATACGATAGTGCTGGGGCGAGAGAATGTAAATTGCGCAGGGTCATCTTGAGTGGCAGTGCTGGAAAATTCGTAGTCGCTTACCCGGGGTGGTACTGAGAAAAAGAAAGCTTCTGTACCGTCACTGTAGTGCATGGCGCAAGGAACTTCATCGAGATGCATGAGGTGGTATCGAATCTCCTTCAGCTTTTCGCTACGGAATTTTGGGTGCAGTGTAAGTGTGAGGCGTCCAGAGACATTGTGGTATATGCCGCCAGGACCCACGGGAGGAAGCGGGTTGTGAACCATGAGCAAAAGGCGAACTGTCTCACCTCGCTTGATCAGCATCCCCGTGTCCGGAGGGAAAGAAATCGTTGGTTGAAACATGCTGTCTTGGGCGAATCCGGCAAGTTGCTTGAAGGGTATATTTTTGCATGTCTGGTGGTTCGCATTAGGCATGAGCAGAGCCGTATGATGCACGGCAGTATCGGGTGCATTCATAATGTCGAAATGTATTTTCGATATCCATATATCGTAGGGCGCCGTGAAATCGGCGCTGTAGAGATAGTGATGGTGACCGGCGTCCTCGACAGCTTCTCCGGCGTCATGTTCGTGGGGGAGTAATGTGGGCAGGTGGTTGGTCTCCAAAATGATGGTATCGGGCGCAAATTCTAAATATGCAGCCAGGCAGAACATAGCCAGCAGAGCCGGCACGCTAAGGATGGGCACGCCTATTTTTTCATTGTACCCACGCATGAATAATGTGATTCGCAATCCATTGATAAGGAGTTATGTCTGTCCGTAGGTCCACCGCAAGCGCGCGAGGACTCGCATCGTCAATTTCCGCAACGACGCCCCCTAAATGATCTATGACGAAAGATGAAGTTCTGTTTCCCGCTTGGATGTACCAGCGTCCGGATTCGACGGCACGGACACGGGCGATATTTTCCGTTCTAAATGAGAGCAGATTGCTTTCCAAAAACCAACTGTGTGAAGCAACGTTGAGAAAGAGTTGAGCCCCCTCGTATGCGTTATACACGTAGAGGAATGGACTCATTGATTCAGAACAAAATCGACCAGCAACGATACTGTTTGCAACGGCAACGCTTGATGAGGGTTGCCCTGGGGAAAACATTCTGAGTTCCTGCAGACGACGAATTGTTTCCGGACTCGCCATATACTCTTGCAATAGATATTGGATATAGGGAACGTATTCTCCTTGAGGCAGCAGCACGCGTTTATCCGAGTATATTTCATACGGCGCTCCCCAGTAGTGTATGCGCGCGCGTTGCTCGGCGCCGATTTGTTCAGGCGCAGAATCAACAAGCACGATTTTTTTGTCGATGATCAGCGGAAAACTTCTTTGACCTTCTGTTTCCGCGCCAAACGTGGCGTCGAGATTGGCGAATCCACTGCCTTCTGGCAAAAGAATAAGCGCCGGATGTAGTGAAAGAAGCTCGAGGAGCTGCGCATTGAGATATAGATACCGCAGGCGCATGTCTTGATCTCCCGTCTCAAAATTAGTGTCAAAGTTCGTATGTACGACTCCAACGTTCAGTGTGGGCATTGGTTCTGTTGGGGCGCGATACGCATACAGCAGAGTCGGAATGAGGGCAATACAAATTAGAATATACGCGCCCACACGCTCGCGATGTACAATCAGCATCGAAATGATGACGTTGGCATATATGACCACAAAGGAGAGCAGCCAAATGCCACCAATCCATGCATATTGCAATGGAATGACATGCTGACCCAATGCGTATCCAATCATCGCAAACGAAAAATGAGGCATGAGGGTGCTTACCGGACTCAAGTAAAAGAGTTGGAACATGAAGACGCCGAACATTTCAGCGCAGACAAATAACAGTGCTGTAAGTACCGCTGCGCCGTGGGGGTGGTTTTTCACGTGTTTCCATACGTACCAATGCGCCCCTGCCCACAGCGCGTACCCAACCACATGGGCACCTACCGTCAGCAGCCACGAGTATGCAGACATGATGAGAGCAAGTGTCAGCGGCAGATCTGTTTCCAAAAGTAGACCCAGCCAATTGAGTGTCCAGAAAAAAACAACCCCTGCGTATCCAATACCAAAAAGCGCCCCGCGTCGCACTGCACTACTCCACGAGACGGAGTGGCCAGAAATGAGAGGGAAGAGAGGAACGATGCCGACAAAAATCAGCGGCCAGAGATGCGGCACCATACTGCACAGACCAACCACGATGCCAAGCCCAAGACATCGCAGCGATGGCCGGATGAAGAATGGTGATCGAGCGTCCATACTGATCAAATAGTCTCTAAGACTACTCATGGTAGCATGCAGGCCGCACGGTATTCATAAGGGAATTCATCACAGAATTGTGAGCGTTTTGGTGTCTGAGAGAAAATAAACCCAGCGCGAGCAGCAAGATGAGAAAGGCATTGGTCTGCGTACGCTCCCGCTCGCTGACATAGTGCGATAGCTTTCGCTCCTTGTGCACGATCCTCCTCCACCACTGCTTGCGCTGAAGTGCGGAAGCACACGTGGCGCAGTTCTTCTGGAAAAGCCATACACGAGGTAATGACTCGATCAGGTGTGTCTAAGAGGAGACGCCCCGTGATTGTTGCTAAGGTACCAATGCAATTGGTGAGCTCGGTATCGTTTGGCTGGTTTGCGCAAAGAGTCTCGACTGCCGTTCCCGCGAGCACCGCATCACGGAAAAATGGCCATGCTTCTCGCAAGCAAGCACCCTCTACTACCGGATCAGCATATTGTGCGCAAAAAGCTCGGTACGTTTCCTTTGTCGGGGGATTCTTCAGCAATCTAATAAGTTCAAAATCTTCTGGATCCAGAGGTTGGTAAATCTGCATAAACACGCCTTCCGCACAGATTTTAAAGAAGTCCTCCGACTCGTTTTTTGCCGTTGCTTCACAGAGTTTGATAGACGCATGTAAATCTGCCTTTGTGGTGATTACGTAGAGGTGGCCAAGACCGTGATAGCAAATACCCCGATCTAATGGGGTGGGGGACCAGTCATCACGGGCGACGCATGCATTTCTAAAATCAGGAATTATTTTAGTAAGTTCAGCTTCAGTCAGGCTGAAATTGTCAAAGCGTCCAACCATGACCCCATGCATGTAGCCATTACTGCACATACCATCGGACGGTCCTTTTGAGAGCTGCGTAAACCACGTATCAGGATGTTGCTCAACGACCAGCTCACCAATACGGTGGGCGACGGCGTGACACATTTGATAGCCCGGATCGATGCGCCTGATTTCACGGATAACATCAAATATTTGGGTTACTGACAGGCGGGGATAGAGTTTTGGGACGACGTGTTCATAGCACGATTGGCTTTCGCCGCTCGCGCACTCTGTGACGATGCTGCGCGCGATAGCCTCGGTCGAATGTGGCACAAAGGCATATATCCCAGCAAACACACATACGGTCAGAGCTGTAACAAGTAACTTGTACATCATACTATTTACTCTGAGAGCAGTGCTCGATTGAATATGTTCGCCTGATTTTTGGCGTACGCTGCACAATATTGATACACAACACCGGTAAGACCCTCACAACTTTTCAGAGCCGCGGATTGCCCCGCATCAACATGAAGAATATTTGCGGCAGATGCACGGCAATGCAATTGGTAGCGTGGATTCGCGGCAACGGCAGTACATGCCTGCACTACGCGTTGTGGATTATATCCGACCTGTGAAGGTACAGCGACCCCGATCCCTTCAAAACAGTCGCGGCGCAACTCTTCCGACTCCGCCACGCTCAAGCAGATATCTCCCAACGTTGCGAAATGCTCGAGGCGTGGATCTCCCTCGAATAATGCCTGAAGCCACCATTGAGGTGACCAATACAAACATGCGCGCTCGTACTCTTCGTCTACTGTTTTGCAAGAACGCTCGATTTCCTCGCGGGTGGCTTCGCGGATACGCGCTGATTCTCCCCACAGAGTGCGAAAATGAAATTCCATAAACACACCGCCATAGCATCCCCCAATGGCATCATTATGCAGATCACGGCAGGCGGCGAGTCCTAAGGCGAGGTCATCGGGCTCATATCCAATATAACTTTGAATACCGTGTCCGAGACCATGTTGGCAGGAGAGTGGTGATGATGTCGCAAGAATCTCAATGCATTGTTGGTTCAAACTAGTCACGACTGACATGCCTTCGTCGGCGATCGCTCTGCCGAGGAATTCGTGGAAGCAGCCATATGAAAAACGAGCGTCACACACCGGCAATCCCGATATACCACGGGTGAGGTACAGCGCCGCGCCAAATGCATGCGCATGCGCATGTCGTTCTCTTATCGGAAGGGCAGCTATTTCATCTGCCATGTGCGCGTATGCCGCTGTCGCCCCCACGCTCTCGATCCGTTCCTTCCAATGGAAGAATCGCTCGTCCAGTCCAGGAGTTTCTGTTGGTTGTTTCCAAACAAAAAACACGATTACCAGCAGACTTGCCATCGCGACAAGCCACAGAAAATGGCGATACTTCATAAGGTTGGCGTGGACGTTTCAAGGCAAGTGTTTTGATAGGATGTGGGCAGTTTTTCGCACAGAGCGCGCCGCGCAGTCCCGGTAGTATAGAAATTGATGTTTGTAGCTAAGTGCTCTAAGCACGCATGTTTCATCGAGGCTTTGCTTGTGGCATCACAAAATCGAAATGATGCTTCCGGATCATTTTCTCCACCCCAAAAGAGCGATGCCAGCGCCTCTTTCTCGCACGCGTTTTGGAGATCTTCTGCTGGTGCCAGAGCGCACCATGCAGAAATTTCTGTAAGCGCCGCGTCATTCATCTGTGTCACTGCGCGACTATCGCGCGATGCAATGAGCGGGACGAATTCTTTCCCAAATCCTCCGCCGCATGCATACCGCAGGTCGGCGCTCTCTTGCGGTATCGCGTCGCACAAAGCAAAACTTTTCGGGAATGATGCGGGGTCGGGCATTCCCAGATCAATGCCGGTGATTTCCCATAATCGTGGGGTCAGGTAATTCAAACACATTGCTCGCATAGTGGATGGAATGATGTCGCCCATGCAGGGAGAGAGAGGGGCATTGAGATACTTTTTTCGCGCCACTTCCCAGGCTTCCATGTTGTGACCTCCTCCGCCCATAAGCTCCATAATGACTCCGCCTAAACATTCGATCGCCTCTTGGTTTTTGTGTTCAGGAGTTCCTGTTTTTTCGCACAGCGCTATTGTTTGAGGGAGATCGTATTCGTAGTATGCAAATATTCCATGACCGAGACCGTGGTAACACATCGTGTACGCCCCAATGCCCCCCGGAGCTTTTTTACATACGTCTCGTATGCGTGGCAGCGCATCTTCGCCAAATTCATTCAGTGCTCCAATGGCGATAGTGTGTGAGCATGCATTTCGAAAATCCTGGCTGCAGAGTGTTATGCCAGTGATGCCTCGCTGTTCATATAAGATGTCACCAATTGCATGACCTAATAGGTGGGTATCTGTGTTTGCGGGAAGTGATGCGCGCCGCAACACTTCAAAAGCATAGGGGGCACCTTTTGCGTGCGCCACATGTTCGAAACGAGTGCGCAGCTCGACAAAATCAGCTGCACCCTGCGCGATAGTGTCAGCCTCAGGATATGTACTCTGAGGAGGCGTATAGAAAAACAGGAGTACTACGCCAAGTGCGATACTCGCGATAATTATGGTGAGACGCGAGTACGCCATGCAAAAAGTATATACTTCAACCTACCAAATTCCAGCACGTTTTTATACCATCTCAGTTTCGGCAATTGTCATTGTCGGTTGGCGGGTGCGGGGTCGTATGCACTGTGACTCAGACACATCGCGCGTTTTTCTTCGGGGAATTCCTCACAAATTTCTTTAATGCGGGCAGGCTCATAAAAACGCCACAGTTTTCGTGCCACGGTTTCCCAACATGCTTCAGAAATCAGCGCCTCTTGAACTTGCGGCGACCTGCAGGCTATCAATGCATCTCGATATTCTTCTTGCGGTGCGCCGTGTTCAAAAAGTCCGGCAATAACAGCAGACACACAAAAGGGGATCATGGTGGGCTGCGTAAGCTCGCTGCACTGAGTGAGTATTGAATCGTAAGCGGCAGACCCGGCATATCTTTGCATGACACTGGTCATCCCCACATAAAAAGCCATCTCGTGCAGATAGGTATCTTTTGTTGAGGAAAGGATTTCCAGCATACGCTCCGGGTTCCAATTTGAGGCACCATCTAGTTTTTGCGCCATTTCGTAGTAGCAGGCGCGCTTGTGCGCATATGTCGAAGCAGCATCACAAGAGGCGAAGGGTTTTTCATAGTCGTAGGAAAAACTGTATTGATTTGTTTCCATCCACTCGACGATGACGTTGTAGACTCCCTCCTCGCATTCTTCGTGGTCACGAGGTGAAGCTTTTTTAAGTGCGGCACACTGAGTGAGCGGTGTTTTTGTAAATGCATGCATGTCACCCCACGCAGTACGTGGTAATTGTTCGACTGCAGCGAGCATAAAACCATGCCCGCTGCCGTGATAGCAAATAGTACGAATAGCGCCCACTGATATTCCATAGCGTTCATCTAGATAGGTGCATGTAGTATCGACAAATTCGGGGTCAGGACGATTTTGAATAAGGTGTTCAAGAAATCCATGAAAAAATCCATACCCACACGCAGCTGTTTCTTGCGGGAAATCCATAGCTGCCATATTCGGGTTTTTAAGATACTGATCGTAATACGCCATATCGCCAACGCGATGCGCGTGGGCGTGGCATCCTGATTCAGCAAAGGCTGGTTGCCACGTATATATAGACGAAAACAGCTTCATTGCCTGCTGGAGTCCTTGAGTTTGCAAACGCTCCCGGATGAGATCGTACCAACATTCAATAGCAGTAGCTTCGACAGAATTTTCTGCACACCGCTGTGCGTTATGTTTGTCAGAAGAATAACCATTCCACCATGCGGAAAGAATGCACACCACAAGCACTGCGATCGCGAGTAGGTATTTTTTTGCGGTGGGTGAGACCAGGGTCATTGGACATGGATTATGCCAATAAAGTAGGTGCGCAGATGGTCGTGATATCCCCAGTCGCCGATAGTATTGAACGTCATTGTCCAAGAGTCGGATGGTTCTAGGGGTTGCTTCGGATCAAATTCAGGATAAATCGTATGAGCGGGATGCGAATCAGATGCCGGCCAAAAACGTTTGCCGCTTATCGTGCTAAACGTGACAGACCCTCCGCGGACCAGCCAGACTTCAGCGGGGGAGAACCCGTCTTTCGTGAGTACGATATCCGCGTGCATGAGCGGCGTTGTATCCACCCGCTTCGTGAGCGTCAGCCACGACAACAGCGCAATTGCAATGGCGCAAGCTAAAGTTATGGCGATGTATGTACCACGCTGGCGCATGACTTCAGCAGTATACATCAGTACTCGGTGCTACTTATGGCGCTCCGAAAGACGGAATACGGGGAAATCAAAAAAAGGGTCCCTGTGGGGTCCCCCTTCGACTTATGCGCTTTCGTCGTCTTTGGTAAATTTGGTAAAAAGTTGCACCACATTATTAGTGCCGCCCTGCTTCCTCTCCGGCTTGTCCTGAGCGGGCGCCGGAAGCTTTTTTTGTTCCGGATATGGCACGTCGAAATTGAACTGCGCCTTAAATTGCTCGTCGCCAATGTCGAGGCGTGTTTGGCAAGTGCGGCATCCAATTGCGAAGCCGAACTTCCGCGTACCTATATTATCAACGAAAGTGGTCGGTGACCACCACAATTCTTGCGTGGTGCACTGACATATAGGACTCGTCAGATTGATGGTGATGTATTTAAACATCGGCTTCTCCGAGGCTGTCTACAAATATTTTTACCACACGATGCGCCACGTGTCTACATTACATGCAGCTAGTTCAACAAGTAAGTGCAACACTTTGAGATAATCAAAGTGCATGAAATA
>CAYWZA010000023.1:0-16754 GCA_964462785.1 uncultured Candidatus Saccharibacteria bacterium | reverse complement strand
AAACGGCATCATTAACTACACAAGTTCAGTGTTCAAAGAAATGGGGGAAGTACACGTTGAGTAGAAGGGCATCACGTAGTATTCTGTCATTACGTCAGCAATCCAGAGCTGGCGTTTTCAAAGCCGATGTACTCACTGGTGGATGATGCGGTGTCAGTAGCTCCAGTAGGTACTAGAGAAAGCGATGTAGATGTAAAAGCCGATGTAGCTCAGATGGTAGAGCACGTCCATGGTAAGGACGGGGTCGCCGGTTCAATCCCGGCCATCGGCTCCAGTGCCAAGCACTGCCGAAGTAGCTCAGTTGGTAGAGCACGTCTTTCGTAAAGACGGGGTCGCCGGTTCAATCCCGGCCTTCGGCTCCAAAATGCAAAAGAAAAAGCACCTCATACAGAGGTGCTCAAGTCCTTATATGCAAGCCATTAAGTGGCTCGGCAACTCAGATGCTTGAATTGCCCGAATGATGGCGAAGTGTTTTCCGTTGCGTTCAAATGCAACAAATTGATTTACCACGAAGGGTGGGTAATGCGTGTCACAGGTCGCATATTGTTCCTTTTTTTCGAGATCCCATATGGTGACCCACCGCGCATCGCCATACATGTACACCTCGATGATTTGCCCAAATCCTCTTGCGCTCATTTGATCCTCCGCCGAATTCTTTTTGCATCCTACCTCTTTCTACACCACGCGCAACCGCATGCTACAATACTTCCATGGATGCCGAGGCGAATTCAGCAGTGCGTTTTTTTCTTGTCCCCACTATCGTATCCGCGCTGATTCTCGCCGCAGTCGGTTTCTTTCTCGGTCCAATTGCTCTTTTTACCGCAGTGCTCCTAGTAATTCTTGAGGTGACGCTTTCATTTGATAACGCGGTGGTGAATGCGCAGGTGCTGGAAAAGATGAGTCCTATTTGGCAGCAGCGCTTCCTCACGTGGGGCATCGTCATTGCCGTATTCCTCACGCGCGCCGTGCTCCCCATTCTTATCGTGGCGGCGTCTGTCGCGCTGTCGCCATGGGCGATTGCAAAAATTGCAGCATTTGATCCGGCGCACTATGCAGAGCTGCTGCATGGCGCCGAGCACATCATCGCGTCATTCGGCGGCATTTTCCTTACGATGGTGGGGCTCAAGTATTTTTTCGATGACGAAAAAGAAGTGCACTGGATTCATGCGATCGAGTTGCATTTTTCACGCTGGGGAGGCATAGAGGCGATTGAAATCGCTGTCGGGCTCATCATACTTGCGTTTGTTGCTATGCTTGCGCCCGCACAAAGTGCCAGCATTCTTTTTGCCGGTATTATCGCCATCGCGCTATTCATTATCGTGCAAGGAATCGCGAGCTCATTTGCAAGTGGCGCTGAGAATGCAGCGGTCGCTGGCACGGCGCTCTTTGTGTATCTTAATGTGCTCGATGCGGCATTTTCGCTCGATAGCGTCGTTGGCGCGTTCGCGCTCTCAACGCAGATTCCCATCATCATCGTTGGTCTTGGTATTGGTGCATACTTTGTGCGCTCGCTCACGCTCTACATGGTGCGGCACGGCACACTCGCGCACATGCCGTATGTGGAACACGGCGCGCACTGGGCGATTCTCGGGCTCGCTGCTGCTATGATCGCCAACATTTTCATTGACGTTCCCGAGCCGATCACGGGGCTCATCGGGCTTTTATTTGTGGGCGGGGCGTATCTTTCATCAATCCGTTCGATACGAAGTGTGCAGTGAGGTATACCCCCACACCAACTATCTAGATAATTGGTGTGGGGGTATACTGCCCTCATGCAGAAAGCAGATATTGAAAAACGTATTGCGGAAATCGAGGCAGCAATGGGCTCTGCCGATTTTTGGAGCGATAAAGAGCGCGCACAAAAATTTCTCGCCGAATATCAGACACTGAAACAAAACCTTGCGGGGAGCGAAGGGTATGACAAGGGCGACGCCATCGTATCTATCTTGTCTGGCGCAGGAGGAGATGATGCCGAGGATTTCAGCGCGATGCTATTTCGTATGTACAGCCGTTTTGCAGAACGAAAAAAGTGGAAAACTAAACTGCTATCTGAAAATCAGAATTCTCACGGAGGTTTCCGCAACGTCTCATTTGAAGTGACTGGTGACAGTGTCTATGGCGAACTCAAGCACGAAAACGGCGTGCATCGGCTCGTGCGCATATCGCCATTCAATGCCCAAGACAAACGGCAAACGAGTTTTTCTTTGGTGGAGGTCGTTCCGCAGCTTCCTCTGGGTGGACCAGTCGATCTGAAGCCCGATGAGGTGGAAATAGTTTTTCAGAAAGCTGGTGGACCGGGCGGGCAGAATGTAAACAAGCGCGAGACGGCGGTGCGTGCGACGCACAAGCCGACAGGGCTCACCGTGCACGTCACTTCCGAGCGCGCACAGGCGCAAAACAAAGAAAAAGCGCTCGAGATGCTGCGCGGGAAGCTGTTCAAAAAACAAGAAGAAGACAGAGTGCGCGAGGCGCGCGGGCTATCCATTTCCACCACCACATCTATTGAATGGGGGAGTCAGATTCGCTCGTATGTGCTTCATCCATATCAAATGGTGAAGGATCACCGTACCGAGCACGAAAGCTCAAATCCCGCAGCGGTGCTCGATGGGGACATACAAGCTTTTATTGACGCGGCGAAATCTTCTACTGAGGAAAAAGCGTGAGTATAACTCTCGCTTTCCCCTCGCTAGACGTTATAATAGAGCGTGTCTATGATTCGTTTTGACAAGGTGACGAAGCTTTACCACGGTGGGCGACCGGCACTTGCGGATGTGTCGCTGAGTGTGGAGCCCGGGGAATTCGTATCTATTGTCGGGCATTCCGGTGCAGGTAAAACGACATTGCTCAAATTACTCTTTGCCGAGGAGCGACCTACCGAAGGGGAGGTGTTTTTCGGTCATCACTCTATTAATGAACTCTTGCCACGCGAGCTCATGCGCGTGCGTCGGCAGATGGGCACTGTTTTTCAGGATTTTCGCTTGCTACCGACGAAAAATGTATACGAAAATATCGCGTTTGCGATGGAGGCAGCAGGGAAGCCCGATGAGGAAATCAAAGCCGATGTGCCGTATGTACTCGAACTCGTCGACATCGCCGATAAGATGTGGAATTTCCCGAAAGAGCTTTCCGGCGGCGAGCAGCAGCGAGTCGCTATTGCGCGCGCGATTGTGAATCAGCCGGATGTGCTCATTGCCGATGAGCCGACGGGGAACCTCGATCCGATCAATACGTACGAGGTCGTGCAGATTTTGAAAAAAATTAATGATTTGGGTACGACGGTGCTTTTGACTACGCATAATCGAGGGGTCGTCGATTCGGTTGGTCGCCGCGTTATCACCATGGATCAGGGGCGTGTCGTCCGCGATGACCCGAGCGGCAAATACGCACTCTAAGTGAGATACAATATACATATGGCACTCTGGCGCGACATAAAGAGGATAAGCAGATACGGACTGATTGGCTTTTTCCGCAACGGATTCGTATCTCTCGCGGCGATTCTCATCATGACGATTACGCTTTTCGTGATCGCGGTGCTCATTATTGGCTCTGCGGCACTACAGGCAACGCTTGCAGGTATTTCTGAGAAAGTGGATGTGAACGTCTATTTTGTTACCAACGCCCCGGAGGAACGGATTCTCGATTTACAAAAGGCACTTGAAGCAATTCCCGAAGTCGCCGAAGTGAGCTACACCACACGCGAGCAGGCAATTGAGCGCTTCCGCGAACGCCATAAGAATGACCAGCTCACCCTGCAGGCACTTGAAGAGCTTGGCGACAATCCGCTTGGGGCATCGCTCGCCATTCGCGCTCGCGAGACGTCGCAGTATGAATCCATTGCAAAATTCCTTGAAAGCTCGCCAGCGGGCGGTACGGGTGGCGAGCGCATTATCGAAAAGGTGAACTTCTTCCAAAACAAAGCAGCGATTGATCGCCTCACCGACATCATCAATACCTCGCGCTCACTCGGCCTTGCTGTCTCTATTTTCCTCGGCATTGCGTCAGTCTTGATCGCGTTCAACACGATTCGACTTGCCATTTACACCTCGCGGGATGAAATTGGGGTGATGAAGATTGTAGGCGCGGAGCATTGGTATGTGCGCGGACCGTTCGTTATTTCAGGCATTCTCTATGGGGCAATGTCCGGCATTCTCGTGCTCTTGGTGCTCTATCCGATCTCACTCTATCTCGCCACACCCTCCGAGCGATTCTTTGGCGGGCACTTCGACACACTTTCATATTTCACCGAGCATTTTCCGCTCCTCTTTCTTAATGTGGTAGGAATTGGTATATTGCTTGGCGCAATCTCGAGCTACATGGCTGTGCATAGATATCTCAAGCACTAATTCATAATTTTTGCGTGCGCATGCCGAAAAAGAAAAAACAATCGAAGTATATTTTTGTTATTGGAGGCGTTATGTCTGGCGTCGGCAAAGGTGTTGCCACTGCCTCAATCGGCAAAATCCTTTCTGCGAGGGGATTTTCAGTGAACCTGGTGAAAGTCGACCCGTATCTTAATGTGGATGCAGGCACGATGAACCCCACTGAGCATGGGGAAGTGTTCGTGCTTAACTCGGGACTCGAAACGGATCAAGACATGGGCAATTACGAGCGCTTTTTGGGGCGCGATTTGCCGAGCGAGGATTACATGACCAGCGGCATGGTATACAAAACGGTAATCGAGCGCGAGCGCAATTTAAGCTACGGCGGCAAATGCGTGGAGGCGATTCCGCACATTCGCGATGAAGTCATCCGCCGATTCGAGCGCTCGGCAAGCGCGAATAATTCCGACGTCACGGTGGTGGAGATCGGCGGCACTGTCGGCGACTACCAAAACATCATGTTTATAGAAGCCGCACGTGTCATGGCGGCACGGGCGCACGGCGATTGCCTGTTTGTGCTCGTCTCCTACCTACCGGTGCCGAGTAAGGTGGGCGAGATGAAGACGAAGCCGACGCAAAATGCGATCCGCCAGCTCAACGCCTACGGAGTGCAACCTGATATCGTGATCGCGCGCGCGCCCGTGCCGCTCGATGCACGGCGGAAGGAAAAAATTGCCATTTCATGCAACATCAAATCCGAGCACGTGATCTCTGCACCTGATGTCGATTCCATTTACGATGTGCCGATCAATTTCGAACGAGGGAAAATCGGCGACATCATAATGCGCGAGCTAGGGCTCCCGCCACGCAAGCGCGCGCGCGATCTCATTGCATGGAAGCGTTTTGCCGACAAGGCTAAGAATGGCAAGCGCACCGTCAAAATCGGGATCGTAGGAAAATATTTTGATACGGGAGACTTCGTGCTTTCCGATGCATATATTTCAGTCATTGAGGCACTTAAATTTTCCGCCTACACGCTTGGCGTGAAGCCCGAATTGCATTGGCTCGACGCCAAGCAATTTCAAAACGGGGCAGGAGTAAAAAATCTTTCCAAGTATCACGGCATTCTTGTGCCGGGGGGATTTGGCGAGACAGGAATCGAAGGCAAGATTCAAGCAATTAAATTTGCACGCGAGCGAAAGATTCCATATTTCGGGCTTTGCTACGGCATGCAGCTGATGGTCGTTGAATACGCGCGGCATGTTGCGAAGCTCAAGGGTGCACACACCACAGAAATCAGCCCCGAAGCCCCGCATCCCGTCATCGACATCATGCCGGATCAAAAAGAAAAACTGCAAAAGAGAGATTACGGAGGCTCTATGCGCCTCGGCTCGTATCCGGCGTATCTCAAAAAAGGCACGATTGCGCGCGAGGCATATAAAAGCGAAATTATCGACGAGCGCCACCGCCATCGTTTTGAGGTGAACCCCGCATATATAGAGCAGCTTGAAAAAGCGGGGCTCGTCTTTTCTGGCATTTCGCCGAGCAAGAAATTGATGGAGATCGCCGAGCTGCCGCGCTCCGTGCATCCATTCATGCTTGGTGCGCAATTTCATCCGGAATTTAAAGCCCGCCCGCTTGCGCCGCACCCGTTGTTTACGGGCTTCCTTAAGGCGGCCATTGAACAGAAAAAATAATAGCAGGAGGTTATGCTTATTCATCCGCTTTTCGTCCATTTTCCCATCGCTTTTTTGATAGTGTATGCGCTGTGCGAATTTGTACCCGTATCATTACATAAGAACGCTGAATGGTGGGGGAAGGTAAAAGCATTTCTCATCGTTGTGGGCTGGCTTGCGCTGATCCCAACCCTCATCACCGGTACCATTGCAGAAAGTATTGTCGGTTCCTACGATCTTGTCGCCATGCACAAGCTGTTTGCATTGCTCACTGCGTGTATTTTCACCCTGTTTTTTGTGGCGCACGTCGTACGCGTCTGCCTGCTATATATTGGGGATCGTTTTTCCCGCTTTCTGCTCGATACATATGCCGCAAAGATTCTTGCGCTGGTCGGGCTCATCTCGATTACGATTACCGGCGCCTTGGGCGCTGCTATTGCGCACGGTCCTGATGCGGATTTCGTCGTTTCCTTTATTTACAGGCTATTTTTCTAAAACCATATGAATTCTGGACAGAAAAAAATTGATGCCTGGTATCGCAAGGCGAAATGGCCTTACTGGAAGCCGGAGTGGATACTCGCACGGCTCATTGAGGAGGTGGGGGAGTTTGCCCGCATTGTTAATCATGAATTCGGTCCCAAGAAAAAGAAGCAGAGTGAGCAAAAACAAGAGCTGATTGAGGAATTCGGCGATGTGCTTTACACGCTTGCATGTTTTGCCAACTCAAACGGCATCGATATGGACACTGCACTTGAGAAAAGTATTAAAAAGGCACATGCACGGGACAAAAACCGATTTTAGATACACGCTCACATCCGATATACTTTGTATATGAAAAGCTTTTGGTTGCGCATTGCGCTCACGCTCACGCTCCTTGGGGGCGCGTTATTTGCATGGACGACGCTTTTTGCGCAGTTTGAAAAGTTTCTCAATCTGTACGGGACGCTGTTTCGTTTTGCCGATTGCGTGATGCCGAACCCGCTCATTACACCGTGTTTCTATGGGTCGGTTGCTTTTGTTGTCGCATGCGTGTGGTCGGCGTGGCTCATCAAGAAGCCAAGCAGCACCGGCGATCTGTGGATATCACGTTTCCTGGGCTTCGGTGTCGTTTTTGCGCTCGCGGTATTGGGATATGAAGCGATCGAATACTACCACCTCATTGATTTCGGCGGCGTATCCGTGAGCTGTGCGCCGGGAGTGCATCCGCTCCAAACACCATGCTTCACGGGGCTCCTATTCTTCCTCGCCGCATATCTGCTTTCGTTTGCCTTGCTCAGAGTTGAGCGCACGAATGGCAACGCTACACTCGCGGTATAAGATATTATTTCAAGCATATGACATGGGCATGGAACACATTTTGGGGTTGGTATGAGCGTACGTATACGCTCAACGTTTCAATTGCGCTTGGGTTATTCTTGTTGCAAATCGTTCACCTGATTTGGCTCTTTGGAGCCGTCGTGTGGGCGCGCGCTTTCGGCGCGCCATTGTTTGAGTTCTCCGGCATCTGGCAGACGCTCATCGTGCTTGTCGATTACACCGAAATACCCGCAATCTTTTCTGTCTCGCTCATCTATATCAATGATTTACGCAAGGGGTGGAACAAGAAAAGCTCTCTGTTTTTATTTCTGCTCGTCATCCAGCTGCTGCACATATTCTGGATCACCGACGAGTTTGTGATTGCTATGTTTGCCGGAGGTGCAGGGCATATGCAGGGGACGATTCTCCCGCACTGGCTGGCTTGGATCGCGATCCTCATCGATTATCTCGAATTGCCTGTTATGCTCGATACGCTCAAGCGCTTTCTCGCAGCGCTGCGCGAAAAGCGCGGGCTCGCCGGCGTAAAGGCGGCGATGGTAGAAGCTTAAGGGCTTGTTGAAAAAATATGCAATCACGAGAAATCGCAGTGTTTGGGGGCGGATGTTTTTGGTGCACTGAAGCGACCTTCAAAATGCTCAAAGGGGTGCACGCTGTCGATTCAGGATACGCGGGGGGAGCGCGTGGCAAAGCCGATTACGAATCAGTGAGCTCGGGGAGCTCGGGGCACGCCGAGGTCGTGCGTATCGAATACGACGCGGATGTGATTGAGTATCGTGATTTACTCACCGTCTTTTTCGCCTCACATGATCCGACGACGCCCAATCGCCAGGGCGCCGATGTCGGCACGCAGTATCGCTCGGTCATTTTCTATACAAATGATGCGCAGAAAACAGCGGCAGAACAATTCATTACTGAACTGAAAGCAGAGGGTGTCGCAGTCGTTACCGAAGTCACCTCGCTTGAAAAATTCTATCCCGCCGAGGAATATCACAAAGATTACTATGCGCGCAATACCACTGCACCCTATTGCCAAATCGTGATCGCTCCCAAAGTCGAAAAGCTCCAAAAACGCTTTGCGGAGCTGATGAAAGAGGCATACAAGAAGAACGATTGAGCTCGCCACCTTCCTGTGGCATGATGTGAGTTACCGCCCGCAAGGGTGCGTAACATTGCGGGATCATCTAATGGTAGGATACATGACTCTGAATCATGTCATCTTGGTTCGAATCCAAGTCCCGCAGCATTTTTACAAAATCACCGTTTTTAGGTGCTTTTGCTAATATCTCATAGATCGGTTTGTACTTTATTTGAGCCACCTTTTGGTCAGACAAAGAAATGTTCCAAAGTATACTTTTTGCGATGTTGCTCTTTTTCGTATCATCGCCATTCAGGAACTCAGATTTGGCTTTATTTGAATCTAAAATCAGCTTTTTCGTTGGTTCCAAAGTAACAAGCGGGTCGAGCTTTTTAATGTCCCGCAACTGTTTCTCTAGGTCGATGCGCTCAGAAGCGATTTCCCGTATCTTTTGTTCGTACAAGGGGCGTGAGAGTAAGCGATCAGAGAAAGCGTCGAATGCATCGGACTCGCGCGTTTGGAGCGTTGCCAGACGCTTTAGAAGGCGTTCCCGCGCCTCTTCCGTGTACGTGTCGGTGTGGCGTTCGCGTGTTAGGGCGGCTTGGTAGGCAATTTCCACCAATTCATCATCGAAGCGAACTTTCTCTAGAGCAGTAACGACGAACTCATTAGCAGCCGGAGATTTTATATACTGACGATGTTCAGTGCAGATGCCTTTGCCATTAGTGCAGTAATAGTAAGTGTGTCCTTTTTTGAGGGAAGCGGTATACATGCAGGCGCAAATATCGCAGGAGAAAATACCACGCAGGGGAAAGAACAAACGCTGAGATTTCGGGTGGAGTTTTCCGTCGAACACAGCGCGAACATCATCAAATATTTTCTTGCTAACAATGGGACGGTGTTTACCCGCATAGACTTTGCCATGACGTACCATGATGCCATGATAGAAGGGATTTTTTAGGATACGTTCCACCATGCTTTTAGCAAGCTTCGCCCCCGTCTGTGCGCGATAGCCTTCGTCATAGAGTAAGGTTGCCACTTCTTTAAGCGTATAGCGGCCAGTGGCGTACAGTTCATAGATGCGAACGATTGTTTTTACATGCGGGTATTCAGGGACAATAGTTTTTGTTGCTTTGTCGTTCTTGTATCCAAACGGCGCATGATTAGGCCACTCGCCACGCTCTAACTTTGTTTTGATGCCACGCTTCACGTTCGCACCCAACTCGCGGATATATTGCGTTGCCATTGCTTGCTCAATACTCAAAAGCAAAACGTTATCGGACGGCTGATAGATACGTTCCGCTGTACGGATAATCTGAATCGAACCGTTTTGCAACAACCATTGCAGTTGCCCCCCGTCTACGGGGTTACGTGTTAGACGATCAATTTTCCAACAGAGGACAGAGTCAGCTTTGCCTTTCGAAATTGCCGCTAACATTTCATTGAACACGGGGCGACCTGGCTCTTTTGCGGAACGGCTTTCCCTCAGAGTAGAGACAACTTCCAATCCGTCGCGTTCGGCAAGAGCAACGAGTTCGCGCTCTTGAGATTCCAAGGAAAGCACCTGCTTATCCTCAGTATCGGTAGACTTACGGCAGTAGAGGATATATTTCATAATTTTTTATCTATGGTGTTTTCGTACTTTCGGTAGTGGACTCGCCCGAGCCACTTCGTAGTGTACTCTTTGTCGTCCGTTGGTTGCAAACTCCCCTCGCCCATGTCGATCCCAAATTCTTCTTTGAGAAATGCAACCTGTGTTTTAGTCTTGAGAAACATGGGCGACAAAGCGTTCCGGCTACAACTATACGCTTTTTTTCCAAAGAGCCGGTCATCGTACATTGCTTTGGACATGTACTTTGCCAAGTACCCAGATAATTTTGGGCTTCCGTTGGTGGCAATAACATCAACATAACCGTATCCCCAGAGATGCTGAATGTGACGGTTATCTCTTTCGATTTCATGAATGTCATACGGAAGATCCCAAACTAAACAGTGAAAATGGACAGCGCCACGTTTTTGGAATTCAGGAACAGTGATCCAAATAACTTCTTTGCCGAACACTTTTCGCAAGCGCACGCAGAATTGTGTGTAAATTTTGTAGGCCAAAGCAATATCGACGATTTCATACATTGTGAGTGAGAACATATGCGGCGTTCCGTAGATAAGTGTAGACCGCACCTTACGGCGAAAATTGAAAACTGCTCGTTTAATATGCCGCTCTGATTTCGTTCGATTTTTTCTCCGAAGCTTATCTTCCCAGGTTTCCTTTCTGCGCTTATGCCGGGCAATTGGTGCTCGCGGTGGTGCTTTTTCATATTCATATATTTCAATAAGGTCGCCTGATTGCACAATCTTTTCGTACTGAGGTACAAACGATGCCATACTTAAATATTAAGTTTCTGATCATTAAGTGGGACATATATCAAGTCAGGGGCGGCCTCGCGGCGCGCTAAGGCGCGCGCGCCTCGACCGCCCTCCTCTTCTCCAATGGCTATATATAAATCAGCTAAGGAATGCAAAAAATCCTCGACCTGTGTGTCGGCTATGTTCGTCTTATAACGACTAGCGAGATACTCGGCCAGCCGCTTTTTTAGCGGAGCTGAGAACACATTGGTTTTTGCTGCCTACCTACGACCTACAAAAACCTCTAATATTCTCAAAATGGGCGGGGAGGTTAGCCGCTCCTCTTACTTATTACGTTTGATTTTACACCCGCATTAGGCGGGCGCAAGTGTTCCAAATATACCGGTGTATATCAGAAGTCCACTAAATCGCGCAGTTTAACCCCAAGCGCTCGTGCAATTTTCTCCATGTTCCCAAGGGTGATGTTCTTTTCTGCTCGTTCGATCATACCGATATAGGTGCGATGTACCCCCGCCAGAGCGCCAAGTTTTTCTTGCGAAATGCCTTTAGCCTCGCGTTTCTCCCTAACGCGCCTGCCGAATTGTTTGAGTAGTCCTGATGGAACCTTCATACACCAAGCGTATGAAGTTGCCTACTATGGGTCTACATACTAAAGTTAGCACATGGGATTCCTCATCTACACCGTCCTTGCCGTCTTGTTCGGTGTCGGCGTGCTGAAGCTCCTACTGCATACTTTTCCTTTGAAGGGGCAGACACACGCGGAGCCGCAGTACCGGAAGCGACCGTTCGTGATGAACCAGGGCGAGGCGGCGTTTTTCCATGAGCTACGGAAGCAGCTGCCGATCGAGTACCACATCTTTCCGAAGATGCGGATTGCCGACATACTCGAAACAACCGCACATGGCAGGGACTACTACATACAGCGCAACAAAATTCTGCCCAAGCACGTAGACTTCCTGATCTGCGATGCCCATCTCCACCCTGTGATGGCACTCGAACTCAACGGCGGCTCACACGATCGGGCCGAGCGCGCGGCGAGCGACACTTTCAAGGTCGCTGCTTTTACAGCCGCAGCGTTGCCGCTCGAAGTCGTTAAAGTAGGGCAACACTTCGAGGAACAAATCAAGAGCCTACTCATGAAGCTGAAATGATAAAATAAACGCATGAAAGCAGAGGTAGCCTCAAGCGCAAAAGTAGAAGCCAAAGAAACACTAAAGACAGCCGCTGAGCGACTAAAACAGGAGCACACAGAGGTGAAAGATTTTGTTCTTGCGGTCAGGCGTTTTATTCTCGATCATGCGAAATCTTTGCCCAAGGAAAAACAGTACCAGCCCAAGACCATCATCGAATCACGATTTACGCCCGCGGGGGAAGCCTTTGAAAAAGGCATGACGAGCTGTGGAGCAATGGCAAGTATCGGTGCAGAGCTGCTTAGGCACGCAGGATTTCAAGTGAAGCTCGTACACGGAGAGAGTGAAGACTCCATAGATCACGCATGGGTTTCCGTTTTCGATCCGACGACTGAGAGTTGGACTGATTACGACCTGACACGACCGCGGGCAGATATCCCGCCTACCCACACCAAGAAGCTCGAAGCGAACTCGTGGGAAGACATAAAGGAACAAATACACTCCGACCACGCAACTATGCGCGATAGGAGGAAAGCGAAAGGTATCCCTGAGCGCGCTGGCATTGAATTCCCCGAGATAGCAAAGCGGCTTTTGGCAATGAGAGAAGTTGATCAGAAAATGCGTAGCGCTGAGGATGATGGATGGGATGATGACGTGGACCGAAAGAATACAGATGCAATGAAAGAAATCATTGGTCAGATCGGTTGGCCGACGACATCGAAAGTCGGAAATGATGCGTCCCGAGCTGCGTGGCTTCTCGTGCAGCACGCAGATCATGAGCCTCAATTTCAAGAAAGATGCCTCGTATTCCTAAAAGAGCAAACCGAAGGCGAAGTCAGACTACAAGATGTCGCATACCTGGAAGACCGCGTGCGGGTGAACACGGGCCGCCCTCAGCCGTACGGAACACAGTTTCGAGAGACTAGAAACCCAGACGGGCAGGTCGTAGCATATGGGCCACGCCCCATCGAGGACCCTGAGCGAGTAAATGAACGACGCGCAGCGATGGGCCTGGAGCCTCTTGAGGACTATACGGAAATGATCACTAAGCGATATTATCCGCATCTGCTACAAAAGCGAGCGGAGTAGAAAAGTTCCAACATCGTCCAGGACAGTCAGCCAGTTTGGACTTTGCATGCAAAGTTCCTCGAATGTCAGTTTGTTTCTTGGATTTGTTAGAGGTTCGAACCGTCTCGCATGCTCGCGGACGGCCTCGGCGATCCTTTGCAGCGGTAACAACGCTTTATCCAGTTCACCATTGAGTTTTTTGTCTTTTAGCAGGAGGTTCGAACCAAGTGCGGAAAGTACTGTTCGTTTTGCAGAAAGTGTGCCAACAGCGAACTTTTCCCGTGCATCCTGCGCGAATATCAGTATCTGCTCGGCTGTCTGAAGCCAGCTGTCCGCGCGTTCGTCGGTAGCCTTGAGCAGTGCCTGAAGTTTTGCTTTCTCTTTTAGGCTTTCATTTTTCTTTGTTACAAATTCTTCTTCGCTTATTTCTCCGGCTGCCCTCATGTCGATGAGCCGGTCAATCTTTTTGAGACACGCTTCATAAGTTCTCTGCTGGGTGGCCAGGATAGTATTCCGGTCAACCGATTCTTTTGCGTTTTCAACCCGGAGCCAGTTCATGGCCCAGTCGTGGAATTCTTCCGGTATCTCGATAGTGGCCAGAGCCTTCTGGATTTCCACTTCGAGGGCTTTTACTTCAACGCACCTTTGGGTGCACGGGCCTTTGCGTTTGGTGCAGTGGTAGTAAGTGTAATGATGCACGTTGCCGTTTTGATTGCGCTTGGTCTTTTCTTCGGCCGTGACAAGACAACCACACTCACCGCAACGGATCATGCCGGTATACGCAAACTCGTGGACTTTGGGACGCGGTTTTCCTTTCCGGCCGAGCAGTTCCTGAATGCGGTCAAACTGTTCTTCGGTGATCATCGGTTCGTGCTTGCCCTGGTACCAGATACCGCCTTTTTTGGGCCACTGATACCGGCCGTAATAAAACGGCTCAGTCAGGAGTTTATACAGCGTGCTCCGGGCAATCGGCTGTCCGCTCGGCATCCTGAAGCTCCAGTCGCCATTGGCAATTTTGAGGACGCGTGGCACGGAATAGTTTCCGGTAAGCATCAGCTCGAACATCTTTTTTACCAGATCAAAACGCTTCGGGTCGTTGCCGATAATTTTCATTCCTGATTCGTTGTCAGCTATGTTCAGATATCCGATTGGTGCCGGTGCCGGGAACCAGCCGGTTGCTGCTTTGGTTTTGACTCCACGCTGGGAATTGACCGCCAGGTCACGGATGTACTGGTTGGCCATGCCCAGCTCCACGCTGATCAGAAGCACGTTATCGGATGGGTAGTAGCTTCGCTCAAAGGTCTTGATGTGTTTGATAATGTTGCTTTGTAAAAGCCACTGGACTTTACCGCCATCCACCGGATTGCGGGCCAGACGGTCAATCTTCCAGCAGATAACGCCGTGCGCTTCGCCCTTTTCAATCCGATCGGTCATCTGGTTAAAGATCGGCCGACCCGGAGCTTTGGCACTTTTGGATTCAGTTAGTACCTCTACGATCTCGAGGTGTTCACGCTTGGCTAAATCTTTCAAAAAATCTATCTGCGAATCAATCGAAGCGACTTGTCTGTCCTCCTGTTCGGAGGACTTTCTTGCGTAGAGGAAGTATTTAAGTTTTTGTGATACTTCCTGATGCATAGTTATTGAGTGAGGCTAAATTCTTTCAGTGCGTTCCGGTAAAGATCGATGGTGTTGTCGTAGCTGAAGATGTAGCCGCTTGATGTTATGCCTACTTGGATAAACGGAGCGCGATCAGTTTCGATGTCTTCTGGCAGCTGCTCCTGGTATTTCATGTCATTCCAGGTGAAGAAAATGTTGCTGCCTTCTGGCCTGCCGGTCTTATTGTTTTGCTCGAAGGCGAGCGTTGACTCAACCCTTACAAAGTCCGGGTAAACTTTGCCAAGGAACGCACGAACCATTGCCTCGAGCTGGGCATATGTCTTAGTGTCTCCGGTGTAATCCGTTGCGCGATGGAATGAGACGACCTGGCCGGTCTTGGGATCGACCTCTGCATTGTCGTTATCGGTTTTGCCGGTGAATGTGACAGACATCTCATCAACCAGCCCTACGCCTTTAACCTCGTTTACGTACTTTACGAGACCGAAGTTCCCGTAGTGGCCATACGTCGGCTGAGCCTGAAAATCAAACGTGCCTCCGGCTGTTTCTATTGCGAGCTTCAGGGAAGCGGTTGCCTTGTCCAGTTCGGCCTGGCTCACCGTTCCCTCTACGGGGGCAACATTGCCCTCACGCGGTGCTTTGTGTCCTGAAAGGGTGTAAACCCCTGCAATCGCCCCAACGACCGCAACGAAGGCGATTACTGCTGTAATTCTTATATTTTTTGTCATATGGTTGTTTTTCATTAATTTTTACGACCTCATGTACAACATCTGCTAACGCTCGGATGAAGTCAAACATCGTCAAAATCCACCCAAGTTTTGCCCAAGAGTTGCCCAACCCCCGAACCTTTCGACATTGGACAGCTTTTGCTGTTGTTATTTACAACTAATCTTACTTTTAATTCTTAATTCCTCTTTCTTACTAGGGAGACCTTAGTGGTCTGAAGGTAAGTATCATGGTGGTCTGTTCTTAGGCCCACTATGGTCTATAGCCATTCCCAACATTTCTTTGTTGATCCGGTAAACGGTGCCACCGGTTCGGCCGCGCTTGCGTGGATTTTCTTTTGTTTCAATCAGTCCAAGCGAGAGTAGTTTCTTTCTGACACGTTTGCAGGTTGTCGTACCAAAACCGTATGACGTAAGTCCACGAATCTTTCCGCTCTGTCCAGTGAACGGAGCATCGGTATGCCAAAACCAGCCGTCCTTATCAGCAAAGCGATTGGAGAGATGGCAAAGCACCATTAAAAAATCTCGCTCCGCATGGCTAAGTAAGGCGCGCAGCCGGTCGTTGTCGAACGGGGTATGTGGGGCCGGAAAGAAGTTTAAGTTCTTACCACGAGTTTTCTGGTTCGGTTGTTCCATATTGTTCACTAAATATTTCCGCTACTTTTTCACTGACAGCTTCCTCGACCAGGATGCCGACTTCATGGTTGATCGGATGGAAAATGTTCACGTTCTGTCCGGCCACCTTTCGGGTTGGATACACCAAGCGATAACCACCGTCTTTTCTGGTGAATACCGCTATCGACCCCATCCAGAATTTGCCGTCCAGGACAAACGAAACAAACCCAAGCAGGCCGTCTTGGGGCTTAACCGGATAGAACTGGAGTTCAGTTATTGCTGTCGGATTTGAGGTCATGGCTTTCGTTTAATTTTTCTTTGAAGTTATCTACTGATGGTTCGCCCATATAGGTGATCTTGTAGAGCTTGAAAAGGTTATTGGCGCGTAGCGTTGCTTCGGCATCCGACAACTTCACGCCGTAGCGTTTTTCGTAAAGCTCTTTAAACTCCTGTACTGCTTCGTTGGGTAGCATATTGTTTTTGGTTATTGATTAATTGGTTAATAAAATAAAAGCCAGGCCCCGTTGGGGACTAGCCTTGTCTGGTTCTTCTAATTCGTCGTTACATCTTCAGGGCACCTTAGCCTCAGAGGGAATTTATCCGGAGTAGTTAGAAAACGAAAAAGGGGCCACGACTCTTGTCATCAAGCTCCGATCCGCATATGCGAAAAGGTTTGATAACAGAAGTCGTAGCCCCGTCACGTTTAGACTGAAGAGATCCAGTCGCCGTCAGACTAACTAACTCTGATATTTACATTTTATCAAACCTGGCCAGGAACCGTCAATGGCACGGGTGGACTGACCCTCCCCCATATTTTTGAACACCAACCTTGTACATTACCAGCCTAGTGT
>CAYWZA010000022.1:0-17137 GCA_964462785.1 uncultured Candidatus Saccharibacteria bacterium | reverse complement strand
CGGCATCATTAACTACACAAGTTCAGTGTTCAAAGAAATGGGGGAAGTACACATCATCTCGGGGTCGTTGCGCAAATCTTCGCACCAATCGTGCAATCCTCGATCCTCTTTTTCAAGCACTGGCGTGCAGCGCTCAATATTGAAACGATTATCACTCGCGCCTGTGAAATGTAGAAGCATCCCCATACTTACGAGTATGCGGAAAAGAGATGGCATGTGTGTACTCCATCATCTGTACTACCATCACACTGCCGCTCTTTTTTAAAAAGTGCAACCCCCGACCGCAAGCGGTCGGGGGTTGAAATGTTGTGGCTATCCTAATACGGATAGCCGGGGCGCTGCCGGACGGCACCGCCGTATGCGCGAAACGTCGGGCATGGACCGGGAGTAACAACCCACCCGTAGGTGGTCCATCTCCGGCAACACTGCTGCGGAGCGTAGAACTGCCGCCTCCACGAGAACACATGCGGCTCCCGTGGATAGTAGCCATAGCCATACGGCGGGCGCTGCTGCGGTGGCACCGCATAGCGTGGCGGCACATAATAGCCGCCGCCGGTGCGATACCCGCTGTGGTGGCGATTACTCGCCGCAACCACCGCCCCTGCAATGATTGCAGTGCCGGCGATAATCGCGCGCGAGTTATCGCCAGCAAGCGCCGGCTTCGCGGGGGCAGTAGCGACTACAAAAGCACCCGCGGCAACAAGTGCGATGAATTTCTTCATCTTTTTCTCCTCAAGGTTCAATCCGTGGGCTTCTTTAGCCCATGGGTACATTATAGCATGCTCTTCTGCAGAAATCAAGCCCCCTACTCTTCCCGAACTGTCAGCCCGTCAGAAATGAAGGAAATACGGCCTTTTTTACAGGTGTCGAGCACAGGAATGGTGAGCTCTTCGAAAAGAGTCACTACCTCCGCATGCGGGTGCCCGTACGAGTTGGCACACCCCCTCGAAAACACCGCGAAACGCGGGTGCACTGCTTCGACAAACTCTTTTGAGGAGGAGGTTTTCGATCCATGGTGCCCCGCTTTGAGTACATCGCTCTTCAAATTGTCTTGCAACGACAGCAAATACTTTTCTATCGCCTGCGGCGAATCACCGGTGAGCATAAACGCGATGTCGCCATACACGAGTCGCGCGACAATGGAGCCGGTGTTTGTCTCGATGTGTGGCACGTCCCGATCGGGAAAAAGAATGTCGAGGCGTGCGCCGCCACCAAGATCAATTGACTGCCCGCGCAACGCCGTCGTTCTTTCCGCACCTTCCGCTTCTATCGCATCCTCGAGCGTGCGCCACAAATCGGTGTCTCCTTGCACGCTCGACTCGAGTACGCGCGCCACCGCGAAACGATCGAGCACGTCAATAAGCCCCGCGATGTGATCCGCATCAGGGTGCGTGGGAATCATCACGTCAATCGTGCGATCGTACCACGGCATCACCTCGCCGAGCTCACGCAACACACTGCGATCGCGCCCGCCGTCGATTAAGATCTGCACGCCCGTCGGTGATTCAATGAAAATGGCATCACCCTGCCCGACATCTAAAAAATGTACGGTGAGCACGCCGCGTGAATGTGCGAGAAGTGGTGTCCAAACCAGAACCGCAGCGAGTGCGCACGCAATGATCGCCCCCCATGTCCATTGCTCGCGCGCGTGCATGCCCATGACTATACAATTCCGCTCCGACATCCTTCATTGACTCGTTATAATCCGCGTGATAGAAATACCGCAGTTAAGATTCCTACTGGAGAAAACCGATGAAGTTTTCTGCTTCACTAATTGCCGCACTTTTGATAGCCACCGCAGCGCCTGCACAAGAAATGCCGCCGGTCTGTGATGCACTGCCATCTGCCCTCGAAAAAGTTAACAACGCCAGCACTTTCGCGGAAATTGACGATGCGATGGGCAGTCTTGGCGGAACAAGAATGGGCGAGGAGGGTTTCCAAAACAATTTCGGTGGAAACCTTAACAGTGCACGAGACACCGCTAGGTGGGTCATTGAAGAGTTGAAACGCACCAAGTGCAGCCAAACAAAGTCATCCTGAGTCCGCTCTGAGCGGCATAACTGCAAGATGCCGCACCCCAGCCACGCGCTGGGGTGCGTTTTTTCATCTTTGATGTTGTATACTGCACGTATATGCATACATACGAAGCAAAAAAATTTACTATTCCCGCACTCGAGGGCATTTCTGAAAAGCAAATCACCGTGCACCTCGGGCTCTACGAGGGCTATGTAAAACACATTAATCTCCTGCGCAACCAAATCGCAGATCTGTCGGCGGCAGATCCGGAAAAATATGCCTTCGCCATCGAATCCGTGCGTCGCCGCATGGGTTTTGAATTCAACGGCATGCGCATGCATGAATTTTATTTCCCTCAATTCGAAGGCGGCAGCACGCCTGAGCCTCGCGATTCAGAACTCGCACGCGCACTCACCGAAAAGTACGGCACGTGGGATGATTTCATCACGCATTTCAAAAAAGTAGGTATGTCGCGCGGCAGCGGCTGGTGCACACTTGCGTGGGATCGTGTGGGTAAGACGCCGCATATCTGGTGGACTGTAGATCACGAGCTCGGCACACTCGTCGATGTCGAAGTCTTGCTCGCTATGGACATGTGGGAGCATGCGTACATGGTGGATTACGCGCCTGCAGAAAAAACAAAACACATTGATGCATTTCTCAAAAATCTGAATTGGAAAGTCGTGGAGGGACGCTTTTCGACAGCAACTGCGTAAAAATTTGTGGATTTTGTTGCTACGCCACGGAATGTGGTGTATGGTTGCGCTAGAAATATAGAGATGGGAGTTATGCAATGACCGTGGCTTCTTTGTTGAATCTTATCTACCCATATGTGATTGTGTTGCTCCTGTTTGTGCTTGTCGCAGCGCCAATAGCAGACCGTGCTCAGCGCAAAATCTACGGGGAAAGCTTTCCAAAACGACTGTGGAGCGCGAAGTTGATTGCGTTGTTCATGATCCCCGCATCTTTCGTTAACGGAGGGTACTTCTTTATGGTTGCCTCTTTCTTTTTTGTGAGTTGGATACCGGGGGCAATATTGTGGTTTGGATCGAGCGCCTTCGGTGTGTGGTTTGCATACCACATTGCAACGTGGGATGCGTATACGTGTTCGAAATGTTCCGGCAACACGCCTGAAAAAACTAAATGATGACTGAGAGCGGCTTCGTGCCGCTCTTTTTGTATACATGAAATGCGGTACCCACAATTACATACAGTGCGGCAACCCACCCGAATGAGAAGGCGGGCAGTTCTATAGCACCAAGGGGAATGTGCGCGAAAAATTCGGTTGCGTGTATGACATATGAGAGCAGTGCGTACGCCGGAAACCCCACTACGATTCCTGCACTTTCATATATGAAAGTGCAAACTCCAGTGACGAATGACGCAATCATCGCGAGCGGAATTGCGGGCAATATGAAAAGATTCGCGGGTACCGAAATGAGTGAGAGCATGCCTGTTTGGTATATGAGGAGCGGCAATACCATCACCTGCGTTCCCAGCGTTGCTGCAGCAATGGAGCGCAGCTCAAGCCGCTGCGTGAGCCATTGCAATTTTTCCTCAAAAAATGGCGCGTAGTGTATGAGACCTATCGTAGCGATCACGCTTAATTGGAATCCCGGATCATAGAGAAGCGTATGCGGGTTCCAAAGCACCATGCCCGCAGCCGTGAGCGCTAGCGCGCGGTCAATGGCATATTTCCGATATGAAGCCGCTGCGAGCAGTGCAAGTACGGCCATCGCGCCTGCGCGCACGCCCGTCGCCGATGCGCCCGTCATAAGCACGAAAGCGACAATCACTCCTGCCCCGAATACAAATCGTGTTGCGAGCGGCGCATTGCGTACAATGAGCATCAGCACGCCGACTATCAGTGTGATGTTGTATCCGGAAAGGACCACAATGTGTACGAGCCCCGTCTCGCGGAACTGATTCGTGAGCTTTTCACCGAGCGAGCGCTTGTCGCCCACGGTGATACCACCCGCGAGCGCCGCGTGTGGCTCGGGAAGCGCACGAGCGAGCCCGTCGAGATACATCTGCTTCATTGCAAAAAGCGTGCCGCGCACACTCCACCCTCCCCGCTTTATAGGCTCGATCGTTGCAAACGGCATTTCAAAATATATATCGCGCGCGGAGAGGTAGCCGGTATAATCAAACGTGCGACCGTTATTGCTTTCAAAACTTTCAGGGCGCTCAGGCACGCCGGAAATGCGCACGATATCTCCATATGAAAAATCTGCGGGGAGCGGCACGGGCACCAGCACGTGCGGCGAGCTCTTCAATCCATATTCCTCTCCCTGCACTGTGTGCACCGTATTCGGTGCAATAGTGAGACGAACGGAGGTGTCACGCTTGTCCGGCTCGTCTGCTACCCGCCCCTCGAGAATGATTCGCTCACCCACGAGTGAATCAAGCGGACTCGCCGCACGCACATCGGCAACATACACACGCAGTGCGCCAACGCTCGCCGCAATACACACGAGAGCAATACTCACCGCTATCCTGCCGCGCGCAGAAACGATAACCGTCACACTCAAGAGTGCAAAAAACAACGAGAGGGCAATACCCGGAACCATCTCAGCGACAGCAACTCCAAGAAAAAACCCCGCGAGTACGCTCCATATATTGCGCGCCGACATCAGTGCACGCTAACAAAAAAGAGGTGCTTTCGCACCTCTTTGTCCCTTCCCTATTACAACAACTCTTGCCGCGTACGCCACAGCAAGATCTGGCGCAGAGGAGATAACGTCTCCGGCTTTGTCTTTGCCCGCTTAAGCGCCGCATCAATCATGTTGCGGCACTTTTTGAATTCCCCCATCGCCATGTGCTTGTCATACATTTCCGCAACCTTTTTTCCCATTCGAGTTTCGGATCCATAGCACATAGCGAGGATTGTTGCGATGGTGCTGTACGGTTGTTTTACGGCAGTGTTTGTCATGTGGCTTTCCTTCTGATGTGCTGGTTTACGTTTTGGAACACGACCGCGCACGAAACATTGCATCGAGCGCTGCGATAAGCGGTTTAAGTTCAGCAAACGAAGTTATATGGGCATGAGCTCCATCCCAGTGCTCCACTTTGGGACGCAACGTCTGCACCGTCCACATACCAAGGCGACTCCCCGCTCCCAGCTCCGCTTTCGGATTATCTCCGACTACCATGATCTGATGTGGTTTCAGATTGCGTGCTTCCATGATGTCTCTGAAAATATCCTCCTTGCCACGATGCTCCCCTGTTTCTGATACTGTATCAATATGAATTGCACTGAAGAGCTGGCGCACACCCAGACGATCCACTTTGTGATGCTGTAATTCCGGAAAGCCGGTGGTTACCAGCACCTTCTCATGCGGCAATGTCTGGATGTGATGGAGATCGCCATAGGAATAATCCATGAGCGGCAGCTCAAACAATCGGTAGGCGCTGACAAGGGCTTGCGCCACACCTTGCGGGAGGTTGCATTCACGCACGGCACTCATGACCCACCCACTCTGCAACATGGTTGCCGCCTTCGTTCGAACCGCCTCATCGAGCTCAAACATATCGAGCACACGTAAAAAGCGCTCGGCAAAAATTGGGTGTGCTTTTGGTGTGTCGAAAAAGCATTGATCCAAATCATAAATCCCCAGCTTGACGCTGTGCATGTTGTTTACTTCCTTTTTGATCTCGCCTCAACCTACCAGAGCAACCGACACGCTTCAAGTCTTCGGTTTTTCGAGTTTATCGAGTCGTAATGCCTTGTAGAAAATGAAGTACACGACCGCAGCGATAACGAGGAGATTGATGAAATTGTTAATGAAACTACCCACTTTCACCACGCCAATAGTCATTTCAGAAAGGTTGAGGTGTGAGCCGGCAACGATACCAATAAGCGGATTGATCACATCGTCGACAAGTGATGACACCGTTTTCGTCACCGCCCCACCCATAATGAAACCAATGGCAAGCCCCACCACCCCTCGGTCTTTAATGAAATCTAAAAAGCCGTGCAGTGTACTGGGTTTGACGTCCCCCACTGATGTTTCCATACAAAACATCATAACAAAACCTCACGCATAAAAAAGAGCGGGTCCGAGAACCCGCTCTGTATAACATCGCCTGTCAGTTTAGCTGTTTGCCTCTTGGTTATGGCCTTTGCCATTCAGTGCCGCTTTAGCAGTTTGCTTAAATGCCGAGAGAAGCGCGCCACCTTCAGGCGTGTTGCTGAGCGCCTCAAGCATCCCCCCAATAGCGAGACCCCCATTTGGTGTCATCAATTGTGCAACGCTGTTGATGCCAGTGACAGGATCACCGGTATTCGATATGACCTTCACGTCGGCTTTTGCAAGTGCCTTTGCTTGTTCGGAACCAACTGCAATATAAGCCTCGACAGTCTTGAGTGACACCAGATAACCCTGATAACCCTCGTTGGCACCGATCTCTTTTGCGAGCTCGATTTGAGCAGCAACTGGTGCTAGCTGCATTGCCTTCTCTGCCTCAGCTTTTGCAAAACCGACCACCTTGATGGCTTCGGCTTCTTTTTGCTGAGCCTGTAAATGACCGTCCGCCATGATGATACGGGTCTGCTTATCCTGCTCGGCTGCGACCACCTGTTGTTCACGGGTAATCTCAGCCTGCCGAACCTGTGCAACTTGCGCCACCGACATCTCGCGAGACTTGGTCTCTTTTTGTTGCTCTAGCACTTCTTGCTGGGACCTCTGTTCGGCAATGCCAACCATCTTTGCCTTTTCAGCCGTACGTTCGCCAACCGCCTGCTCCGCCTGCTGGCGGCGCACTTCAACGGTCTGCTTTGCCTCAATCTCTGCAGTCTCAGCAACCTGCATGTTTTTAGCTACTTCGGTACGGCTTTCCATCTCGATGTGCGAAGTCTTTTTCGCCATGATGTTGGAAATAACCTTGGAGCCGTGTCCGTCGCGAATGTCCATGAGCTCCATGGACTTCACCGAGTCAACGCCCCATTGAGTGAGCTGCGTCTGCACCTCTTCAGTGAACGCGTTGCCAAACTTAGCCCGCTCGAGCATGATGTTGTCAATCTTGCTGCCGGCGAGGACCTTACGGACCGCACCTTGCGTAATCTGCTCGAGTTGGTTCTTCAACTCGTCGATGTCTTTTACACGCTGCGCAGCCATCTCAGTGTCGCCGATTCTGTAGAAAGCAACCACGTCGACTTTGAACGGCACGCGATCAGTATCGTAACCCTCGTAATCCTTGAGGGCGAGATCGAAGTTGGAGACCGGCAACTCGATGGTTGTAACGCCGATGTACGGCAGCGAACTCGGCCACCGATAATAGACGTTGCCCGAGCCCTTGCCAGTGCCATATGAGGTGGTCTTCTTCTTCGACTGCACGATGTGGACCACGTTGGTCGGCACGACGATGCGGAAGAAAAAGGACACAACCAGCACTGTAACCACCAGCCCCGCGAGGACGACCACTGCCGTCCAAGAGAACATAGCTCCTAGTATGGATGTTAGCATTTGCAACACTCCTTCTCTGTTCAGTTTTCAAGTGACTACGCCGATCACCCGTGGGCGACCGACATGCCGGCGAAGATATTAATATAATATTTGCCGATAGTCAAGCTCCGCGGTCCATCGCCATATTTGCCAGCGCGTCGGCTTCCCCATTCTGCTCGCGCGGGATGTATGCGAAGCGAATATTAGGAAAATGTTCCATGAGCTTCCAAATTTTCTCTGCCTGCGGCTTAAGTGTCGGCTCCTTTATTTTCCAATTGCGTGAGATTTGCTCGACGACTAATTTGCTATCCATGCGCACTTCGGTGGGCAGGTGTTCGAGATATAACTCTTTTGCTTTGGTGAGCGCGCGGAACGCGCCTTCATACTCCGCCCAGTTGTTAGTTTGAATGCCTAGAAATTCAGAAATCTCCGCTTTCTTTTCTCCGTTGTGATAAATCACGGCGCCAATGCCCGCCTTACCGGGATTGTTTCTGGACCCCCCGTCGGTATAAATAATCACATCTGCCATAAAGACAGATTATACTCCCCATATTTGAAATGTGTTATGCGGCTGGAATTGGCGCAGAAAGCGCGCGGAAGGCATGTGCTACGGCGACGATACTAATCGGAATACTGATCACTAACCCAATACCAAGCAGCAATGCTCCTGCGATGTTTGCGGCAGCGACGGCAATAATGAGCAGCAAAATAGTGAAGAAGTGATGCTTGCCAATGGTGTAACTCTCTTTGATGGCTTCGAGCGGCGCAGAACCGCGCGAGACTACGATAAATGGTGCAAACAGCAAGAGCACTGCTGCGATAATCCCCGGGATAATAAGCAGGGTGAATCCAATAATCTCAATGACCGATATGATGAGCGAGGCGCCGAGATATTTCCAGAAAAATTGAGGTGCCCATAGATCTGCAAAGCGCACCGATTCGACAGCGTCCGATACTTTCAAGCTCCACGTGACGAACGCAAGGGCAACAAATATTTGCACTACAAGAAAATCAATTAAATTAATGACGAGTGCCGTCGCTGCCGTTCCCGTTTCGCTCACGCTTTGCACAACACCACTGGAAACAGCTGAAATAATGACGAGGAATAGTGAGCACTGTATTAAAAACCATGGGCGCTTCAAAAACGTCTCCCACGCGTGATGAAATGCCCCACTAACGACTGCCGTATGCATACATCTATTGTACGCCACAATTATTACGCGCTCACGATATCCACAAGCCGCAGGGTAATGCTGTTCCTAAACAAATCGCGTTCGATGGTCGCGAGCGCGTCTATGCGCGCGCCCACGCGCGGAGCCACCGTAAACTCGTCGGGGGTCCTGAAAAAATCAAACGCGCGCAACAATGCGCGATCACCGCGCGCGGTGATCTCTGTATGCGATTGCTCTTTACCGAATATGCGCACGCTCTCCACGGTAAGCGCCGGTATACGAAACACCGGCTTGGGGTTGCCCATGCCAAACGGGCGCAAGGAGCTCAGCGCATCGAAAAGCTGCCGCCCCACATCCTCGGGAGCAAGCTCTGCGTCGTGTGCCGCGCTGCGAGCATCCACAGAGACCCGCGCCGATTCAACAGCGCGGGTAAAAATGTCTGGCAAATGATGTACCTGTTCAAATGACACCGAAAATCCTCCCGCCATCGCATGCCCGCCGGCTTCTTCGAGCGCGCTTTCGACATGTGCCGCTCTGAACATATCAATAATATTCACCGTGCCATCCGAGCGGCAGGACCCTTTGAGTGCGCCGTTGCCGTCCCTCCCCCAAAGGCAGACAACCCCGCCCCGCTCTTCCATCAGAACATTTGCCGCAAGCCCCAAAAGCGCCGGCTTCCAATCAGGGTTCCCCAGCACTGCGCACGGCGCATCGGCAAACCGCTCGCGCGCGATGTGTTTTGCCTCTTTGACGAGACTAGCGACCGTGCCTTTGCGCTGCGAATTTAACCGTTCAAGCTCACCGGCAAGCGCCTCCGCCTCGCGGACGTCTTTCGTTGCAAGTAATCTAAACGCGAGCTCTGGCTTGTCCATCCGGGAGGCGGCGTTAATGCGCGGCGCGATTGAGAATCCGATGTCATCTTCAGTAATTCTTGATTGATCGAGACGTAGTTTCCGGCAAAACGCCTGAATGCCGGGGCGTGGCGATTTCCGCAGCACCATGAGTCCAAATCGTGCGAGTACTCTGTTCTCCTCCACCAAGGGAACCATATCAGCGACTGTCGCAATGCCCACCATATCCAAAAGCCATTTTTCCCATCCCACAGGCACGCGCTCGGCAAACGCGGCATCCTGCTCACGCATGCGTATTAAAAGTGCATACATAAGTTTAAAAAGTGTTGCCGCGCCACACAGATCGGGGAATGGGTACCCCGCACGCTTTGGGTTTATAACCGCATATGCCGGAGGCAGCGTCTCTCCAAGTTCGTGGTGATCCGTGACAATAACATCAACACCGATTGATTGTGCATGTGCCACACTTACGTGCGCGACGGTGCCGACGTCGGCGGTAATGATGAGTGAAACGCCGCGTGCGGCAAGTTCATCTATGGCGCGCACATGAAAACCATAGCCCTCGTTGTGCCGGTGCGGAATGTATACCTCGAAATTCTCAAAACCGATTTTCTGCAGCGTGTCATGCGCAATCACCGCGGCTGGGATTCCGTCACAATCAAAATCGGTGTAGACGGCGATACGTTCGTTTCGTTCCATCGCGCGCAGTATGCGCTCGACAGCGCGCTCCATATCGGGCATCAAAAAAGGGTCGTGCGTATCGCGCTCGTAATCGGGATGGAGAAAAAGATCGCGCGCAGCTTCGGTGATGCCACGCGCAGAAAGCAGAGCGTCAACTACAGGATGGATATTTAAGGCACGCTCTGGCATCCAACGATTCTACATGACGATGCGCGCTTCAGCGACCGCGGATGATCGGGTGAAAAAGCTTGCCAGTGCCGGCCCTAGCAAGAAGGGCACTACGAACGGAATAAAGGAGACGATCCATGCCACAAACGGCTGCCAATCGCGCACCTCAAAGCTCGTAAAGAGCGGGACAACCGTCTCCTGCAAATCAGCAACGGCAAGTGCCGCGTCGAGATAGAACGCAACCGTCCACGAGAGCGCAAACGCCATCGCCGGCACTGCCATGTATACGCAGGCGACCGTGATGCACCTGCCCACATCAAGCCCGACATGCGCCCAGCGCGCATAGGAAAAGCTTGCGATCGCAGTGAGTATGGTGAGCGGCAGAATGCCATACACCAACAAGTCTAGTTTGCCTTCTGGTAGAAAGCCGGTTGCTGCTTTCGCATACGCACTGCCGAGTGGCATGAGAAATAACTGCGCTATATAGAGCATGATGGCCGTTGCCAGAAGCTTCATGTTTTCCATTATCGCATATGGTATCGTATACGCATGGAAGATTGTGTATTTTGCAAAATTGTTGCCGGAAACGTCCCCGCGGAAAAAGTATATGAGGACGAAACCTATCTCGCTTTCCTCGATATCAGACCGCTCTCCGCAGGTCATACCCTCGTCATACCCAAAGCGCATCACCGTTGGGTATGGGACGTTGCTGATGCGGGGGCATATTTCGAGACAGCAAAGAAAATCGCACTTGCTATTAAAGACGCGTTTGGCAATGATGCAGTTCACTCAAAAATCGTGGGTGATGAGGTGCACCACGCACATATCTGGGTATACCAAGATCCCAGCACAGCTCAGGGCGAGAAAACCGATTTCAAAAAAAATGCCGGGAAAATCCGCGTAGCACTATCTCACTAAGTGCGGTGAAAATCGATGCAGCGCACGATTTTCACCGCATTTAGTTGGTGCACGTCGGATTTGAGAAGCTCGCCGAGCCCGAATACGTCCCATCGTTGCAGAAGCGAATCTGCTGGTATGCAGTACACGTCTCACCCGAAGGTGCGCTGGAGACTGAGTAGAAAGGGGTGGAGGAGCCGTGTGCAGTAGTTTTGCCATTGAGCGTGCAGGAAGCGGCAGCAACAGACGAGCAGCTGGCGTATTGATACGTTGCGCTGCCATTGAGCGTACCGTCGCTGCAGCTGCGCTCATCAGCAAATTGTGTACATGAATTACCGAAAGGAACCTGCTGCGTTGAGTAGTACGTTGAGGCTGCGTTATGCGCAGTGTATTTTCCATCAAGTAGGCACCAGCGCTGACCTGTTTTTGCGCACACTGAGTACTGGAAGGTGGCGCTGCCGCTAAGTGTCCCATCGGTGCAGGTGCGCGCTTGGCTATTTGCAGTAGTGTTGCAGTTTCCACTCGCTGACACTGAACGGTTCACATAAAATGTGTGCGTGCTGTTATGAGCAACGGTCACGTTATCAAGCGTGCAGGTGCGTGCCGGTATGGCTTTACACGTAGGATACTTGTACGTGGCGCTCCCTGAAATGAGACCGTCAGTGCAGATACGCGTCTGTTTGTAATCACTGCACAGATTCGTATAGGGAACGGTATCGGTGGAATAAAAATCTCTCTGCCCAGCATGTGCGACAACGGTTGTCGTGGCACTTGATGCAACCACTTCACAAGAACGGGCTCCCTCGATGGAGCACGAGATATATTGATACGCAGAATCTCCTGTCAGTGATCCGTCAGTGCAGGTACGCACACGCTTGAATGGATCACATGTCTGTCCAAACAAGACAGTTTTTTGTTTGTACAACGTCGGAGAATCACCATGAGCAATGGAGGCTCCATCCACCGTACATGAACGACCGGTTGTCGGCGCTGCGCAACTGGCAAACCCGTATGCGGTGCTGCCGGTAAGCGTCCCATCGGTGCAGGTGCGCGGCGATCCTTGGCATGATGCGCCAAATGCAACAGAGCGCGTGAGATACATAGTGCGCGTTTCGCCATGCGCGATCACCGTGCCATCCATCGTGCAGGTGCGCCCTTGCACGGTGCAGGTCGGATATACGTACGCCACCTCGCCGCTTATAACACCGTTCATGCAGGTGCGCGGCAGCCCAAAGCACTGTCCGCCCGTGGGGAGCGAGCTCGCTGTATAAAATGTCCGCGTTTCGCCGTGCTGCATAGCAGTACTGCCAACAGTGCACCCGCGCACTGTTGGCGTAGTTGGAGTTGTCGATGTATTCCCGCATACACGTGCAATTGCTGCGCGTGTGCCGGGACCAACGACGCCATAGCCTGTGCCGCTTGGTGTGCCTGATGAGACAATATTGTTTCTCGCCTGCCACCGCTGTACCGCTCGCTCCGTAGCCGGACCGAAATAGCCTGTTGCCAGACCTTCGGGATATATCGAGCTGTCGGCAGCAAGGAATCGCTGCAAACTTTTTACATCTTCGCCAGAAAGACCGGCATAAAGAGCGCGTGTAAGCGCCGGGCACGCAGCACTGCCGCCCGAGATCGGTGTACCGCCGCGCGCGGCAATCTGCTGCTCAATTGCGGCAATCTGTTGCGTGAGTAGTGCAATCATCGCTTTGAGCTCATCGATGGTCTGTGCGCGCACCGATGCATATGCACCAAAAAAACAAAGGAGCCCGAGGGTGCATGCCGCTACGCGTCTCATAGCATCCAGTATATATGGAGTGTGGCTCTACGCGAGTGTGCAATGGGTGGAAAACTTTACTGCAATCTTACTGAAGTACCCATTGGTTACTGATACATTTATAAGATCTCTCGTCAGCAAATTTGAACGACCCCTCACCTGTACAAGGACTTACTGTGGAGGAACATTCGCCCGCATAGAGAAGCATCGCTCCCGCCGCCTTCATAAAGCACAGGTTCGAATAGGTCTGTGGTGCAGGCGTTGGCAACATACATGCGGGTTCACTGTGGCGACACGCTGGCTCCGGTGGCTGACCACACACTGGCTTGTATTCGAGAGTACAGGCTACGTATGTCTCCCCTACCTTGACTGTAGTTGTCGTTTTTGCGAGTGCACCCTGCGCATCCCTGACGATCACAATGATGGTGTACATGCCTACCTTACTGTATGCATGCGTGAATGTTGTTTCTTGTGCAAACGTGCTCTCAGCGGGCGCAAGCGCGCTCATGACGGATCCGAGCAGACGCTCATCGCCCCATGTCACCTGATAATTCAAATTTCCATTCTCTGGGTCAGACGCGGTAATCGTCCACGTGCCCATTTCGTTTACCTGCACTGTCGTTGGACCTGAAAATCCTGAAATAACCGGCGGTTTATTTTCGGTAGTGCCGCTGAATTTTTCTTTGCAATACCCCGGTGCCTGCCAAATACATGCACGCAGGGTGCATGCTGCGGGTCCGCCAGGCGTTTGTCGCGCACACTCGTTGCAGCCGTCATACCATGCTTTGCAGTATGGCTCCGGCTCATACGGAAGATTGTCGCGTTTGCACTGCCCTTCGTAGAGGAACGTTGCGCCCTCTTTCTTCATCATGCATTCGTTTGCAAACGTGCGCTGATCGGGCTGCGCACACATTTCGGTGCCATTCGGAGAAATTTTACATCCATTCGGTTGCGCGCATACCGGATTGTATTCTTTGGTGCATACCTGTGTACCGCCCACGTGTATGAGCTTCTTGCCAATCACCTCTTCTGCGGTGCTCACCGTGACCACATCGCTCGCGGAGAATGTCGACGTTCGG
Organism: uncultured Candidatus Saccharibacteria bacterium; assembly: GCA_964462785.1. Lineage (GTDB taxonomy): Bacteria > Patescibacteriota > Minisyncoccia > Phycocordibacterales > UBA2100 > JACQKA01. The sequence goes on along the minus strand of CAYWZA010000022.1, from coordinate 3,058 downwards.
TAGAGCACTACTGTGTAGATGCCGTCCTGCGTGTAGGTGTGTTTCACTTCCGCGGGTGCAATGCATGCATCAGCGGGTGCCGAGCAGGAAACTTGTTCTCGCGGCGAACCATCGCCGAAATCAAGCCAAAATTGGAATGGAGTGAAGCCGCCAACCCATGCTTTGAACGTAACCGAGAGTGGGGCAGCGCCCTGCTGCGGCTCTGCCATAAAACGATCGTGACCGCGGTCGCACCACGTGCGCACGTATTCACGCGTCTTGGGACCAAAGATTCCGAAACCACGCTCACTGAGTGCCGTTTCGCTGAGACCATCAGAAACAACAACACTATTTTGCACCTGCCACTGCCCCAGTGCCTGCGCAGTAAGCTTGCCGAAAAAACCTGTCGGCTCTCTGTCAAACAATCCCTCATCTTTCAAAAACGTCTGAATATCTTTTACCTCTTCCCCACGTGTGCCCTCGCGTACAATGTTTGAAAACGCGCGCTTGCAGATGGTGTGCTTCCATTCATTTGCAACCGGCATGACCGGTTGCGCAATACCGACACCGGTACCCCCCACAGCGCCAATGGAGCCACCGCGCAGCACCGTTTCTATATTCCTCACCACGCCAGCATCAGCACCAAACGAGCTCACGAGCGATGTAATCGCCTGAATTTGCGCGTCGGTTAAAATTGCCGCGCGCGCCGCTGCCGGCGCTCCCGCCACAAGAACCAGCGCAATCACACACACCACTGCATATCGTTTAAACATATTCGATAAATTTATAAATATTATGTGTATAAATGTATAAAGATAATGACGAAAGATCCACGTCATTCTTACCTACAGTGTGCCACAGTAAAATGTGCAGACCGTGTTTTTCCCGACATCACATTCGTACTTACTCAAGCACGGCAATGCCGGGAAGTGTCCCCTTAATGAGAAATTCGAGCAGTGCGCCGCCGGCGGTCGAGAGAAATGTGTATTTTTCCTCAATGCCGAGCGAAGCGATGGTGGCAATCGTATCGCCGCCGCCAACAATAGTGTGCGCGCTGGAGCCGGCAATCGCCTGCGCAACCGCTTCCGTCCACTCCACATAACCGTCTTCATAGAGACCGGTGGGGCCGTTCCACAGAACGAATTTCGCACCGCGAATAATGCGTGCGAGCTCCGCGAATGAATCGGGACCGATATCGACAATTTTGTCCCCCGCCGTCACATCAGCGACATTTTTTACACGAGCCTGCTTCATTTCATTTTCAACGGTGACGTCACTCGGAATGACCAGACGCGGATGATGCATCACATCGCCGGTGGGTATCCCTTCGGATACGACCGACCGCCCGACAGGAAAACCGCGCGCCCTTAAAAGATCGTTTGCGATTGCGCCACCAATAAAGACCGCGTCATATACTTCAAATAATTTGCGGATAAGCGGCTCTTTTGTTTCAAATTTCGCACCGCCGACAATCACCACCGAGGGTGACACCGGATTGAGCGCGCGCGAGAGGTTGTCGAATTCGTCGGCAAACAGAATACCGGCGTAACCCGGAATGCACTTGGGGACACCGACAATGGAGGCATGATCACGATGCGAAACAGAAAACGCATCGTTGACGTATACATCGGCAAGGCTGGCGAGTTCATGCGCAAAGGTAACATCATTTCCCGTTTCTCCTGGATGTTGCCGCACGTTTTCGAGCAGCACCACATCGCCCGGCGCCATTGCACCTATTGCCATCCGCGCTTCAGATCCAACGATGTCACGCACAAACGTGTGCGGCAAAAGCGGTTTCAATGAACGCGATATCGGCGCGAGCGATTCTTTCGGATCGCGCCCGATGTGCGCGCAGACAATGACCTGCGCTCCGTTTTCGCGTAGATATGAAATGGTCGTAGTCGCCTTGCGAATGCGAAAATCGTTGCGCACCAGAGAATCCCCCATGGGCACGTTGAGCTCGGAGCGCACGAGGACGCGCAGTCCTTTTAAATTTTCTACGGGGATATCAACAACGCGTTTCATATTTTTGCAAGCGCGCTGAATACTAGTGGTAATTGCTCGGTATCAACGCTCATGCGACCGACGAGAAAACCGTCCACCTCGCTTTCCTTTGCCATAGCGACCGCGTGCGGGGCGCTCAAAATGGCTCCGCCGTAGAGCACGGGGACCGAGCGTCCCGCCTTTGCATACATTTCCCAGAGCATTTTGCGGATGAATATCGTCATTTCGTGCATGTGCTCGGGTCGGATCGGCTCTTTTGCGCCGATTGCCCATACCGGCTCATATGCAATGACAACGTGCTTCGCCTGCGTTTTTTTGACATCGGCAAGCGCAGTCGTGAGTTGCAGCTTTATGTGCTCAAGATAGGCGCCAGATTGATCGCGCTCGCGCTCGCCGATGCAAATAATGGGAGTAAGACCTACCGCAAGAGCAACGGCAACTTTTGCACGAACATCATCGTCTGTTTCTCCAAGTGCTCGCCGTTCGGCATGCCCGATCAGCACGTGAGTGGCTCCTGCATCCTTGGCTTGAGCTGCAGAAATATCTCCCGTATGCGGTCCGCCCGCCGCTTCGCGATGTATGTGCTGAATACCGAATTGTATAGAACGAGTCGCATATATCTGCCCAAGCGCGGCAAGATACACTGCCGGAGGTATGATGACAGTGTCCACATCTTTTGTGCGCGCCGCCGCTTTCTTAACCACCTCGCATACCACCTGCGCCTCCGCAAGTGACGCGGGATTCATTTTCCAATTAAACACCAGTAACATGCTGACATTCTAGCACAGCGTGAAAACGACCCTCGAAAGGAGGGTCGCATGTGCTCTGTCCAAGATCTCAGCGAGTGAGTATTTTCAAGATCCAGAACAAGATGATTGAACATGTGCCAAAGACCGTAGCGAGTGTGAGTAAGTTTGAGACATTCAAATCCCACTGGGCAATATGGGGTCTCATAGTCACCAAAGCACCAACCGCCGCAAAAAACATACAACCCTGCCATGCTCAGCGACAATAACGCCACACCTGAATTCAACTTCGAAGTGCAACACTCCATGCTTGTAATGGCGTCTTAAAA
>CAYWZA010000021.1:0-17233 GCA_964462785.1 uncultured Candidatus Saccharibacteria bacterium | reverse complement strand
TATTTCATGCACTTTGATTATCTCAAAGTGTTGCACTTACTTGTTGAACTAGCTAAACAAGCCGCCCAAGCCGCTTGGTGTGATACTTTTTTGCAAATCGGTGAGCTTCTGCGTTGGCGAGGAGGATATCACGCTCATGGGCGCTGCGATAACTCGTATCTCCAATGATTTCCCGCGGACGATGGCGCTCATCCTTAACAACGGCAACTAACGGGATTACCACCCCCGCCTTGCTGAGTACCTGTGCAGCCGCATTGAGCTGATTCTTTCCCCCATCGATTACGATGAGCCGCGGACTCGGCCATTCGGCATGCGCAAGGCGGCGATCGAGAATCTCAGTGAGTGCACCGGTGTCATTATTTTTAAATCCGCGCACTTTAAACATACGATAGTCACTCTTTTTCGCTTCACCGCCCTCGACGACGACCATCACGCCCACTGTCTCAGAGCCGCCGGTATGCGCGATGTCGTACGCTTCAATGCGAAAATGATTTACTTCGCCTCCACGTGATTCAAACGCATCACGCCGGATTAATGCAACATCGCGAATGTGCGTAAGTGCACGAATAGCGCGCTGTGTCGCGCGCGCTGCTTCAAATTGTTCGGCGCGAGACTGCTGCTTCATTTCGCGCCCTAATTGCATGAGCAGTGCTTTTTTCTTTCCTGAAAATAGCAGCACGATATGGCGCACGATGTGTGCATATTCACGCTGCGAAACTGAACCATCACACACGCCGGGACACAATCCTATCTGTTTGTTAAAGCACGGTTTCCCGATTCCCGGTGTACACCCATCGCGGAAAGGAAAAATTTCTCGCACCAATTTCAACGCCTCTTTAAGAGAGCCGCCTTCAGGAAATGGTCCGAACAAGTGCTTAATGTGCTTCTTATCCCACTTTTGAAACAGCTCGCGCCCACGCACCACAAGCACTCGTGGATACGCTTCCTTAGTGATCACCAGATAATTAAAACTGCGATTGTCCCGCTCTTTTGAATTCGCGAGCGGTTGATGCCTTTTGATAAGATTTGCTTCAAGGATAAGCGCTTCGAGTACCGAGTCGGTTTCCTCCCACGCAAGCTTTGCTGCAGATGCAACCATGGCGCGAATGTGCTCCCCGCGCGTCTCAGCCAGATCGGAAGCAAAATAGCTCCGCACGCGGCTCTTGAGTGAGGCGGCTTTTCCGATATATAAAATCTCCTCGTGCGCACCGAGAAATGTATACACACCGGGACTATCCGGCACTGCTAGTTTTTCGAGATCTTTTTTTTCCATATATATCGATACGGCGCCTTCGCCCATGCGCCTGCATAGCTTACTCCGATGCGTGGGGTCTGCACAATTTCTTTTTTCGGCACCTGCATACCACCGTCTTCAATCCATAATCCTGATTTTTTCGTTGCCGGCTTTGCATTGAGTGTACGACCGATCGCACATAGCTGTGTGACTCGCCCTGGTCCGTGCACTCCTTCCACTCCGCGAATCAAGACAGCTGCCGGATATTCTTTGGGACCAGTTACTATATTGAGCATCTCATGCATGCCGTAGCAAAGATATACGTACCAGTGCCCCGCAGCGCCATACATCACTTCCGTGCGCGGCGTCCTGCCGCGGCTCGCGTGGCACGCCTTGTCCTGCTCGCCATCATACGCCTCAACTTCGGTGATACGATGACGCATCGTCTTGCCGTTCACTCGGCGCACGAGAAACTTGCCGAGAAGTTCGGGAGTAACTTCTAAAACGGGACGGTCGAAAAAGTTAGTGAGCAGTGGTGCTTGCGGTTTGTGAGGTGCTGACATAACTAAGCGCGATCTTCTGACCGTCCTTGAGTACGAGATTGCCGAGGTCGGTATTTGGCGCTCCATCTACAGTCAAAGTAGCCGCATATCCCGCGCGGTCAAACGTCTTGCCCCACACGGCAAGGAAATCGCCGAGCGTATGCGTCACGCCTGCTTGCGCCGCCTCGACATGCACTTTTCCGGTTCCATCGTGAGTGTGCACTTCAGACATACAATCTGCTGAGACGCCTATGTTGGTCGGAATGCCCTCCGGCACGCCATCAACGGTAATGACCAAATCAGAATGCTGATGCAGCGCCATGTTGGTGTGCCCATTCGGCAAACACGCTATCTGAGTGTTGTTCCAAAATGCCACCTTTTTCTCTCCAGTCAATTTCCCCCATGACATAAGCCCGACAATTGCAACAATGATTACCCCTCCGATGATGTAGTTTTTCATATGCACAGATTACTTCCTCTTGAGCACGCGAGCAAGATATTTTGCGGTGTGTGACCCTTTCGCCTTTGCGACTTCCTCTGGCGTGCCTTTGGCAACAATCTTGCCGCCGCCCACTCCCCCATCCGGCCCCATATCAATCACATAGTCCGCGCATTTAATGACATCGAGATTGTGCTCAATCACCACCACCGTGTTGCCATGCTTCACAAGAGTTTGCAAAATTTCGTTGAGCTTGCGCACGTCTTCGTAATGAAGCCCGACAGTCGGCTCGTCTAATAGATAGATGGTCTTCTGCATATGCGGGCGGTACAACTCCGAGGAGATTTTCACCCGCTGCGCCTCGCCGCCCGAGAGCGTCGTCGCGCTCTGCCCCAGCTCAAGATAGCCGAGCCCCACATCGAGGAGCGTCTGCAAGCGATCGGCAATCGCAGGAATGTCAGTAAAAAATGCGCACGCTTCCTCGACAGTCATCGAAAGCACGTCGTGTATGCTTTTCTTTTTGTATTTCACTTCAAGCGTCTCTTTCATGAAGCGCTTGCCGTTGCACACGTCGCACGTGACATACACCGTGGGCAAAAAGTGCATTTCAACGGCGACGAGCCCATTCCCTTGGCACGCTTCACAGCGCCCGCCCTTCACGTTAAAGCTGAAGCGGCTCGGTTTCCACCCGCGCGCCCGCGCCTCCTCTGTCATCGCAAACATATCGCGGATGTGGTTGAACGCGCCGGTGTACGTCGCGGGATTAGAGCGCGGCGTGCGCCCGATCGGCGATTGATCAATGAGAATAGTGCGCCCGAGATATTCTGTGCCCTCAAACGATCCGACGTTATATATCTTTGCCGTGCGGTAGCGCTGCTCCAATCGTGCACGCAAATTCATGTGCAGGATGTCATACAAAAATGTGGACTTGCCCGAACCGGAAACGCCGGTGATGCACACCAGTTTCCCGAGCGGAATATCAACGGACAGATCTTTAATATTGAATCGGTTGCCGCCGCGAATTTTGAGCTTGCCTTTATCCGATGTGCGACGCTCCTCCGGCACAGGGATTTGTTTTTCTTCACGCAAATACGCGAGCGTGTCTGAGCCGGATGTGTTTTTCTTTGCAGTGAGCAACTTGTCGAGCCATCCTTGCACGACCACATCGCCACCATGCACGCCCGCCCCAGGACCAAGATCGACGATGTAGTCCGCCGCAAAAATGGTGTCTTCGTCGTGTTCAACGACGATCACTGTGTTGCCGAGATCACGCAAATTTTTCAGAGTACTGATGAGTCGATCGTTATCACGCTGATGAAGACCAATCGTCGGCTCATCGAGCACGTAGAGAGCGCCCACCAATCCGCTCCCCAGCTGCGATGCGAGCCGGATGCGCTGTGCCTCGCCACCTGAGAGCGTGTTCGCACGGCGATCAAGCGTGAGGTATTCGATACCCACATCGAGCATGAACTTGAGGCGATTCATGATCTCGCGGATGACCGCCTTGGATATTTCCTGCTCTTTTTTAGTAAGATGTAGTTTTTTGAAAAACTCATCAGCGTCGGCAATCGAAAGCGCCGCGACCTCAACAATGTTTTTTCCCTCGCCGAGCTTGCCGCCAAGCGTCACATTCAGCGCCTCGGGGCGCAGGCGCGTGCCCATACACGCCGTGCATGGATCATCGTCAAAGAAATGTTTGGTGCCGAGCCCTTTGCATTCGGGGCACGCGCCGTAGGGTGAATTGAATGAAAAAAGGCGCGGCTCAACCTCGGGAAATGAAAACCCATCATGTGCACACATGAATTTGCTCGAGACTGTCTTTGAGGTGCCGTCAGGCGAAACAATTTTCACCAAACCATCGGATTCATGGAGCGCCCGCTCAATCGCCTCTGCTGCACGCTCGTTGCTGCCCTTAGGGTCACTGGTAAATTCTGAAACAAAAATTTCATCGATGACAATATCGATGTGATGTTTTTTATGTTTTTCCAAGACCACGCGCTGTCGGAGCGATTTCACTTCCCCATCAATAACCGCCGTCTCATATCCCTTCGCGAGCATGTCGTAGAGCAATTGGTAATACTCCCCTTTTCTGCCCACTACCACTGGCGCAAGGACGCCGACTTTTGCAGAGCTCACTTTCGCTCCAAGCACTTTTTTATCTCCGGCGCCACGTGCCTCATCCACCATGTGGAGCACTGCATTGAGAATTTCCTCGTTGGAAAGCTTACGCACCGGATGCCCGCATGCGACACAATGCGGCTGACCGACACGCGCATAGAGCACGCGCAAGTAATCATATATTTCCGTGATGGTCGCCACCGTCGAGCGCGGGTTATTTGAGCGGCTTTTTTGATCAATCGAGATTGCCGGTGAAAGCCCGCTGATCTCGTCGACATCGGGCTTTTGCATCTGCCGCAAGAATTGCCGCGCATACGCCGAAAGCGACTCAACATACTTGCGCTGCCCTTCAGCGAAAATGGTATCAAACGCCAGTGACGACTTCCCTGAGCCGGAAAGCCCTGTAAACACAACGAGTTTGTTGCGGGGCAGCTGCACATCAATGTTTTTAAGATTGTGCGTGCGCGCACCCTTCACGATGATGTCATCTGGATTTTTTGGAGTGTCACTCATATGGATTCTCCCCTCGCATTGCGCTAAGGGGTAGTATGGGCACTCTACCACGCAGTTGTATAAAGAAAAAGACCGCACTAAGGCGGTCCTTCGTTCGACTTGGGGTCTTCCTGCTCCACCCTTTCCTCTGTGTCGTCGCCCGCATCATCATGACGCGCCATCGCCGACAGGATCACAATAATGAGTGCAATCATTATGAGTCCATGGACAACATCAGCCAGCATGAGTCCTCCTCTTCCTATCTGCTGCGAATACTGTACGTAGAAAATAGCACACACACGGCAATAAGCCAAGATGTTATAGTGTAGCTATGGAGGTTTCATTCGGATTAACGCATATCGCTTTTGTGCTTTCGCTCGCCTTTTTCGGCGGTCTTTTGTTGCAGCGTCTACGCCAACCGGCGCTCATCGGCTACATCATCGTTGGCGCCATCATTGGGCCGGGGATTTTGGGCATTCAGGTGCAGGATGCAACACTTTCCGCAATCACCGAGCTCGCCATTATCTTCCTTATGTTTATGCTCGGGCTTGAGCTTGATATTTCGCGATTCCTGCGCGGCATGCGCACCGCCATATGGGTGACTATTTTACAGATTCTTTCGGCGCTTGCAGTGATGCTTACGGTCGCTCTCATTTTTGACTGGCCGCTCGCGCTCGGCATCCTGCTCGGCTTTACCGTTGCTATGAGCAGCACCGCTGTCGCCGTCTCCATGCTTCGTGATCTGCATGAAAGCAATTCGAGCGCCGGTCGCCTCGCAACCGCTATCCTTATCGCGCAGGATATCGCCGTCGTGCCGATGCTCCTCATCGTTGGTGCATTCGGGGACGGCACGTTCACTCTCGACGGCCTTATCTGGCTGGCGTTTTCACTGGGCATTATCGCCTGTAGCATGTTTGTTATTTATTACATATCACAGCGATCAGCATGGGTCGCGCAGCTCGAGCGCCTTCTTGCCGCGGGTGCCAATCAGCAGGTCGTCGCCGGCATGGCACTCTGCTTTGCGGGCGCGGCACTCTCCGGCTCGCTCGGGCTCTCCACTGCATACGGCGCATTTGCAGTCGGGCTCTTGATCAGCAACGTCGGCTCCGTCGGTGCGTCATATCGCCATGCGATTCATCCCATCCACGATTTTCTGATGATGCTCTTTTTCCTCTCTATTGGTCTGTTGCTTGATTTCACATTCATTACGGAAAATATTTTTACGATTCTCGCGTTGCTCGCGATTATCATCTTCCTTAAAACGGCATTCAATGTGTATCTGCTGCGCCTCTTGGGCACACCGCCACGCACCGCATACACGCTGGGTGCCGTGCTCGGGCAGATTGGTGAATTCTCTTTCGTTCTCATTGCCTTGGGTTTATCGAATGGTTTTATCTCCACCGACGGATACCGTCTCGCACTCTCTGTCATCGCCCTCTCGCTCGCCCTCTCCCCCCTGTGGTTTCAGTTGGTGCAGAGCTATCTTGGTCCGCATGCGAAGGAGCCCAGAGTATATTAAGAAAAAACACCCTCAGGAGAGGGTGTCGACTCACTTGACGAGCAGGGTCGCAAAGACTTTCTCAAAATGAGCAATGTCTTTCGGCGTGTCTCCGGTGATGGGAATAGTCGCGTGAATCATTGTAGGCGGCAGGGTGAAAGACTTTGCCGCAGCGATGAGTTGGGCATGCTTGTCTTGATCTATACCGCGACGCTCGAAGTTCCTGATGAGGACTTCGTCCGTAGCAGGCACCATATGAATGAGCGCAACTCCCATCGCACCGCGCCGCTCATAGAGCGCGCGTGCCCCCGGGGGTGTCAGCGCAAAGACTCCGGCTGAATGTTGCAAGACTTCCTGTAGCTCTGTTATGGATGAGCCGTAGTATTCGCCGAGGTAGGAATCCCATTCGAAGAAAGCGCCCTCTTCAATGCCGCGTTTAAAATCTTCCTTACTGATGAATCGATACGATTGCTCATCCCACTCGTCGCGCTTCTGCCGCGTCGTCGTGTTCTTCACGCGATGAAGTTTGCCTTGAAAGCGCGCTAAGAGGCGATCAATCCAGTAGCTCTTACCCACAGCGCTCGTGCCCACCAACACAATAATGGGATGCCCCGAGGTGAGTCGGGCCAGTAAGTCGCCCCATTTCATTTTGTACTTGTAGTATTCGCTATCCCAATGATCATCGAGACCCCGAAACACGCGCACGTGCTGTGTGCGATCGAGCGCATCTTTGAGCTCGCCCATCGTACCATCGGAGACGCCGAAGAAACCGAGCACGTCACAGTTGCGTTGAATTTTTATCATGAAATCAAGCGTTCGTTCGCGCCCAATCTGACCACCCTCGAAATCCTCATAGGGGCCGACATCGAAGGGGATGACCGGCGAATAGCCTGCTTGCCGCGCCATCGCGCGCGCTTTGTCAGCACGATCGCGAATGCGTGTCGGTATCGCGCAGTACATAATCTTCCCTGCCATTGTTTTTCTCCTGAAGTTCTCAGGCTATTGTATTAATCAAAAAGATACCGCGCATCTTGCGCTGTAGCATTTCTGTGTGTTACATGCAGGTACGGAGATGAAGTGTTCAAGAACATCGCGCAGCGCGTACAGGAACGTATCGAACCAGAGCAGTAATGCGGACGGCTCAAGTAACCAGCGTCCGCCCCGTTCGAGAACACCTCATCTCCGCACCTGCTTCCGATTTTTCAAACCCTGACAGTTAAACCTGTCAGGAGGGGTTAGCACGTTTTTTAGCTTTTTTCTTCGACTTTTTAGGCTTGGTCTTCTCCCCCATTTTCAGCTCCAGCTCTTGGATTTCGTCGCGCAAAATGGCTGCCGTTTCGAAATCGAGCTGATCCGCCGCTTCGTGCATCTGCGCGCGCTTTTCTTTAATCAATTTCTTAAGCTCTTTTACTCCATAGACGCCTGCGTCCATCTCGGCAAGCTCAGAGGCAATTTTTGAGCGCCTCTTTGCGATATCGCCCATGATGTCTTTGATCTCTTTTTTGATGGTCTGTGGGGTGATGCCGTGCTCTGTGTTATATGCCTGCTGCAGTGCACGGCGGCGATTCGTCTCACTCACCGCGCGCTCCAGTGAGCCCGTCATCTGATCTGCATACAAAATGACGCGCCCATTCACATTGCGCGCCGCGCGCCCAATCGTCTGAATGAGCGATGTCTCACTGCGCAAAAATCCCTCTTTGTCCGCGTCGAGAATCCCGATGAACTCTACTTCCGGTAAGTCCAGACCTTCGCGCAAAAGATTGACGCCAACAAGCACATCGAACACGCCTTTGCGGAAATCTGAAAGAATCTCGATACGCTCGATGGTTTTTATATCGCTATGCAGATAGCGCGCCTTGATGCCGCGCTTCTGCAGAAACTCTGAAAGATCCTCTGCCATCTTTTTAGTGAGCACGGTGCAGAGCGAACGAGCGCCGCGTTTGGTGACTGCTTCCGCCTCACTGATAAAATCTTTCACCTGCCCTGCATACTCCCCTTTGGATACCACAGGGCGAAGAACAACTTCCGGATCCAGAAGCCCCGTCGGGCGCACGATCATCGCGATCGGCTCTCCGCTCTTTGCGAGCTCGTTTTCGCTCGGCGTTGCCGACGTGTAGATGAGCTGCCCCACACGCGCATCGAATTCATCGAAGGTGAGTGGGCGGTTGTCGATGGCACTCGGCAAACGAAAGCCGTGCTCCACAAGCGTCAGTTTGCGCGAACGATCGCCGGCATACATGCCGCCAATTTGCGGGAGCGTCACATGCGACTCATCGATGACAGTGAGAAAGTCTGGCGAGCCATCTTTCTTCTTCGGAAAATAGGAAAGCAGTGTGTGCGGGGGCTCCCCTACCTTGCGCCTATCGAAATGACGCGAGTAATTTTCAATACCGTTGCAATAGCCAAATTCGCGGATGAGCGCAATGTCTTGGCGCGTCCGACGCTTGAGTCGATCCGCTTCAAGTAATTTGCCTGCATCATCAAATTTTTTGAGTTGCTCTGCGAGTTCCGCTTCGATATCCGCGAGCGCTGCATCTATCACGTCTTTCGGCGTTACGTAATGCTTTGCTGGGAATACGAATAGCGAATCATGGACGCCAAGTGAGACGCGCGTCATCGCATCTATTTCTGTAATGCTTTCGACTATCGCCTCGGCAAACGCTATGCGATATACCGTGCGCTCATCTGCCGGCATCAGCTCGACATTATTCCCCACCGAGCGAAATGTGCCGGGAGAAAGATCTGCATTGGTGCGCTCAAAATAGAGCCCGATGAGTTTGCGAATGAAATCGGCGCGCGTGAGACGATCGCCTTTCACAATCTTGAGATTCACTTTTTCATACTCCTCGGGCGAACCGAGACCATAAATGCAGGAAACGGAAGCGACAATAATGACGTCTTTGCGCGTGAGGAGCGCCTGCGTCGCCGCGTGGCGCAAGCGCTCGATATCTTCGTTCACCATCGCCTCTTTTTCGATGTAGGTATCCGACGTGGGCACATACGCCTCCGGCTGGTAGTAGTCGTAATACGATACAAAGTAGTGTACGGCGCTGTCAGGGAAAAATTCCCGATACTCGCTCGCGAGCTGCGCCGCGAGCGTCTTGTTGTGCGCGATGACCAGGGTCGGCTTGCCTATATTCGCGATGACGTTTGCAATGGTAAACGTCTTCCCCGAGCCGGTCACGCCCAAGAGCGTCTGGTGACGCTTATTGTTTTTGAGTCCGTCAACAAGTGCCTCTATAGCCTTTGGTTGGTCACCCGCTGGCTCGTATGGGGAGTGTAATTGAAAAACCATCGATGCATTATGCAACGATGGCTTTTCAATTGCAAATGGTATTACTACTGCGTGATACCAAGGAGTACGACTTCAAAGTGAAGTGTGCTGTTTGCTGGAATAGGACCGACGGCTTGAGCGCCGTATGCGAGTGCCGGCGGAATGGTAAGTTTGCGCTCGCCGCCCACTTTCATGCCGGCAATTCCCTGCTCCCAGCCAGGAATAACTTGCCCAGCACCCAAAGTGAATTCAAACGGCGTACCACGAGCAACAGAGCTGTCGAAGACGGTGCCGTCTGCAAGCGTGCCGGTGTAGTGCATCGAAAGCTTCTTTCCTGCTACCGCCTCGTCTCCTTTACCCACCACCATGTCTTGGATCACCAGACCACCTTCAAGTGTCTGCGGAACAGAAGCTGAGGTTGCGCTGGTTCCCGCCGCTGCTGCCGGCTGCGAATCTGCCGCCGGTGTGTCGGTGTCATTCATAGAATTTGTGTACCACCAGTAGCCGAAACCACCGATAATAATGATGCCGATAAGAATAATAATCATCCCGATAAAACCTCTCTGTGCGTTTTTCATTGGGGTATGATAACGCACACATGAATGTATGCAATGCTGCGGGGGGGGGGCGGTGCAGACGAAGAGTGAGTGAGCATCGCGCAGCGCGCATACACGCGTGAATGAACAGCGCAGTGGTGATACATGCTCGAGTTACCACAACCATAAGGCTCAAGAACCCTTCGTCTGCACCGCCCCTGTACACCCGCGCCGTCTTACCTTTTGCCGCTGCGACGGTTATTCTGCATGCGAGCTCCAACACGCGGTGGTGTCATGCGCTTCGGCACAAATCCCCTCTTTTTACTTGGTGTGTAATCCATATGTATTTATGCTAACACGAGTACGGACACGTTTCGCTTGCCGCGTCGCATAAGTGCCAATCCCCCCACAAAATCTGAATCAGCAAGCACCGCAGTCACATCGGTTACTTTTTTTCCATTAATGCTCGCACCGCCGGATTCGATGAAATCGCGCGCCTCGCGCTTTGAGCTGGCAAGCCCCGCAGACACAAGCACGTCGATAGCCGCGTCGCCCACCTTCGCCGCGCATGTCGGCGCGCTTGCCTTCAGCATGTCGCGCTCAACTTCTGAAAGAGCGGCGAGCTCAACGCCGCCAAACAACACCTCGCTCACACGCACGCTTGCATCCGCCTGCGGCTTGCCATGGACGAGCGCCGTCACCTCGAGCGCAAGCGCGCGCTGCGCTTTGCGCTCCTCGGGTGCGGCTTCGTGCTCTTTCATGAGCTGTTCAATGACGTCTGTCTCAAGTAGCGTGTAGCGCAAGAGATAATCGCGTACGTTCACGTCATCGACATTGAGCCAAAACTGATAGAACTGAAACGGTGACGTCTTTTGAGGATCGAGCCACACGGCGTTCCCCTCTGACTTGCCGAATTTTTTACCGGTAGTTTTATCGATCACCAACGGAGTCGTAATCGCATGCGCCGTCGCGCCAAGCTTTTTATGAATGAGCTCGACACCCGCGGTGATGTTCGTCCATTGATCCGACGCGCCCACCTGCACTGTACAGTTGCGCTGCTGATTGAGATGCATGAAATCGTATGCCTGTAGCAGTGGGTACGCAAATTCGGTGTATGAGAGCGGAACTTCGTTATCCAATCGCTCTGCCATGATTTCTTTCTTCACCAACGCGTTCACCGTAAAGTGTTTCCCTATATCGCGCAAAAATTCGATGAGTTTCAGATCCACGAGCCACTCGGCATTATTCATGATCTCGACATCCGCACCAAGCAAGCGCATCACCTGCGCACGGATTTTCTCAGCACGCTCACGCACCTCTTTCTCGTCCATGAGCGGACGCTCTTCTGTCGCCTTCGGATCGCCAATGAGGCCGGTGCCCCCACCAACAAGCAAGATGATCTTGTGCCCATCAGCTGCGAAATGCCGCAGCATCATGCATACGGCAAGATGCCCGATGTGGATTGAGTCAGCTGTAGGATCGATACCCAAATACAGCGTGCGCTTTTCGCCATCGGTAATTTCCGCAATTGAATCGCCGGTGTGCTGGTATACAAATCCGCGCGCCGTGAGGATTTCCGAGAGCTTCACCCCGTTAGAGGCAGGTCGCGGTCTAACAGTATCTGTATGGACGTTGTTCATATAAGAAAGTACAAGCGAACATGAAAACGCAGAGCATTTTTTGCGCGACCGCGGTCTCTAACGGGGTTCATGCGAATACTATACCACACGGAGTGGATTCTTCGCCCACAATTCTATACCTTCAATATCATCTTTAGTCAGCATCGGATTCTTCTGCTCTTGCAATGCCCAAGCGTGCACTGTCCAACATTTTGTATACGCGCGTATGTCATGCTTCTCTAATGCATGCTCATACCCGCGCAAACTAATTGCCCGCAGCCAACCCATAAAATCCTCTGCACTGTGAAAAAATTCGAAAAAATTTACCCCATGCTCTTGGTGTATCTTTTTTGCAATACGAATCGCTTCTGCCCACGCATTTCTCTCAAAAGGCAGCAGCTCAGCTATATGTTCAAAGTGTTCATATTTCTTTTCTGCAACGTGCAATAACCGGTGCGCCTCTGAAGAATTTTTTATATATAGTTTCTGCCAATCTGTAAGATGCCCCATCTCATGGAAAATGCTAAAGATATTCCTTGGATCCCGCAGCGCTTCTGGCGAGAAAAAAACCGCCCCCGCTTCTGGATCGCATTTGAATGTGTTGCTCGACCGAAAATCCGCTGATGGCGCACAGAGCATCGAAAGATCGATTTTTTTCTCGGTTCCGTCACGCATCGCCATGATGGAAAGATGCACTCTTTTCGGATCCTTTCTGTCTCTCTCCATCGTCAAAGACACCCCAGGGAGCAGCTCCCACGATTGAGCTCTTTCTGGTTGTTTTTTGAGGAGAAACTCAAGCATGCGGGGTTATTTGATAACTACTGGAATCTCTACTGACGCATCATGCTCCGGTAAACCGGATGGATTGTCTTTTTTAAGCACGAGAATCGCAGGACCATGCATGGTGGACGGGGCAACAACCGTCGTGGAAAACGGCACCAAGTCTTCGGTCATCCACTCGCCCTGCGCCTGCGCGATGACAGTTGCAAGCACATCGCCCCCATAGGTGCGCAATTCTATGGGAAAACTCGCCTCAAAATACCAGGGGCCGCGCGCAGCGCCCTTCACCACAAATGCGTTCGGTACTTCAGCGCCCGGCATCGGGGAGACGAGTACAACACTGTGCTCTGCCAGCGTGCCGAAAATCACTGCATGCAATTCCAATCCTGCGTCGCCGCGTCCAAATGTGAGCACGCGCGATTCCGTCGGTACACTCGCCATCGCTTCGCCCACTTTCCTGTCTTTAAGGGACACAATCACTTCATAGCTCGTGGGCGAGGTGATTTCGGCAACAATGTCGTCAACGATAATGCGATCGCCCAAAATGATACGCTGCACTTCGCGCATCGCGTCATCGGCACTGGTGTATTCAAAATGTACGAGATATGCAAACGTGCCACTGCCGCCGCCATTGATATGCACGAGCACAAGCACATCAGCGTCATCGCCTTTCACCACAACAGCACGCGGGGTGCCGAGCATGATCAATCCCTGCCCTCCCCCTTCACCCGCTGTAAATGTTGCCTTTCCATTGGTGAGCATAACGGTGCCGCCGCCAAATTCACTTACGTCAATCGGCGCGCGAGAAAGAGCAGTATCGATACGAGCGTTGATGTCAGTCTTGAATGGAGACCACCCCTGCGTATAGGCATAATAGGCGGCAGCCGCGCCCGCGAGTATGACTACAGCAATTACAATGCGCTTCATCGATCCAAGATACCACGCACACATCGCGAGGCAATCCACACGGAAAGAGGCAGAAGCACCGCCATCTGCACCACCGGTGTAAGCCCGACACCGAGTATCGGTATGATGGGCATTGTGTCGAGATAAAACCACTTCTCGAGCGCGAATGCTTTGTATTCTACGAAAACCGCAATCCATGCACCTACTATCGCAAGACTGAGCATATCGAGCGCGCTTGGTGTCCGCAGCCACTGTGTATGTGCCTTGATGAGTGAGACGAGCGCAATCGCCGCAAGTGTGTACCCCACATCACCAAGCGTTGCGTACCACGTGATGGGAAATGTGGTGATGTGCTCATAGCCGCCATAAAGCGGTACGTGCATGTTTTCCCACACGAAATGCAGCGTAGCGGCAATCAGTGCGATGAGTGTAGCGTACCGAGCTGTTATATATAGATTCATATTGGATTTTAAAAGGTCGTCTCATACAGCACTGGCAACGCGCCATCTGAGACCGCCTCAAATGTAATACGCCCGATCAGCGCGCCACGCCCTGTTTCAATATTGCAGCGCCACGAGCCGTCACGCAGCGTCGAGAGCTGCGTATAACCGCGATACCCCTGATCCCTGCCGCCACGGATGTTGAAAGGAATCCGCGCAACACTCACCCACTCTTCAGTATTCGCATCGTAATACTCCCACCGATGGAAAATGGGTGTCTGCACACGCGCCGGAGCAAACACAGACCCGGCGCAAAAGACCTGTGTATTACTTTTTTCATACGTGTACGTGCGCGACGTGTCTGCAAACAATTCATACCAATACGGCGCCTCGTAGGTCGCTTGATATGATCCGTCAGGTGTGCGCGCGATGCTGTGATACACACCGATCTGCCGAAGCATCAACGGCGCGGGTGGAATTGCACCGGTGAAATACAGTGCGCTCATGAGTAACGCAATCGCACCGATGGCGCTCACTGTGTTGAACAGGCGCGCGACCACATCTCTCGTCGCAATGGCATACAGCGCTGCGATAAAGATGCTCGCAACCGCCAAACTCGCAACCAAGCTGATGAGAAAAATAGTATCGCCAATACTCCCGATGAGCATGGGCACTGCGACAATGCAGTACGAGAGCAGGAGCATATACCACACCGCAATGTGTACGTGGAGCTTGCTGTAGCGATCACGCACGAATTCGTTTCCCACCAATAGCGCGCCAAACACCGCAAAGAAAATCGCGCTACCAATGAGCGTGCCGCTTTTTGCAAAAAGCACGATGAGCGCGCTCGTGAGATTACCAAAAGCAAATTGCAGAAAGCCGATGAGTATGAGCGATGTCCCCTCCTCACCGCGCGCGCGGCGGAGATTGAGTAAAATGATGGCGCACGCTGAAAGCGCGAGGTACCCGAGCACGGTCGCATTTTCAAAAAGGCTGTCTGGTCGGCGCAGCGTCAGCGTGTCCCAAAAAAGACCCCACAAGAGTGCGACGGTGGGAATATACTGCGCGTATCGTATCGCCAATTCCCGTGCCCGCGCCTCTATTGATTGCATCCATGCCGGCATCCACATACTTTTACATTAGCACAAGAACATGAGCTTGCGAGTTGCGCGAGCCAATGGTGAGGAGTAGTCTGATTTTAGAAAGCTTTCAAAAAGCTTATCTATAGGGAGAAATCGATGGAATTGTTTCTCAAGAATCTCACACCATTGGCGCGGACGATGCCCGAATACGATGGGCATTCCGTCTGCGGCTTGATAGACGAAAACGGGCGGATCATCATCGCAACATTCATTCACCGCGAGGGTGCAGGCATGCTCTCGCAGCATGGTCCCCTCATTAAATCGGGTGGTGGTACGCGCAGGTGGAAGTACCCGAGCAATGCCGAAGCGTTTGTGGACGGACTGCGCCTATCGCGCGGTATGTCATATAAATTCGCCGGACTCGACCTGCCGATCGGTGGCGCAAAGACGGTCATTTTCGGGCACAACATTCCAGCGGTCATGACTGAGGATATTGTGCTCCTTGATATTCTTGAAGCGTTTGCCGAAAAGCTGCTGCCATGTGTTGGCTCGTATCTCACCGCCGAAGACATCGGCACCACGCCGCAGCATATGCTCTATCTTTCAAACATTGCTCCCAAAGGACTTGTTACAGGATTTGAGCGCGATGTATCGCAAGTAACTGCGCACGGCGTAGTGATCGGCACGGAGATTGCACTCAAAGCACGTTTTGGAAAATTCGTGAGCCTTGCAGATCCGGTGTATGTCATTCAAGGAGTCGGTGCTGTCGGCGGTTATATTGTTGACCGACTCGTCGCCGCAGGCGCATCTCACTTCACGATTTGTGATGATCGCCCAGATCGCGAAGCGGCATTGCTAAACAAATATCCCTACATCAAGGTTGTGCCGAAAGACAAAATCTATGATGTCGACGGAGATGTCTTTATGCCCTGCGCGCTCGGCGGTACGATCAATAAGGAAACCATACCGAGACTCTGTTGTGAGATTATTTCCGGCTGTTCAAACAATCAGCTCCGGACTGCTGAGAATGGCATGCAGCTGCACGAGGACGGCAAGCTCTATGCACCGGACTACATCAACAATGCCGGCGGTCTCATTGCGGTGGTCTGTGATTCTATTTTGGGGAAGCCTGTGGAGACACTGCTGCCCAGGATTGCTGTAAATCTGCAGTACATTTTCGCCGAGAGCAAGCAGCGCAATATGCCGACCTCGGTGATTGCCGACGAAATGGTGCGTGAGCGCGTCTCGCAGCTTCAAATGCCATTATGAAAACAGTGAGGGCGGGTTTGCTTGCGCAAACCCGCCCCTTTCAATTCACTCCCAAATTACCTTGTCCCACTCCTCGTAGAACTCCTGCAGGTCGCGAACTACGATAACCTCAACGTCTTGGTACTGCCTCGACCAGAAGTTTATCGAGTGTGCCTGCTGCGCCGACATGCGGATGCATCCATGCGACATGCCGTATGGCTTACCGCGCACCGCGGCGGGGCGATTTAGATCACCACCGTGGAACGCCATGCCGGTTTCGCTGCCATCAGGTCTGCAAAAGAATGTTGCCCACGGCATTGGGGCACCACCATTCGGCAGTGGATATTTGTCTGAGCGATACCCCGCTCCTTCGTGCCGACAAATCCTGTAATGCCCTGGCGGTGTCTCGAAGCCAATCATTCCCGTCGACACCGGACCATGGTCATAGACACCATACTGATGGAAAGCAACAAAGTGCTGATCACAAAGAACCACCACAATCACATTCCCGCTACGCAGCGTCCGGCTGGGAATTTCTGCTGGCTGATTGGTCCGACAGCTAATCATACTTCGCGCTGCGGCGGGCGGCTTCACGGCGCGGGGCCGATCTTCCTTTTCCCAAAAGCGCGGCATGAAGTCGAATTGTGCATGTGCCGGCACCGAGACACACCCGCACAGCACAAGCACCAACATCGCAATTCTATTCATCGTCATCTGCCCTCTCTCGTTTTTCTTCAAACTTATACCATCTCCAATTAACCTTTCCGCACCAAGTCCTTAAAACTGTGGCTGCGACTTTGCAAAAAATCATCGAAATATCAGAGATATTCCTCACATTTTTTGCTTCGTCTCGCACACAGTTTTTACGGACTTATGCGGAAGACCTAATTGTCGGTGGTATACGACGCCCAACTTGAGCGCCGTTACTAGTATAATTATATAACTTTCGTCAAGAAAGTCAATGTACACTTTCCTGAATTCAACTTCGAAGTGCAACACTCCATGCTTGTAATGGCGTCTTAAAA
>CAYWZA010000020.1:0-20716 GCA_964462785.1 uncultured Candidatus Saccharibacteria bacterium | reverse complement strand
GGTTTTAAGACGCCATTACAAGCATGGAGTGTTGCACTTCGAAGTTGAATTCAGGGTCGCCCTCATTGACAAGTGTCTAGGAGGTGATATAATGTATTGTAGACTACCGACCCTGAGCTGATGGGGCGGGACGATAAAATACGTCAGCGTTGAAGTGCATTAGGAGACCGAAAATGGCTAGCATCGAGTTCCTGAATGAAAAGATCCGCACCGATGGCGCTGAGAAAGCGGCTGCGTACGCTGATGCGGCGCAGCAGCGGTTCATCGCAAAGATGATCCGAGCGGGGTTCACTGACCTGAAGTACTCGCGAGTTGCCATATCGGCGATCAACGAGATCTTCAAGGTCGAGGGACCTGACGCCGCGGCGCGCTTTGCCGATCTTGAGCCGACCTACGCATGGGCGGCAAAGAAAATCCGGAGTGGTAGCTGGGATCCCGACCGCAAGAAGGGCTCCTCCACCACCGAGCCGGAGGGTCCGGCGAAGATGGAACCGCCGTACCCGAGGTTCCTTGGTCCGCGACCGGCGCGGAACGGAAAAACGGCAAGGGCACGCGAGTCCGGAGCACACGCATGCTATCTCAAAAATAAAACGAAGCGCGCGGATGATAACCGCGACCGTGCGAAATCAACGGGTTCCGGTCAGGGCAAAAAGAGAGAGGAGAAGAACTAATAATCTCCTCCCAACAAACTACGAGGCGGGTGCGCAAGCACCCGCCTCAAATCGTTTTCAAATTTTTCTTGACAAAAGCGTTCTTTCATGTATACTTCATGAAGTCCCAACGAGGGAAAGGAAGGGAAGCCATGGCAAAGAAGCCAGAGCAACCAAAACGACGCGACCCGATCGCCCGCGATCTGGGAACGCCCAAATATCAGCCGCGCGTAGTCCGTGCCCGCAAGGGTAAGGGCGCCTACTCGCGCAAAGAGAAACACAAAGGTCGCGCAGATGACAATGATAAAGGTTCGACCTTTGTTATTGCGGATCGCGACCCCTATGGGAATCACGAACGGCAATCCTGCCGTTCGCGGAGCCCACGGGGTCACGAGAGTGACCTTTCGCAACGCCCGATAAGGGCAAAGGAGGACTTACATGACTACCACACAGGCAGATCTCGAGCGTATGCTCGAGCCCATCAAATGCGTTGTCTGCAAAAAGGGGGGTGCCGGTCACAGTGTGTTTGTGACCGCAAACGGCGAGGAGAAACACCGGGGTCATGTGCACATGCGCATGACGAAGGGCGAAAAGAAAGAGATTGAGCCCGGCTGTTGCGCCGCGACGATCTTGAAGACCAAGCCCGAAGGGGCTGCGGTCGACTTCCGCCCCGTCGGCGCCCTTCGCGACTATCTTGCGCAGAAGAAGAAGGAGAAGTCGGCGGCGGACTTCTGGGGGGATACCTTGGGTGCTAAGCTCAAGGAGGCTATCGCGACGAAAGCCGCGACGGAGCCTCCTCCGGAGGCGGATAAGAATCCGGTGCCGCCTTTGGCGAAGAAGGGATTCTTCGGCTAAAAGAAGGTAGCGTCCTTAAAACGCAACGAACTTCGCGGCGAGGCTTTTAGCCTCGCCGCAATTTTTATACTAGTAACAACAGAAGCGATGGCGAAAGGGTGAACGAGCATCGCGCACCACAGGAGTACTTCTTGGTTTCTAATTAGTCATAAGAAAACAATGTCGCAGCGCGCATACACGCGTGTTCAGGCAGCGCAGTGGTGATACACATTCGAACTACCACACAATGTTGTGCTCGAGAAATCTTTCGCCACCGCTTCTGTTATTGTTGCCCTTCCAGCCACTTAAATACCGCGTCGGGGAGCAGGGAGGAAATGATGTGCATGCGGAGGTTTTGTTCTGAAACATCGGGGTGGTGCGATTTTAAGTGTTCAAGCTCATGCACGATCGCCTCTTCCTCGGGAGTGATGTTCTCTTTTGCAGCAATTTCATGCACGATGATCTGTACGCGGGCTCTTTTTTCTGCTGATTCGCGCCATTCTTTACGCAGCTCATCGAGCTGTTTGCCTGATTGTTTGAGATACGCTTCAAGTGTCGAGCCCGAATGCTCGATATCGTGCGCCATGCGCTCCAGCATGCGGTCGAGTTCGTGCTCGATCAAAATGTTCGGCAGCTTCATCGGCGTTTTTTCAAGAATTGCCTCGATAATCTGCATGCGCGTCTTCTCGCGCGCCTTGCGCTCCTTGTCTTTCTGCATATTTTCGCGCATACGCGTGGCGAGATCGGCGGCATCCGCAGCGCCCAGCGATTGTGCGAATGCATCATCGAGCATAGGCAAATCTTTCTCTTCAAGTTTTTGTGTTTCTTCGTACGCAGTCTCCGGCTCCATGCCTATTTCGATACGATCGATGCGTGCGCGCTCTCGTTTGAGGAAGCGCGTCATGTCGGCAAGCTCATCATCAGAGACGGACGGCATCTCAAAAGAAGCAGCGTGCTTTTTGGCGAGCGCTACGTAATCCGGCAATGCAATGTCAGGCATTACCGTGACGAGCGCGGTAAAGGCGATAGGGTTATTGGGGGCGAGCTTGGTGATGGTGACGCGCGGGGTTTCAATCGCGACGATTTTTTCTGCAGCGAGGATGAGCGGCAGCTCTTCTGATACGGCAACACCGGCGACGCGCTCCATAATCGCCGCCTCACCGAGTTTCTGCACCAAAATCGCTTCCGGGATGTTTCCCTTGCGGAAGCCGTCGAGTGACACCTCGTCGTTCAATTCTTTAAGCGCCTTTGCGCGGTAGCGGGGGAAGGCATCAGCGGGAATTTCCGCGCGCACCTCGACGGCGGATTCTGCGGGCTTCTTTTCAATAACGATATTAGCGGCGTGTGTTTTGTTCATCGTGGGAGTATATCAATAAACAAAAAACCCGCCAGATGAGCGGGCTTTTTGCGGGGGTGTGCTTTCTTTTACAGCTGCGTCTCAACGTTACCCAAGTCGTTATCAAGCTGCGCTTCGAATTGAGCTATGTCGGTTGCATTCGCATCTGCCTCGATATCAGCCACTTCGTCTGAAGTGGATACCGGAGGAATACCGTCGGTGTTTAGTGTGTCGTCACCCAAGAGGAACGGAAGCTCCTCTTGCATCATTTGATCTTTTTCGAGCTGCGCGCCCCAGAAGTAGAGACCGCCGAAAATGATCACGATAATAATAATGACAGCGCCGATGATCGAGCCTGCGCCTGATTTTTTAGAGGCTTCAATGGGAGGCGGCATTTGCGGTGTGGTGGGGGGCGTGGTCATGCTTGGTTGCGGTGCGGTTTGTTGTGGATCCATAGGTATGCGATGCACTAATGAAGATTAATTGTCTGACGATGTGGCGTTATCTACAGCAGCGTCTGAGGAATTCGGGTTAGGCTTGCTGATTTCTTTCAGTGACTTGATGGCGTCTTTGACGGCATCGTGTGCCGACTTTACTGCATCTGCAGCTGACCGAATCGCTGTGCGGATCCCATCGAGATGATCGCGGGGATTTTCTGTTGCCAGTGCGGCAGAAATTGCAGTTTCAACTGCTGTAGTTGCAGTTTTTGCTGCAGCGACAGCCGTTTTTGCAGTTGCTGCGGCAGCTTCTGCTGCTGCAGTATCTGTGCCAGCAGCTTTCAATTTTGTAATGCGCGCATCAATGCGCCCAATAATCTGGGCGAAGTGCTCAATTGCTTTATTGAGGCGATTTACCATGATACGCATGTGCTCCGTGGCGATGCGCTGGCGATCCTCACGCAATTCGGCGCGCTTCTCCTTAAAGCCTGCGCGCATTGCCTCGCGTTTTTCTTTTACCTCATCACGGAAACCCTGCATCGTGTTCTGCATGGAGTCTTTGATGCCTCGGCGCTCATCAGAGCTCGATGCGTTTTTCATCTGCTCTTTAAAACCAGCGCGCAGTGCGCTTGAGCTTGCAATAGCATCTTTGCGGAACGCTTCTCGCGTGTCGCGCATTCCTTCGCGCATGTCTTGCGCCTTATCACGCAGATCCATGCGGGCGTCGCGAATGCCTTTCATAATGCCATCGGGTCCTGGTTTGCCGGTTGACGTTGCAGTAGCGCCCGTCTGCGCGTGTGCAAATCCTGCCACAAACATGATTGCTGCTGTCACAAGAGCGAGCGGCAATCGAAAACTGTTCACTGTGGTCATACTATATTACTCGACTAATTTTTTAATAACGTCCTTTTAACAGCACACCGCTGTGCGTTTTAGGTATTCTAAGAATACCACACACCAACGCACACCCATGTGGATATAGACGAGTTTGGCAGTGTAATTCTTTCTGCATTGGAAGCGCGGCGCGGTGCTACACTTCTTTCAAAATTCTTTTTTCGCAGAGCGTGGATTGTTTGACGAAATTATATACGCATGGTATGGTCCTCGCAGGTTAGCAGGAGAAGAAAACATGCCTTGGAAGTCATACTCGCCGATGATTGCGTTGTTTGTATTGCTTGGATCGGTACTGGGCGTGCATCTGTATGGACAGCTGTCCAGCGGGAGCACGTATAGAGCGTTCTTGGAGCAAGAGGAGGTGCTCCGGCAAGGATGCCTCAATCAAAAAGTGGATCTCTCAAATGATGCAGGAAGCGAAAATATCGTGTATGCCCTTGCTGGATGTACGATTGTCATCCACAACCAGAGGGCGAACAGCGAAGATGTTGCACACGCATATCTGCTGCGCGGACTCGCGCGCTACAGAAGCAACACGAATGTCGTTGGCGCTCTCGCAGATCTCACGCAAGGAATCAACCTCAAACCACAAGCTCTCTGGAGGTTTTACCAACTGCGCGGGGCGATAGCACTTGCGGCAAACCGTGAGGGCTTGTGTACAGAGAATGTGCTCGCGGATTTATCTGAGGCGGTGCGTTTGAATCCGTCGGGGAGTGGAGCGGCAGCCGCTCGTGTTTCGAGATCATTCTGCTATGCATGGAGGAGAGCGTACGCACAGGCTGTCGAGGACTTGGAGTTTGCAATACTGCTGGATCCCTCGAGTGAAGAACTATATTATCGCCAAAGACAAGCGCAATATTGGAATGACGCAGGAATGCCTGCGAAAGCCCGAGAGGTATGGCAAAAATATGCAGCTGTCGCTCGAAGTGTACAAGTATACGAGCGATATATGTACCAATTGAAATCCGATGATGTTGAAGTGTTGCAGATGGGCGTGGCGCTATGCACCAAGGTCATGGATGAATTCCCTGACCAGAAAGCGCAGTGGCTGTACTATCGTGCCGAATTCTACCAAAGGCTCAATGACAGCGACAAAGCAAGAGCGGATTTTGAGACAGTAGTGGCGCTCGGAGCGTCTGTTCGCTCAAAATTTAAGCAAAATAACGAGATCCCAATGACCGCAGCAGGAGGTCAACTGAATATGTTTGCGGCAATGGCTGAGGATGCTCTGCAGCGACTCACTCTTCGTTAGCTGCAATCAACTCCCCCGCGCACATAGTGCGCGGGGGAGTTTCTGTTTGGAGTGCGTGGCTACTTCCCAAATTTTTCTTTATAGAGCTCAACTGATTTTTTTATTGCCTCGATTGCTTCTGCTCTGCCTTTGAATCCATTGACCACCACTTCATCGCCCTTCAGTTGCTTGTATGTTTCAAAAAAGTGCTGGTATTCTTTGAGATTGTGTTTGTTGAGGTCTGCGAGATCTTTCACATCGTCCCAGCGTTTGTCTTTCACGGGCACAGCGAGGATTTTGAAATCAGAATCGCCAGTGTCTATCATTTCCATGAGGGCGACAGGTCGGACGGGGACGAGAATACCTGAAGGAATGGGGAAGGTAGTGATTACCATCACGTCGAGTGCATCACCGTCGTCCCAGAGGGTTTGCGGAGCGAAGCCGTAATCAACAGGGAAGGGTGCAGCAGAATAATTTGCGCGGTCGAATTTTATAACGCCCATGTCTTTGTCTATTTCGTATTTATTGTGTGAGCCCTTGGGAACCTCGATCATCACATTGATTTCTTCGGGGGCGTTTTCGCCGAGCGGTATGTCGTGCCAGAGGTTCATAGAAAAGAGATTGTTTTTAGCTAACAGATGAAGTATACCCCCACACCAACTATTTGCAAAAAGTTGGTGTGGGGGTATAGTCCACCACAGGAAAAAATAAAGGTGTTGTGAAGATGAAAAAGCTGACCAAGGCGGAGTTTCTATACGCGCTGGATAAGGCGGTACATCATGCTCGGCTCAATAGCGAACAGATGATGCCCGGCTGGCGGATTAGGGAGGGGATAGATATGGCAAAGCTCCCCCTGCCGCCATTTAAGGAGCTGAAAAATGCAGATGAGGAACTTCGTGAGAATCCAATCTTTCAAGCAGTGAAAGAAGGCATGAATGCACCGAACATACAACCGCGGGTGGCGTATAGCCAACCATCGCCCTATTGGTTTATGTCTCTCGCCGAAGCAGCGTGGGAGCACTACAAGAAACTTTTGCGAGCACAACAAAAAGATAAATTTTCAATATTTGAAGAGAAAATGGACACGCTCTTGGAGATTATTTGAGTCATAGACAGAGCGGCCCCCTGGGGCCGCTCGTTCCTTACACTCGCCACCCAGGGGTTTTTATTTGGTTTCAGAAGTTTCGGCCTCGATTGCGACTTCCGTAGACTTCACTTCCTCGTTTGAGGGAGTTTCTTCGGGAGCAACTTCTTCCACAACAGCCTCTTCGGAAGCGGTCTCAGCTTTCTTTTCGGGGCCACCTGCGGAGCGGATGTCTATTTTCCAATTGGTAAGGCGGGCGGCGAGGCGCACGTTTTGACCGCCGCGACCGATCGCGAGCGACTGCTGATCTTCGGCGACGGTCACGACCGCGCGACCATCGTCCTCGATGAGTGTGATATCAAGAATTTCTGCGGGTTTCAATGACTCCTGCACAAATTCCGCAGGGTTCTCAGACCACTCTACGATGTCAATTTTCTCACCACCGAGCTCGGAGGTAACTACCGCGACGCGTACGCCGCGCTGGCCGACGAGTGCCCCCACGGGATCGATATGATCGTCGTGGGACACCACAGCGACTTTCGCGCGTGAGCCGGGTTCACGGACAACCGCTTTAATTTCAACGACGTTGTTTGCAACTTCAGGCACCTCGCCCTCGAAAAGCTTTGCGAGAAAGCGCGGGTGTGAGCGTGAGAGTTTCAGGAATGAACCGCGGGCATTCTCATCCACTTTGAAAAGCAGCGCGCGAATGCGTTCACCTTGGCGATAACGCTCCCCCGGGATTTGTTCCTCAAAGGGTAGGATTGCTGTTGCGCGACCAAGATCAACGAACAAATTACCGCGCTCAAAGCGCTGCACATGTCCGGTCACGATTGAGCCCTCGCGCTCACCGAACTCCTCCATCATGGAGTCACGCTCTGCCTCACGAATTTTTTGCAAGATGACTTGCTTTGCGGCTTGTGCGGCGATGCGGCCAAAATCTTCTTTACCTTCGAGCGGGAATGAAATTTCTTCGTCGAGCTCTGCGTCTTTTTTAATGCGGCGGGCGTCTTCGATCATGATGTGTTGCTCAGGGTTGAAGCGGGAGCGGTGATCGTCTTCGCCCGTAGCTTCCTCGCCTTCAAAACGCACCAGTGTGTTGTCGACGACGATTTTTGCCTGGCGGAATTCCATGTCGCCTGTATCGGGGCTAAAGGTGCAGCGGATGATTTGCCCGCGCTTGCCGTATTCGCGGCGATACGCCGTGCCGAGCGCTGTTTCAATAGCACCAAGCACGCTCGCGCGCGAAATACCCTTCTCTTCTTGAAGCTCGGTAAGTGCGGCATTCAGTGCTTTGAGATCAATAAATGACATAGTTGTAATATGATTATTCTGTCAATAGTTAATAAAAATGCCCGGCGTTGCCGGACCAGTACTGACTTAGACAGTATAGCAAATCCTACTCATTCGTCAAGCACGCGATATAGATCAAAATAAAGGTTACCGAAACAGGGGTGGATAGATCATAAATAGGTTACCGTCGTTTTCATGAGCATGAAAGCGATACATGAGGTGTTTTTGAGGTACAAGCAGGAGTATTGGAACGGGTCGAAAGTAGTAAGGTCGAAGATACTGGATACGGTATGTGAGACCACAAAACTGCATCGAAAGTCGGCGGTGCGGAAGTTTAAGACGATATTCTCGACACAGAAGTTTGCAGTTGAACAACGAGGCAGACCGGTGAAATACGGTGCTGATGTGACCGCGGCGCTTTTTGATGTGTGGGAAGTGGGCGCACGATGCTGTGCGGAATTGCTGCAATCGGAGATGGCAACATACATCGCTGCCTTGCGAGCAATAGGCGCGTGGCATCATGCTGATGATGTCACCAGTCTGGTGCAGACGATGAGTCTTGGTGAGACAAAGCGTCGAGTGCGGGCACTCACGAACAAACACGGATTACGGGGAAAAGGAACCACGACTCCTTCGCAGATCAAGCGGAGGGTAAAAGTATATGCGGGACCATGGAGAAACAGAGGTCCGGGACATCGACAATTTGATACAGTGGTGCACTATGGCGACCTCCTCAAGGGAGACCTGGTATACACGGTAAACGGCGTAGATCCTGCCATACTGTGGAGCAATCGGCGAGCTCAGTTTAACAAGGGCGAGACGGCGACACTCACCAGTGTTGAGCATATTGAAAAACAGATGCCTTCAGATACGCATTCGCGCCACTTCGATAGCGGTAGCGAATTTCTCAATTACCACCTCATTGAGCGCAGTGCGTGCTCCCAGGTTGAGCTCACCCGATCAAGAAGCGGCAAGAAGAACGACAACGCTTTCATCGAGGAGCGGAATGGTCACATCGTACGTAAATGGATTGGGTATGAACGGTTTGACACCCTGGCACACGTGGTGGCGCTCAATGCAGTGTATGAAAAGCTCGACCTGTACCTCAATCATTTTCAGGCAGTGCGACGATGCGTCCGGAGAGAACGTATCGGCGCGAAGTATGTACGCATCTACGATACTCCGCAGACACCCTATGCTCGGGCACTCGCTCATCCGCAGATTTCAACCGTGCAGAAAGAGAGACTGCGTGCTGTGCACGCAGTCTTTAACCCCGTGACGCTGCTCAAAGAAATTGCTATCCTCAAGCGAGCATTATTCGATGTTAACCGAGCGGCGTGAACCTACAAATCGCTTCGCCTTTCGGTAACACTTATTTATGATCTATAGCGGCACGCGGTCCATCCGTTCGATGGTGTGTAAAACAGGATCCGTCTCTGTTTTTACAATGCAGTACTCGCTGGGACCGATAGCTTTTGCTGTTTTGCGCGGATGCTCACCAAGTAAAGCTTCCTTAGACGGGAGCAATATAAAATCCCGCTCAAGATCCGGATCGGTCATGAGTGCGGCAGTCGGCTCGATTTCTTTTTCCGTCGGGTGTTTTCCAGCAAGAATGGCGCGTACGAGAGCATGATGGGCGTGTACAGACTCACCGCTAGCTTTTGGGCGCGATTTTCCCATCCGCCGCTCTGGAAATCTAATGACATTGTCCATAAGTACACTGTAGCATGGGTATATACTAGTAATATGAGTGATCGTACGAACGTATGTATTGCGTGTCGCAATCGGCTTGCGCCGATTGCGGAGCGGCTGGGGCTTTCTGAAAACGAGCGCGCCCTGCTCGAGTATCCGCAGCGGGTGATCTCGGTGTCGATGCCAGTTCTGATGGACGATGGGTCGCTGCGCGTATTTGATGGCGTGCGCGTGCAATATAACGACGCGCTCGGACCGACGAAAGGAGGTATCCGCTATCACGAGCACGTCGATGAAGCGGAGGTGCAAGAGCTCGCATTTTTAATGATGATCAAGTGTGCGCTCGCAGATTTGCCGTATGGCGGCGGGAAGGGAGGTATCACACTAAACCCGAAAGAGCTTTCGCGGGGTGAGATCGAGCGTTTAACGCGCGCGTTTGTGCGTGCACTGGGTACAACGGTGGGACCTCAGACGGATATTCCCGCGCCGGATGTGAACACTGACGCGGAAATTATGGGATGGTTTGCAGATGAGTATGGAAAAATGACGGGCACGTATCAGGGAGCGATGGTGACGGGGAAGCCGGTTGGGAAAGGTGGATCGAAAGGAAGAGAGACGGCAACCGGCCTCGGGGGTGTCTATATAATAGAGCAGTATGTTGGCGAGCAGGGCTGGCAACCAGAGGAAACCACCGTCGCGGTGCAGGGGTTTGGCAACGTGGGTGGGCATATCGCGCATCTATTGAGTGAGCGTGGATATCGAGTTGTCGCCGTTTCCAATTCGCGCGGCGGCGCGTATCGCCCTGATGGTTTTTCAACAAGCGAGCTCAAAGCAGCGCTTGCAGTAAAAGAGCTCCCCAAGGGAGACACGATCACCAACGGAGACATTCTTGAGCTTCCTGTCACTATTCTTATTCCCGCTGCGCTGTCAGAACAAATCACGAAAGAAAATGCGAAGCGTGTGCAGGCGAGGGTAGTACTCGAGATGGCGAATGCCCCGACAGCAGTCGAGGCGGATGCATTACTGCACAAGAAAAAAATAACAGTAATACCCGACATTCTTGCGAATGCGGGTGGGGTCATCGTGTCGTACTTTGAATGGAAACAAAATCTCGAAAATGAGTCGTGGAGCGAGGAGGCGGTCGCCGA
Source organism: uncultured Candidatus Saccharibacteria bacterium (assembly GCA_964462785.1). Taxonomy (GTDB): domain Bacteria; phylum Patescibacteriota; class Minisyncoccia; order Phycocordibacterales; family UBA2100; genus JACQKA01. The sequence goes on along the minus strand of CAYWZA010000020.1, from coordinate 10,120 downwards.
GCGTTTGAAAGAAAAAATGATTGCGGCATATGACGCTGTGCGCCAGCGTGCAGTAGCACAGCAAACAGATATGCGCTCCGCGGCGTACACTCTTGCCATAGACAGAGTGATTGCCGCGGAGCGCAAGCGAGGGCGATTGTAATTTCGCTTTCATGCATGTCCGGTCGGATCAGCGGGTGTTGTGCCGATTGAAATGACGTTATCAGGCTTCTCTGTGAGCAGCATGTCGAGCGCCACGCGTGTGTCAGCAATGACAGCCGCGAGCTCAATGTCAGCCAGAAGCGATGCATCTTTAGGCGGTGTTTTGGAAGCCGACTTTGCACCAGTGCGCGGATTAGTAAACCGTGCGCCATTCGTATCGCGGATGATGCACTGCTCTTTATGCACAGCAGCACGCTGTCGCGCAGATTCGAGCGTGTCGCCACGTAATTGCAACACATCTGCATCGTGACCCCTCGCCCTCAGCATACCGTCTTTAAGAACCTTTAGCAGCCGCAGCGCTTCTTTCTGTAGGTTACGTTTTCCCCGTGGAAAACGCGCAAGACACGCTTTCCAGTCGAAAATCTGTGCCATAGCGATCCCCTGTATTTCTATGTTGTATACTATATCTATCTCGCGCGCATGGCTATGCTGTCCCCCAGCAGCGGCGCTATTCTTTAATTAGTACAGACCATGTTTATTTCAGAAGAACATTTGCAGAAGTTTTTGCTCGACGCGGGGCTCGTGTCGAAACAGTCATTTGAGACGGCAAAACGCGAAGCGCAAAAAGGCGGGCGCACCATTGGCGAGGTGCTCACCGCGCAAGGCGACATAGGTGAAGACGAGCTACGCCGCAGCTACGCGTATATCCTCGGCATTCCATTTGTTGACCTTACCAAGAGCAAAATAGATTTCGAGACGCTCCTCCTCATCCCTGAGCCGATTGCGCGCCGCAACAACATCATTGCCTATAACAAAAAGGGCGATGAGCTCGAAGTCGCCATGCTCAATACTGATGATCTTGCGGCTATTGATTTCGTCAAAAAGAAAACGCGCCTCAAAATCCAACCGCGGCTCACCGACACCGGATCCGTAAAGCACGCGCTGCGCCAATACCAGCGTTCGCTTGATGAAAATCTGGGCGAAGTGATCCGGCGCGAAACAGAATCATTGGGGAATGCCACCGATGACGGTGATTTGCGCAAACTCGCTGAGGGCAACGCTGCGGTGCGCGTCATCGATACCCTCTTGCATCATGCAATCGCGCAAAATACCTCTGATATTCACATGGAGCCGCAAGAAGGGACGATCGTCATCCGCTATCGCATCGATGGTATTTTGCACGACGCGATGACGCTTCCTAAAAGCGCTGCGAATGCGATGGTGGCGCGCATCAAGGTGCTTGCCAATCTGCGTCTCGATGAAAAACGTCTGCCGCAAGACGGTCGCTTTGCCGTCGAATCAAGCGGCGAGCGCGTGTCGTTCCGTGTTTCCATTCTCCCCGTCTATTACGGAGAAAAAGTGGTCATGCGCTTGCTGCGCGAAACCGTTTCAGGATTCACACTCGAGGCGCTTGGTTTCCACGGAAGCGCACTCGAGCATTTGCATGCAGCGACGCGCAAGACAACCGGCATGGTGCTCTCGACGGGTCCCACTGGTGCCGGTAAATCAACGACGCTGTACACACTGCTCGATATTGTAAACACGCCAAACGTAAATATCTCCACCATTGAAGACCCGATTGAATACCAAATGCCGCGCGTCAATCAAACGCAGGTGAAACCGGACATCGGATTTACGTTTGCCTCCGGATTGCGCGCCCTCGTGCGTCAAGATCCAGACATCATCATGGTGGGTGAGATTCGTGATAAGGAAACAGCGAACCTTGCGATCAATGCGGCATTGACGGGTCACCTTGTGCTTTCCACGCTGCATACCAATTCCGCTGCCGGTGCTGTCGCTCGCCTTCTCGATATGGGAGTGGAACCGTTTCTCTTGGTTTCGACGCTTCGCGTGGTGGTTGGTCAGCGCTTGGTGCGCAAATTGTGCGGCAAGGAGGAATACACACTCTCGCGCGATGAGGAGACGCGACTCGAGCAGATGGTGGATGTCGGGGTGGTGCTCAAAGCGCTCAAGGATGAGGGTATTGTACAGAAAACAGCGATGTGGAAAAACGTGCCGTTTCATAAACCAAAGGAAACACCCGAATGCCCCGATGGCTACGCGGGACGCCTCGGTATCTATGAGGTGCTCAATATGACCGAAACGATCAAGCAGCTTGTGATGGCAAATGCAACCACCGATGCCATCCATGCACAGGCGCGCAAAGAAGGCATGCTCACTATGGCAGAAGATGGCGTCTTTAAAGCAGCACAAGGAGTAACCACGATTGAGGAGGTTTTAAGAGTTATTGCAGAATGACGGGGGGGGTATTGCGCTCTCGTATGTGAGCGCATACAGTGAGCACAGAAGAGCAGAGTTCTCCTCAGGAGGAAATCATGGAGATGCTTTCTCGTTTTACGCACGGCTTTGCTGCAGCGTCGAAAAAGTCTTTTTTTGCATCGGTAGCTTTCCTGATAGTCATGGCGCTTATTGGCGCGTATGCCATCAACGAGTGCAGCGGCATGGAATTTTGGCAGGTAGCGCACAATGCGTGCATTACGGAGCATATAGAAAAGCGCATGACTATTTTCGTCATGAGTGCGTACGCATCTATCGGTGCGTTCAGCCTTTCGCTCGCGTGTGCGGTGCTGAGTGGTCTGTGCTACGCAGCGTCCATAATTTTCGGGCACCTCACAGGCAAATAGAAAAACCGGTCTCATGCATGAGACCGGTTTCCTCATTGTCGCCTTGAGCATACGGTGCTAGGCGCTTGTTTTTTGTTTGCGGAATGCACCTTTCCAGGGGTCGTGCTTTTCGAGCGGATAGTTGTGGCGCACGCGCGCACTGTAATGATCACAGCAGTGCGCAAAGCCAGCCAATTCTGACGAAACGCGGTGGCGTGGGCTGTAATCATCGAGCTCACCTTCGGCATATTTGATGCCGTTGACATGGATGTCAGTGAGATTGATGCCCCACGTGCGCGCAATTTCCATACGGAATGCTTGATGGTCTGCCTTTGTCCCCATGTCTTTGCGGTGATGCAGTTCACCGTCGCGCATCTCGTACTTCCACGGTTTCTCGATGTCGTGCATAAAAAGCACAAGCAGCGCATCTGAGAGTGAGAATGGCTTAGGGCGCGGGTCTGCAATGTAAAACAGCACCGCATAATTCATCACCTCAGTGATGTGATCCCACCAGCCACCAGCCCATGCCTGATGATTATTCGTCGAGCCCGGTTTCGTTTGAAGGGTTTGTCGGAATTCGGTGATGAAGGTTTTTATTGCTTTGCGGTTCGGCTCGTCAATCATCTCGACAAGCTCTTCCATCGAATAGTATTTCGGCTGTGTCATTGCGTCCTCTCATGTTGTCAAAGACCCATTCCGAACCTACCAAAATGTGGAGAGCGGGGCAATTGTTTGATAAATGCACGGTACAATTCAAATATGGTTCGATTCAACTACACCGCGCAACGCGAGGGAGGGGAGATATACAAAGGAGTGGCTGATGCACAGGATCGTTTTGAGCTCTACAAAATCATTCGCCGCGAGGGCGGAAAGGTGGTTTCAGTCCAAGAGGGCGAAGGCAGTGCGTGGTGGAGCTTGCGGTATTGGAATGCGCGTATCGCGACGGTGCCCGAGCAGGTCAAGATTACCTTTGCCCAGTCTATATCCGCCATGCTCAAAGCAGGACTGCCGCTTTCTCGTGCGCTTGCGGTTATTGAGCGACAGACGACGAGCCCGCGCTTTGTGAATGTGCTTGTTGAAGTGTCGAATGATGTGCGGCGCGGATCGGAATTCAATCAAGCGCTCGCAAAATTCCCCAATGTGTTCTCACCGCTTTTTGTGGCAATGGTGAAATCGGGAGAGGAGAGCGGTAATCTTGCCGGCGCGCTCAAAACAATCGCGGATCAGATGGAGCGCATGTACTCGCTCAAGAAAAAAGTGCGTGGCGCGCTCATTTATCCCGCGATTATTGTGGTTGCTATTCTCGGCATCGGTGCGCTCATGATGATTCAGGTCGTGCCGACGCTCTCGCAGACCTTTAAAGAGCTCAACACTGAACTGCCGGCGAGCACGCAAGCAGTGATTTTCATCAGTGATTTTCTTGTCGCCCACACCCTCTGGGCGCTTGGAATCGTCGTTGGGTTTATTGCGGCAATTGGCATCAGTATGCGTACGCGTGCAGGAAAGCGCGCTGCCGATTGGCTGTTCTTGCACATACCGATTATTGGCGACATCGTGCGCGAGCTCAATTCTGCACGCACTGCGCGTACTATTTCCTCACTCCTCACCTCGGGCGTTGCTATGGTGACGTCGATATCAATCGCACGCGAAGTGGTGCAAAACAGCTACTTCAGGGATGTGCTCAAACATGCCGAGGAAAATATCCAGCGCGGTGAGCCGCTTTCAAAAGCATTCATGGCAAACGAAGATCTCTACCCGCCGCTCGTGGGTGAAATGATTGCGGTGGGCGAGGAAACGGGAGATCTTGCCGGCATGCTCGAAAATCTTGCGAATTTTTATGAAGAGGAGGTTTCGCGTAAGACAAAAGACATGTCCACCATCATCGAGCCCTTCCTCATGGTCGCGATCGGCGCCGCCGTGGGCTTCTTTGCGCTTGCGATGATCTCGCCGATATATAAATTGTCAGACGCTATTTAATCATCGACACGAAGGCATTTCAGGAGTATAGATACGGGCAGATAACAGGAGGATTGAGATGCATCAACGCATTACTTCCATTGATGCGCTGCGCGGGTTTGTCATGTTCATGATGATTGTCGTGAATGATCTGGCAGGCGCAGGCAAGATCGTGCCCGATTGGATGGTGCACTATAGCGATCGGCACACGGGAAGCGGCATGACGTTTGTGGATGTCGTATTTCCGGCGTTTCTGTTTATCGTTGGTATGTCTATTCCATTCGCACTCGGCGGTCGCCTTGAGCGAGGAGAATCAATCGCCAGTATTCTGCGGCATGTCATAGGTCGGACGCTGCTATTGCTCGCCATCGGTGTGCTGATGGTGAACAAGCCCGCTGACAGTGCGCTTATGGGCTATTCGGCAACACTGTGGGCGACGCTCATGTACGTGTCTGCTATATGCGCCTGTTGCGAGATGAAGTTGCGTGGCGTCTCTAAGGACATGCACTTATTTTGGTTTGCAGTCTCGCTGTGCATTCGACTTGCAGGCTTTGCGCTCATGGCATTCCTTGCGGTTTCATTTGTTGGACCGCATGGTGAACGCATCATTTCGTTCTCGCCACTCGCTATCAACGTGAAATGGTGGGGGATACTCGGGCTCATTGGCTGGGCGTATTTTGTAGGATCGCTCGTGTATCTCGCGTACGCACGCGTGACGCAGCGCTCAGGTACTATTTTCCTGTACGCAGCGATGGCGCTGCTGATCTTGCTTTTTACCGCTGCGAAGCATGGCATGTTTGGCGGGTGGTGGATTGCAGAGCATATCAATATCGGTGCAGCGCTAGGAACACAGGCAGCGATCGTGGTGGGAGGTATCACGGTGGCTATGCTGGTGCAACAGGGAAAGGAATACAAAGTGCTGAATTTCATTGCAGCGACCGCGCTCGGCGGTTGGCTGTTACAGGATGTGTATGGCATCAGCAAGGAAGCGGCAACTCCAGCATGGGCATTGTATGCGTGCGCGAGCACTGCAGCGCTGTGGTTTTTGATAAGCGTTGCGGATGTGCATGCGACCGCGGCGCGTATGGTGAAACCGCTTACGTTGGCGGGAGGAAATGTGCTCCTTGCGTACCTGCTTTCCGGGTTGGTACCGACGATGATGCCGCTCTTTGATCTCGGTGGTTGGTATTGGAAACTCTCGCAGCCGGATGTATGGCACGCGCTCGCGCGCGCGGTCGGGCTTGCGATTGTTGTATTGAGTGCAACCGCGTGGCTCAACAGCAAGGGCTTCCGCGTGAAGCTCTGAAGATAATGCAAAACGGCTCGCTTACAAGCGAGCCGTTTTTTCGCGCTACAATGTTTTTATGTGGAAGAACAAGGGCGCATCACTGATCGATACAGTTGTCGGTATCGCGCTCATGCTTCTCGTATTCGTCGGTGTCTTCGGCGCGTTCCAACTCTCGATTGAATTGGTTTCGAACAACAAAGCACGCATTGGTGCGGCGGCGCTTGCGCAGGAGCAGATGGAATACATTCGCTCGCTTGCCTACGACAACATGGCGGTCGTGGGAGGTATTCCGGCGGGCACGGTGCCGCAAACCGAGACGGTTTCTTTTAACGGGGTTTCGTACACACGCCGCACGCTCATTCGCTATCTTGATGACGCGGGGGATGGACTGGCGGGTGCTGACACCAACAACATCACCGCAGATTCAAAAGAAGTAAAAGTCGCCGTGTCGTGGAATACCGCAAATGGCGCGCACACGCTCACGCTTGTATCGCGGGCGTCGCCCCCAGGGGTAGAGCAGGCAGTGCCGGGGGGGACGCTCTCTATTTCAGTGAGAAGCGCCTCGCTCGCACCCATTGCCGGAGCCGAGGTGCATATTGTGAATCAGACCACCATTCCCGCGGTTGACGTGACTTCATATTCGGACGCCGATGGATACACGTCGTTTATTGGAGCGCCTGCCGCAAGCGGATATGAGATCACCGTGACAAAGAGCGGCTATAGTACGGACCAGACGTACACCGCTGATGCACAAAATCCCAATCCGCTCCCCGGGCATCTCACGGTTGCAAATAATCAGACAACATCCGGCACCTTCCGCATTGATCTACTTGCACAGAAAACGGTGCGCAGCTTTAAGGTCGTTGAGACGCTTGCGTGGAATGACGAGTTTACGAATTACGATAAAATTGAGGAAAACACCGATACTGAAGTTGATGTCGGCGAATTGCAACTCGCGGGCGACAACCCATTTCCGGCAAGCGGTTCTGTTCGCTCGGTATACTTGGCGCCGCAGTATTTGTATCGCTGGAAAGAGGCGCGGTGGACAGATTCGCAACCGGCGCAAACGGGCATCACCTATCATGTCTATTATCCGAATAACGGTGTCCCGCAACCGTTGCCAAACGCTGTGTTGTCGGGAAATATCGCGGGGTTCACCTTGAGCCCAATTGATCTTTCCGGTGTATCGACTACTACATATCCAATGCTTGCTCTGTATGCCGAGCTCACCACCAGTGCTCCTGACCAAACGCCCGGCATAGCATCGTGGGAAATAGAATACGAGCATGGTCCGGAGCCGCTCCCAAATATTCCGTTTACAATGCAGGGAGTAAAGACAATCGGTACTGATAGTGGCGGCTTACCTGTCTATAAATACAACGAGGATCTCACGACGAATGGTTCTGGCGTCATTGCACTTTCAAATCTGGAGGAGGATACCTACAACATTATCGTAGATGGTGCGGCGATAAATTACGATATTGCTGAAAGTTGTGAGCCACAAGCGCGCGCGCTTGCACCTGCAGCAAGTATGACGACGCTCCTCTACTTCGCGCCGCACACAACGAACTCGCTCTTGGTTGATGTCAGAGACACCGCAGGAGCTCTCATTGCACAAGCTACGGTGCGTCTCCATCGCGCAAGCTCCAGCTACGACACTACCAGCACTTCGAGCGGCTGCGGGCAGGCATTTTACTCCGGACTTTCTTCAGGAACGGTCGGCACAGGCAATGCGTATTCAATTGATGTCACCGCATCGGGCTATCAAGCGTACAGCGCGACGGATGTGAACGTATCCGGCACGTCGCGTGTTTCCGTCATTCTCAATCCTCTATGAGCATGAAAAAAAATCACGGAATGACTTTTATAGAAATGCTTGTATGGATCGGCGTGTTTCTCGCTGCGATGTGGGCAATCGTTGGCTCCATACTTTCCTTCTATCGCGCCAACACATACACACTCGAGCAGGCACAAGCTGTTTCCGAGGCGCGACGTAGTATCGAAGGAGTCGTTGCGTCCACACGCGAAGCGACTTTTTCAAACGAAGGCGCGTATCCGGTGGTGAGCATCGCAGCAAACACACTCACCTTTTATGCCGATATCGATGCGGATCCTGTTGCGGAGCGCGTTCGCTATTTTATGGAAAACACCGAGCTAAAACGCGGTGTCATCGATCCCACCGGCAACCCCCCGTCATACGCGGTAGCAGAGACAGTATCCACGGTGGCGTATTTCATCCGGAATCTTGAGCAAAACGTGACGACGTTTCACTATTACGATAGTGCGGGCGCAGAAATCACCGACATGAACAACATCACCGACGTCCGCTTTGTGCGCGTAGACACGGTGGTAAACGTCAGCCCCAGCAAACTACCGAACGAGCTCACCCTCCGTTCCAGCGCCACCCTGCGCAACCTCCGATGATATGCTTATGGGCATGAACAAAAGGGGAGTTACGGTCATGTTGGTCATGGTGTTCATGGGGGTGTTTGCGATGATCGTCACGACGCTTGCAAGCTACTTGCTCACCCAGGCAAACGTTGGGCGGGCAAAATATGCGCACGAGCAGGCATTCAATATTGCCGAAGCAGGGCTTGAATATTATCGTTGGTTTCTCGCACACAACCCACAAATTATGGAAACTGGTGTTGGCTTGGTGAGCCCCTATACGTATACAGTGGATGATCCCGAGGGGGGAGAGATTGGCACTGCGACTGTCACCGCGACACCTAAAACAGCGTGTGGCGTCATACAATCCATTGAACTTGAGTCTGAGGGAGTATCGGACGCCGACACGCAATTTACGCGCACGCTATTTGCACGCTACATGCGTCCGTCGGTTGCTGAATACTCCAACATCATCAATGCAAATGTGTGGGCAGGTGCTGATAGAGTTATCACAGGACCCTATTTGAGTAACGGGGGTATTCGCATGGATGCGGTGAGTAATTCTACCGTGTCGAGCGCAGTCTCGACATGGACGTGCGACGCGTCGTTTGGGTGCTCGCCGACCGAGAGCAAGCCGGGGGTGTGGGGAGCCGGCGCAGGTTTTGCGCTGTGGCAATTTCCCGTTGCATCATTTAATTTTGCAGGCATCGCTTCCGATTTTTCTCAATTAAAGACGTACGCACAAACGGATGGCATCATGCTCAACCCCACTACGGTGCAGGTGAATGGTGTGCAGCAGGGAAATTCGTTTCCCAATGTTGGCGGCAGTGATCAGCGCGGGTTCCGCATAGTGTTTCGTGCCGACAATACCATTGATGTGTATCGTGTGATGGGTGCGAATGGAGCAAACAGCAAGCATATTGATAATCTTGGACAATGGGTGAGTGATTATCACTCTATTAATAGCCAGCCGCTTATCGGCACGTTTTCCATTCCAGCCGATTGCCCGCTCATTTTCGCGGAAGCAAAGGTGTGGATTGAGGGCATTGTCGGAAACAAAACCACTATCGTCGCGGCAGACATTGGGGCATTTACGCCTGACATAATTCTGAATGACAATATTACGTACGCATCCGATTCCAGCACGTCGGGTCTGACCGCTATTGCCGAGCGCTCGGTCATTATTCCGCTGGTTTCTCCAGACGAGATGACCATGCGCGGCATTTTCGTTGCGCAGAGCGGATATGTCGGAAGGAATTTCTATCAAGAGGGGGGGCAAAATGGCGTACCCAATGCGCAGAATCCTTTCGTAAAGCGCTCGACTTTGACCACGATCGGCTCCGTGATTTCAAATCAGCGCGTCGGCACCAAATGGAATTGTGGCGGCATCTTTTGCTCCGGCTATGAAAATCGTATCGATACGTACGATCGCCTTTTAGCCCTCGATCCTCCGCCGTTCACCCCCGCCGCTTCGGAAGACTACAAGTTTATTATTTGGCGAGAGCAATAGACAAGATTCAGTCCTGATTACTGAGCATGTTTCGCGGGCGGAATGTATGCTACGCTGAAAGTGGAATAGAGAAATATAAAAAAACTGGAGGAAGCTCATGACGGGTGAACAATTCATAAAAATACTCATACTAGGTGGAGCGTGCGTAGGATTGGGTGTAGCTAGTTCAACAAGTAAGTGCAACACTTTGAGATAATCAAAGTGCATGAAATA
>CAYWZA010000019.1:0-20734 GCA_964462785.1 uncultured Candidatus Saccharibacteria bacterium | reverse complement strand
CGCCCTGTAAGATTCGAACTTACGACCATCTCCTTAAGAGGGAGTTGCTCTACCAACTGAGCTAAGGGCGGATCCTACTTTTCAACGACACACAATGTTCACCATCCGTCCTACTGCCAAGGCATCATCCCCAGGAGCTAAGGGCGGTATTTTCACATTCTACCAACTTTTTTCCCTTTGTCATGGTACACTCCCCCTATTGGGCAGGTGGCGAAATTGGTAGACGCGCCGCGCTTAGGACGCGGTTCCGCAAGGATTGGAGGTTCAAGTCCTCTCCTGCCCACAAAAAAATAAAAACCGCCCGTGGGGCGGTTGGGCAAGTGCGGCGGACTTTAATCCCTCGGGGAACGACACACCTTCGTGGGGTATGGATCGCGTCCGCCGGACCTGCGTTTTTAGAATAATTCTCGGACCACAGGTGTGTCAATGCTGTAATATTTTGTGCCGGGGGAGAGAGTCGAACTCTCACGACCGTTTAACTGGTCTGGGGATTTTAAGTCCCCTATGTCTACCATTCCATCACCCCGGCGTAAAAAATGAGTGGGGGGATTCGGCTACAAGTATTTTTCCTGACGGAAAAATCTCGCAGCCCCGGCTCGCGGTTTTTGCCTTGCCTACGCTTCGCTTCGGCAAACAAAAACAACGCTGCGCCTTTCGATTCCCCACGCACAGTGCTCAAGCACTGTGCTCCCAGGCTCCGTTCTTCGAACGGGAGGCCTGGGGGGGAATCGAACCCCCGCATGTAGGATTTGCAGTCCCAAGCGTTACCACTTCGCCACCAGGCCGGTGTTTGGCAAGTATATCAAATCGTACGATTTTCGGCGATTATAACGGCTGCACTGCCTGCCGGTTTTTTTCACCGAAATCGAGAGCGAAATCGAACGTGGGGAGGCGCTTAAGTTTCATCTCCTCGCTGACCCACGAACGGAATTCGCCACGCGAGCGCTTGAGGAAGTCGAGCGCCTGCTTCTCCATTGTCTCCGGCAGCACGCTCACATAGATCGTCGCTTGTGCGAAATCAGGCGAAATATCTGCATGGGTAACGGTAATGAGCGACTGTCTGTTTGAATTGAGTGTGATGAAGGTGCCCGCTGCGCGTGCGATCTCGCGAGCCATCAGATCTTTTCTCTCGGGCAAAGCCATACAAAAAATATAAAGGGCGGTCCCTTATAATTTACTTTTCAATTTCGACGATACATTCGAGTAAATCTCCTGGGGCGATCTCCATCACCGCCTCGATTTGTGTGCCGAATTCCGCAGGTGCTTCGACTTTGGCAACGTTTTGGCGCGCCGCCTGCAAATTAAGCACCTCGCCTTCGCCCACGAGCGCGCCGCGGCGCCAGATGCGCACGATGCGCTTTTTCTCGATGCGTCCGCTTTCCACCTTGCCGCCGATCACCTGCACTTCTTTTTGCCTGCTGAATTGTTTGAGGACGCGGATCTTGCCAATCACCTCCTCGACGCGCTGCTTGGGTGTGCGCTCCTTCAGAAGCTCAGTGAGACGCTCGGTGAGTTTGTAAATAATATCGAATGACTCGGTGGTGATGGTGTGCTGCTCGGCGAGATCGATTGCGCTTTTTTCGATAGGCACGCGGAATGCCACAATGAGCGAGCGATCTTTCTGCGCAGCGATGGCAGTCTTCACATCGTTCTCGGATACCGCACCCACGCCACTCACGATGACTGTAATACGCGCGTGCGCGTTGCCGATTTTGGTGAGCTCGCCAAGGATCGCCTCGAGCGATCCCACGGCGTCTGCTTTGACAACGATGGGGAGTGAAAATTGCGCGTCGCTGTGCTGCGCCACCGCCTGCCTCGGCTTCTCGCGACTTGCTTCGGCGACTGCTGCTTCAGCGTCACGCTTGCTCATGTATGCTTTGAACGGTGCTCCAACCTCGGGAATCTCGCTCCAGCCGACGACGCGCACGGGCGATGAAAATTGCGCTTCGCGTAAAGCCTTTCCAGTAGCATCTTCCATGATGCGCAACGGCGCGAGCGCAGTGCCGGCGACGAGAGCCATACCTGTTTTCATGGATCCGTTCTTAATGATGAGTGTCGCAGAGATGCCGCGCTTGGGATCGCGTGATGCCTCAATGATGTAGCCTTCAGCGGGGATAGCGGCATCACCCACGAATTGCTCCATCTCAACGGCGATCAAAATGAGATCGAGTAGCTCGGGAATGCCTTTGCCGGTTTTTGCGGAAATGAGCGCCCACGGGACATCGCCACCGAGTGTTTCGAGGAACACTTCGTTTTCAAGCAGTGTGGCTTTGGTGCGCTCGATATCGGCATTCGGCTTGTCAATTTTGTTGATTGCAACGACAAAGGGCGTTTTGCTTTCGCGAATACTTTTAAGTGCCTCAAGTGTTTGCGCTTTCACGCCGTCGTCTGCGGCGACGACGAGTACCGCCAGATCGGCGACGTTTGCACCACGCGCGCGGATAGCAGAGAAAGCGGCATGCCCAGGGGTGTCGATAAAGGTGATGCGCTTTTTCGCACCGTCTTTTTCGTGGGTGACTTCGTATGCCGCGACATGCTGCGTGATACCGCCGGACTCCGTCGCGACGACGTTCGTTTTTCGGATGTAATCGAGGAGAGACGATTTGCCGTGATCAACGTGTCCCATCACCACCACAACAGGCGGACGCTCGGAGAGTTTTGAGGGACTGTTTGCCATAGAGATTCATAAGCGAGCGCTACTTTTTCGAGACGGGAGCGTAGCGTTTACGTGCTTCCACTATAGCCTGTTTTTCTTCATCAGTCAATTCGAATTCTGAAACGAAGTTATTGACAGGTTTTGCATACATGCGTGCATTTTCGCGCGCGTGCAAACTTGAGAACACGACGCCATCTCCGCGCTCAGAAAGAATCGCTGCAGCGAAACTTTGCTTTCCGCTCGTGTCGCCCGAGAGCGCGTTAAAGCGGACGACAGAAATGCCGCGCACCGCATCGCTCAAGAGCTTGCGCAATTCGCCCGCAGCCTCGGTGAGCTCGGTATCTGTTTGGAGCATATGACTGTGCTCGTTGACCATCCGGCGAATGATCTCCTCAAGATTGGCACCATTCTGCCCGCGCAAAAATGCACGCAAGCGCCACTCTATATATACAGCGTGCGCGATGAGTAGTGCGACGAAAAATCCGAGAAGGAGAAATATGGGGAGTATCGCATCAGACATGTGGCATAGTATCGCACGCAGTAACTTTTTTGCAAAAAACATAGAGCTTGTTGAAAAATCCGGGTTCCCTAGCCGAGCGGCGCGGTTTCCGTCGCGAGACACCTCGGCGGAGGGCGAAATGTGCTGGCGGCACATTGAGACCGAGCCGAGCGTGTCGCAGCAGGAAACCACGCTGCGCAGGCAGGGAGGGGTTTTGCAACATGCTCTAAGTTATGATGCGCTGTGGAAAGCCGCTTGACGCCTCTCAAAAGAGTGGGAGTATACCGTCTAGGAGCCAATCGCAAGTGCGGCTCAAAACGAAACCTCAAAACACAGGAGACAGTCATGAATATTGTCGAATGGTTCACGAATCTCTGGAATACGCTGTGGGTCTGGATGACCTCTGGCGGCACGGTATGGATGTGGGCGACGCTGCTCGTCGCTCTCAATTGGGTGTGCCATTGGGTCCCCAACGGCGAGCTGCAATGGCTCAAGACGCTGCTCAATGGAGTCGCGTTCATGGTGTGTGTCACGCTTCTTCTGATTGGTGACGCCACGAGCTTCGCCTCTCAAGTGAGCTGGGGGATGCACTGGGTTTGGCCCATCGGTGGTCTCTTCGGTATCCTCTTCCTCAAGGAAGGAAAGTTCGTTTCGGTGAGTTCTGGCGGCGGCGCAAAAGCATCTGCTGGACATCACTAAAACTAAATTGACCCCGCCGCGCACGCTTGTGCGCGGCGTTTTTTTTTGTAGAGTTAGACGATGAGATGGTTTTGGGAAAAAGATAAGCGCATATATTTAGATTACGCCGCGGCGACGCCGGTGCGGGATGAGGCGCGTGCAGCATTTCGCGATGCACTCGGCACATTCGGTAATCCGAGCTCACTGCACAGTGAGGGAGTTGCAGCCGGTGTGCTGCTCGAAAGTGCGCGAGAAAGCATCGCGCGGATTTTTCAATGCAAGGCGGGGGAGTTGGTGTTTACCAGCGGAGGGACAGAAGGGAACAACCTCGCCATTTTCGGCAGCACTTCAAGGTTGAACCCTGAAGAGGTGCATGTCGTTGTTTCGACGATTGAACATCCGTCGGTGCTGGAGCCTATCGCTGAGCTTGAGCGACGCGGGATGCGTGTGACGCGGGTCGCGCCGGATGAGCATGGGCGCATTGCGCCAGAGCGGGTGCGCGATGCGCTCACGCCGGAAACGGCACTTGTTTCAGTCGGCTGGGCGAACAGTGAAATCGGGGTTGTGCAGCAGCTCTCGGCAATCGCAAAGGAAATTCGTGCATATGAAGCCGAGCAAGGAACAAAGATAATTTTTCATACCGATGCAGGGCAGGCACCGCTCTATATAAAGAGCACGGTGTATAGCTTGGGCGTGGACGTGATGACGCTCGATTCGGGGAAACTCTATGGACCGCGCGGGATCGGCGCATTGTTTATCAAGCGCGGTGTAAAACTCGCTCCGCTTTTGTTTGGCGGCATGCAGGAGGGCGGTATGCGCGCGGGAACGGAGAATGTGGCGCTTGCTGCGGGGATGGCGGCGGCGCTTCGCGCCGCCGCCCTCGAGCGCGAATCCGAATCCGCTCGTCTCACTGAACTTAAATCCGAATTCATGCATATGCTGCAGCAAGCACTGCCCAATGTGATGCTGAATGGCGAACCAAAGCACTCTTTGCCGCACATTATCAACATCTCCATCCCCGATATTGATGCAGAATACGTCGCGCTCGCACTCGATCACCGCGGCGTTGCTGTCTCCACAAAAACTTCCTGCAAAGAGGGGGAGCGCGAGTCGATGGTTGTCAAAGCCATCGCGCCCGACTCATGGCGTTCGCGTTCTGCGTTGCGTTTTTCTTTTGGAAGGGAAACGACCGCGCGAGACAGCAGTCGAACGCTCGAAATTCTCAAGGAAGTCCTCATGCTGCCCCGATAGTGCGCTATGCACATTGTTGTTGGGAAATTCCATAGTATATTTGAGGCATGGATATAGAGCATCTCAACAAATCACAAATTGTGCTCTTGACGCTCCTCACTTCGTTTGTCACCTCAATCGCCACAGGCATCGTCACCGTCTCCTTGATGGAGCAGGCGCCGCCGGTCATTCCGCAGACGATCAATCGTGTCGTCGAGCGCACAGTGGAGCGCGTGGTGCCGCACGAGACACAAACGGCGACTGTCATCACGACCGAAAAAACGGTGGTGGTAAAAGAGACAGATCTCATTTCACAAGCAGTTGCCCGCGTGCGCCCGAGCGCGCTGTATGTCCACACAGCGGCAGCAGATGCGTCGGCGGGAGATTTCATCGCGCGCGGGTTTGTGGTTGCAGACGGCTATGCGATTTCCGGTATCGTCGGAGCGGTTGAGGGAGGGAAGTATGTCGTGCAGATGGGCGAAAAAGCAATTCCCGCACGTGTGGTGAAAGTGGATGAGGTGCACAACCTCGCGCTGCTATCACTCGACGAAACAGACACGCATGCTCCGGCGGCAGTTTTGAGTACGAGCGACATCACCTTGGGGCAGACAGTCATCAGCATCACCGGCGCCTCGAGTATTAAAGTGGCAAGCGGTATCGTCACAGCAGTCAACGATGTGAAAACAGAATCAGGCGATATGGTGCAGGCATCATTCGAAACAAACATCGGCGCGCTCGTTCTCGGCAGCCCCATCGTTAATACTGACGGCGGCATTATTGGCATGTACGTCGGAGACGACATCGTCGCCCCCACGAGCGCACTTGCTACACTCGTGCGCTCCGCAAAACCCACAGAGCAGGCCACCTCCACAAAAGCTCAGTAAATCAAGGGGTTTAATGCGCGTGGAATCCTCGCGTCTTTGCACTTGCAAACTTCACATAAAAGTGGTATTATTGGGCTTATAAGCAGGAGGTGGTAATAACAGTCGTGCATTACCGTCTTTTCCTAGGCATAATAAGCATAGAGCGGTTATTAGTTAACCTCTATACGTAGATATGACACCATTTGGCAACTACACGACGAAGGCGAAAGAAGCGGTGCATCGCGCGCACCAAATCGCTGTTGAGCGCGGTCAGAACCAGGTAAACCCCCTCCATCTCCTTGCCGCCCTGCTCACGCAGGACGAAGGGCTCGTGCTCCCCATGCTCGAGCAGATTTCTGTTGATACCGTACACCTCACCGACTCGGTGCTCGAGATGCTCGACACCGGTCCCGCCGGAATGGTGGCATCGCCGAGCTTCCAGCTCTATGTGACGCAGGAGCTCGCGCAAATTTTCGAAACCGCATCGCGCATTGCTGCGAGCTTCAACGATCAATTCGTATCCACTGAGCACTTGCTCCTCGCCGTCCTCGAGCATCCGGGGCAGGCACTCGAAGTACTCAATCGATTCCGCATCAATCGCGCTGAAGTCGCCCGTGTGCTTTCAGAAATTAAGGAGGGCAAGGTGCACGATGTGGAAGGAGGTGATAAAAAGCCGCGCGCGCTGCAGCGTTTTGCGCGCTCGCTTACAGATTTAGCAAAGCAAAACAAACTCGATCCGGTCATCGGACGCGATCAGGAAATCACCCGCGTCATTCAGATTCTCTCACGTCGCACCAAAAATAATCCTGTGCTCATCGGCGAGCCCGGCGTCGGAAAAACAGCAATCGCTGAGGGGCTCGCGCAGCGCATGTCGAGCGGTGATGTGCCGGAATCGCTCCGCGGCAAGACGCTCCTTATGCTCGATCTCGGGCTACTTATCGCCGGTACGAAATTCCGCGGTGAATTTGAGGAACGCCTCAAGACGGTGATGAAGGAAGTCGAGAAATCCGAAGGTAAAATCATTCTCTTTATCGACGAGCTCCACACGCTCATTGGCGCTGGCGCCGCAGAAGGCGCTGTCGATGCATCAAACATGCTCAAGCCGGCACTCGCGCGCGGTGAGATCCGTATGATCGGCGCGACGACGCTTAAGGAATACCAAAAGCACATCGAGCATGACGCTGCGTTTGCGCGTCGTTTCCAGCCGATCTATGTGCAGGAACCATCCGTTGAGGATGCCATTGCCATCATGCGCGGTCTCAAGGAAAAATACGAGCTCTATCATGGCGTGCGCATCACCGATGACGCACTCGTTGCATCCGTAGAGCTTTCATCCCGCTACATCACCGACCGCTTTTTGCCCGACAAGTCCATCGATCTTATTGACGAGGCATCGTCTGCACTCCGTTTGTCACTCGAAAATATGCCGCCGGCTCTCGAAGAGGCGCATCGCAAGGTCTTGCGTCTTGAAATTGAGCGCGAAGCGCTCAAGAAAGATGCACAAGATGGCAAACGCAAAGCCGAGACGCGTATCAAGGCGATTGAAAAAGAAATTGCCAATCTGAAGGAGGGCACGCATGAGCTCGAACTCAAATGGAAGAATGAAAAAGAGACGCTCGCCGATATCAAAAAGATCAAAGAAGAGCTCGAGGTGCTGCGTCGTGAGGCAGAGGCAGCCGAGGCAACCGCCGATCTCATTCATGCGGCAGAGATTCGCTACGCAAAACTCCCGACGCTTGAAAAAGAGCTTGAAGTGAAAACCAAGCGACTGAAGAAATTGCAAAGCACGCGCCGTGTGTTGCGAGAGGAAATTGGTGAAGAAGATATTGCTTCTGTCGTATCACGCTGGACGGGTGTGCCGGTCTCGCGCATGCTCGAAGCCGAAGTAGAAAAGCTCGCGCGTTTGGAGGATAAGCTCAAGGGTCGTGTCATTGGCCAAGACGAAGCAGTGCAGAAAGTGGCAAATGCGATCAAGCGCTCGCGCGCTGGTATCAGCGACCCGAATCGCCCGATCGGCTCATTCCTCTTCCTTGGTCCTACTGGAGTCGGCAAGACAGAGCTCACGCGCGCACTTGCGGGAGTACTCTTTGACGACGAAAACGCACTCATCCGCGTGGACATGTCTGAATACATGGAAAAGCATGCCGTATCAAAAATGATCGGCTCGCCTCCGGGGTATGTGGGGCACGACGAAGGCGGGGGATTGACCGAGCGCATCCGCCATCGCCCGTATTCTGTTGTGCTTTTTGACGAAGTCGAAAAGGCGCATCCGGAAGTGTTCAACGTCTTGCTGCAAGTTCTCGATAACGGTCGTCTGACTGATGCTAAGGGGCGCACGGTGAACTTCAAAAATTCAGTGATCGTCCTTACTTCAAACATCGGCTCCGAATTTATCGACCGCATGTCCAATATCGGCTTCACGAGCGGTGCGCGCTCGAGTGATGCGGATAAATACGCACAAGTGAAAGATAAAGTGACAGGAGCACTCAAAGAATATTTCCGTCCGGAATTCCTCAACCGACTCGACGAGATCATTCTCTTCAATGTGCTCTCTGTTGAAGCCGTGCGCGAAATCGTCGGCTTGCAGGTTAAGCTCGTGGAGGAGCGCCTCGCAGCAAAAGACATCTCGCTCACTATCTCAGAAGATGTGTATGCCTATCTCGCGAAAGAAGGCTTCAATCCGCAATACGGTGCACGCCCGCTCAAGCGACTCATCCAAAATAAAATTCTGAATCCATTGGCAAACACCATGATCAATGAACGCATGCTTGAGGGAGGGGTTGTGACCGTCTCAATAAAAGACGGGGAAGTCGCGGTCTCGATGCAGCGCAAAGCTCAGCCGGAGAAACTCCGCACCGCCCGCGCCCGTGCGAAAGTCGGCGCAAATTGAAGAAAGCAGGAACGCGTGGTATGTTGACGCCAGAAAAGGCGAGGAGTTTTGGCGATGAAATTGCCGAAAATTGAAAAATATCTCAAGGAAGGTTGGGATGGCAAAGCATGCCATCTTTTCGTTAGGGTTCATAAGGGTGTGTGGTGTGCGGGGATCAAACTTAACAGTCCGCCGTCTGAAGACCCGAGGAAACTCGAGGTACGTCTTCTAGCAGGTGGTGAGCGGGCGCATGTATCCCAGGCAGTTTGCTCTCTGGACATATGCCTTGGCAGTGACTTGTTTGAAGCCCAGGTATGGCCAACAGACACTCTTTTAACTAAATGTATTTCCACGATAGATTTGGAAATCAGAGTTGAGATTATTGGTGATGACAATTGCTTCAAGGCTTACGTAGTCTCTCTCGACTCCAATTGCGTACGAGATACCAAAATATACACATATTCGTTCGTAGACCTTGGTGTGTGGGCCGCAATTGATGATCTCATCCTGAGAATCGGGGAGCGTATTGTGGTAGCGCACAGGAACGGTGGCCTATGTGTGGTTCAAGGAGGAACCTCACGTCCATAGAAAAGTCAGCACAGTACGCCGGGGCGCTCTGCACCCCGGCTTTTCTAATGGTTGCAAAGCAATCTGAGAGGGTTTGTGTATAAGTAGCATTGACTATAAAAAGGGATGCTCAATAATTCCTGGATGGCGTTTGCATCAGCCATTCCAAAAAACAAGTGGACGGAAGTCGGAGAGCTTTACAAATCCGGTCTACCTATGAGAATGGTTGCCGAGCGGTATAAAGTTTCTATCGACGCTGTAACATACGTTCTTCGCAAAACAGAGGTGCCACGACGTACACTTTCTGCAGCGAGTCGGATTTCTTTTGAATCCAAGAAACCCTCTTTTTCGTTACGCAAAGTAAGGTCCCCTCGGGCTACAGAGATGGATCTCATTGGGGCAATGTTGTATTGGGCTGAGGGTTATAAGACAGAAAAGGCGTCGGGTGTAGATTTCGCAAACAGTGACCCAGATATGGTGCAGTTGTTCATCCGATTTTTAAGGGCGAGATATATTTTAGACCCAAAACGACTCTACTGTCAGATATACTATTACGCGGATCAGGACCTCGATGCCATAACCCTTTTCTGGTCTAAAAAGCTCGCTCTCACATTGAAGTCTTTTCGCTACCCATATAGAAACCATAAGGTCAGGGCGGGTTCAAAACAGCTGCAATATGGTGTTGTGCACATTCGATACAATGATAAGAAGCTTTTACGAGACGTACTAAATCTGGTAGAATCGTATCGGCGGAAGTATTGCGTCGGTGGCTGAGTGGTCTAAAGCACCTGACTGTAGATCAGGCGGATTTATCCTTCGTTGGTTCGAATCCAACCCGGCGCACAAAAGACACAAATACCTGCCCTGCGGCAGGTTTTGTGCTTTTGTGCGAGGCGGAGCGATGTTTTTGTTTGCCGAAGCGAAGGCGTAGGCAAGGCAAAAACCGCGAGCCGGGGTCGCGAGATTTTTCTGTCAAGAAAAATACTTGTGACCACAAAGCGCATGTAGTGACCGTCAGGACGAACCAGCATTAAAATTTGATGGTATAGTATACGCATGAAGTTTCTCGCCATCTTCATACTGTGCTTAGTGCTGATGGCACCCGTTTCGGTTGCACTCGCGCAGGGCGATGTGTCTGGATCAATCGTGCCATGCGGGAATGATGGCAATTTTTGTACGCTGTGCGATCTGGTCTCGCTGGCGCAAAACCTCATTAATATCGGTATCTTTATCGCCATCACGCTTTCCGCCGTTACCTTTGCGGTTGCGGGCATAAAATATATGAGTGCTGGAGGCGATCCCGGCAAGGCGACCGATGCGCGGAAAATGTTCACCAAAGTGGTGGTTGGTCTCGTCATTATCCTCGGCGCGTGGGTGGGTGTGGACACCCTCATGAAAACGGTGCTTGATGAGCAGAAATTTGGTCCATGGAATTCGATTGGATGCTCACAAACAGCAGGTTTCCGATAAGATTGACCTCCATGAAATGATCATGTATAGTGCCTAAACTATGGCTCAAAAACAATTGATAAAACTCGCGTGCAGCAAGTGTAAGAATATTAACTATTGGTCACGCAAGAACAAAAAGCTCGTGGAGCGCAAAATCGAGCTCCAGAAATTCTGCCGACACTGCCGCAAGAAGCTCCCGCACAAGGAAGTTAAAAAGTAGAATCTCCTCCCTACGCGTGCTAAAATCGTCGTACGGGTCCATCGTATAGTGGTAGTACAACGGTCTCCAAATCCGTTAGTCGAGGTTCGATTCCTCGTGGGCCCGCAACGAAAGGAGAACGAAGCGAAGCTTCGGGCGACTATTCAGTTGCGCGGCACCACGAGGAATCGAACGCCGGAGGCGGTACACAAGAAGACCCTCATCATTCGTTTTGTGTCAGTCGCGCTTCCACTCCGTGATGCTTCCAACCTTGAGCTCGATTGAGTCTGCACGGCGTAGGAGTTTTTTGTTCACCTTGGGTACGAGGGAGAAGTGTGGCATGGCGTCGAGCGCATCATCCATATACCAGAGATCTTTTTCGTCGGTAATCCAATTCGTGCCAAAGCGTTTGAGATTGAGCGGACGGGAATAGCTTACTAAGGTTTTCTCGCCATTTTCAAACATGTAGTATTCGTGGAAATATGAGAGCGCAAGTTCGCGCAGTGTTTTATAGATAGGGTCTCGGTAGCGTAGTATCGCGTGGTTGGTCTTGCTGATAGCGCCCCAGTAGCCGTTTTGCTTGAATGGGGCTATCACGTGATCTTCGTCATCGGCGCGGGTGGTGAAATCCATAAGCAAGGGCTCCCCACCATGAAACCAGAATGCTGCTGCAGCGAGCATTGCGCCTTCGATGCAATGCGCCTTTTTCTCACGCAGCACACGCCGCGGGGAATAGTGCGTCTCGCCCTTTTTTTCAAAATTCACCGGCAATGCAGTAAGAAAGTCCTGAACTTTTTGCGGAGTTGAGAGTCTTTTAAATACACGCTTTTCGATCGAGGCGAGATTAAACATATCCCTATTTAACACGAGAAAAGCCCCTCCTGATAGGGAGGGGCATAGATCAAGATCTGAGGAAATCCCTCAATGCTTTCCGTTCACTGGTCAGTACTGCCTTTTGTGTTTTGCACAAGGATGCTCTCCGCTGCTCTTCCTGAGTTTTTTGCGCAGCCGCAATGTGCGATTGCGCGTATATAGCTTCTCGAAGTCCGAGCATGTCTCTGTATCCTATAGTGATGGTCTGACACCCGCCGCGCGGTATATATTTTACGAGCGTTAGACCCGTTTCATCCTGGAGCCAACGTGCCCGTAGACGCCAGCCCTGGAAATCACCAAAGAATTCAGTAAAGACGTCGAACGTAGAGTGCTCCCAAACAATGATATTCTTTTGTGTTGCGGCGATGATCTTTTCAACCACCACGCGGTGTTGGTTTATGCGTTGATTCATGACCAGTCTCCCGATGCTTCTGCGCGTATTCTACATGCGGCACGTAAAATGAAAAGCACCCCGCGAAAGCATTGCTGCTTGCGGGGTGTTTTTTTTGGTTTGCCGTTATGGCGCAGGAGCGACTGGCTCCAAGCCCATCACCGAAAGCATTTTGTATGCTGCTGCCTTATGATCGGCAGATACGGTGAAATGGAAAGCACAGTTTTGATTCGAGACCGTGCTGGTGCTGAGTGCTCCCTCGAGCGCTTCCTCAAAGCGCCCGCTCTTGATTGCCGCTTCTTCTTCCGGCGTTCGCTTGAGCATGATGTCCGGCTGTACACCGACACCCTGCACCGGGGTCTCACACCCCTGAGGACCGAGAAGATATTGAGCGATAGTGAGGGTAAGATGCCCTCCGGGAGTAAATCTAAATTGCCCTTGCACTGTCCCTTTGCCAAATGTGCGGCTGATGCCGGCAATAGTTGCGCGACCATATTTCTGCAGCACACCTGCAATGATTTCTGACGCCGATGCAGACCCGTTATCCACCAAAATCAGGAGTGGTGCTCCATCGAGCCTGTCATGAGATCCGCCCGCAAAAAGCACGGACCCAATTTTCCCGCGATGTTCTTCGGAGAGTGTGACCATACTCGTGGGATAGTTGCTGGCGACTAAGACCGCATCGAGCAGTGCATCAGCGGCGCTCACCAACCCGCCCGGATTGCCGCGCAGATCGATAATATATCCCGCAAGCGGACCGCCATGCTGATTGCGCAGCGTCGTCAGCGCATTGTTGAAATCAAGAGGCATGTTTTCGATAAACGAATCGATCTTGATATAGCCGTAGCCGCCGTCCTTGAGTTCTGCTTTCACCGCATGCACGGTGATAAGTTTCCGCACGACCGTGATGCGTAGCGGATCGGCTATGCCGGCGCGCGTGATGGTGAGCACAACGGAGGTGTCGATTAAGCCTCGCAGCGCTACGATAATTTCAATAGGCTGCATGAGCGCTGTTTTCTTGTCTTCGATGTGGGTGATGATATCTCCCGCATGGACACCAGCTTGCTCTGCTGGCATGCCTGCAATCACACGCTCCACACGCACCCCTGATGTGCCGTGCGCGGCGCGTATGTTGAAATCAGATTCAATGCCGACGCCGCCGAATTCGCCCTCAATATCCTGGGTGCGAATGAGCGAGGTTGCCGGATCGAAAAAGTTCGAATGCGGATCAATTTTTATGATGCCACGAGACGCGAGTCCCGCCATTTCTTCTCCCGTAAGGGAACGAAAGTAATGTACATCTATAAGACGCAGTGATTCCATAAAACGCGTCCACGCCGCCCTATCCTCAGGTGTTTTAAGTACCGATGCGGGCAGCTCGATAGTCTGATGGTCGGTCTCAAAAGCTCTGACTACTTCAGGATATTTTAATACATATCCGTACGTCAGTAAGCTTGCGAGTGCCGCTATGCTTAAGCCCAGTGAAACTCGTTTGATGACAGCTTCCAAATGGATTCGCATGTGTTCCTCCCTATGTAGAGCATGTCCGGAAACCTTTTCCCATCGATGTAGGAACCTGGGTTTCCGAACATGCTCTAGTCTGTAAAATTGCGACTACATCCAATACAACACCCCCGTGCCGCTCCCGTCAATTGCGGGAGCGCTTGTTTCCATGCATGCTGAAATAAGTTTCTTCATGAGGAGCTTTTATGGCAACATTCATGCGCACTGTCATAGTTGCATGTCTATGCTTTATGTGGGCAGTACCGACACATGCTCAGGAAAGTCCGAGACCGTTCGTCAGTGTTGCCCTGGTGCTCGCCGTCGATGTCTCAGTCAGTATTGATACATCGGAATTCGTGGTGCAGCGTTCAGGATATGCCGATGCATTTCGCAGCGAAGCGGTGCTTGCGGCAATACAAGCAAGCGGCGGACCGGTGGCGGTAACTCTGGTGCAGTGGTCCAGTAAAGGCGAATACAAACAGACGATCGGGTGGCATGTCATTGACAGTCCCGCATCAGCTGAAGAGTTTGCCATGCGGATCGAATCGATGCCGCGCGATTTTGATGGAAATACCTGTATCGCAGATGCTATTGCATTTAGCACCCAGCTCGCGCTTAGCGCTCCATTTAAGGCGCTGCGCAAGGTCATTGATATCTCTGGTGATGGTCGTTCCGATTGTGATGAAGGCAATGCTCTCAATAAGGCACGCCACGCTGCCACAAGCAAAGGGATAACGATTAACGGCCTCGCGATCCAGGATCCATATTCCCACTACAATCTTTTGGAATATTACAGGGAATCCGTCATTGCGGGAGACAGATCTTTTGTGCTCGGTGCCGATCGTAAAAACACTTTTTCAGATGCACTGAGGCAAAAACTTGAAATGGAGCTCGTTGCTCAGCTATAAGCAGTACATAAAAAAGCCCGACACATGTGTCGGGCTTTGTGCGTGATCAATTGCATCTTGCAAACTGTTATGACGATAACGCTCGCCATCACAGTCTTGTGAAGGGTGTGAAATGCATAGGGCAGTGAATCAATGTTGCTTCATTGAGGTACACTGAGTCGCGAATAGCGTCCTCCATTTCCTGAGTCGTTGGCGCATAGCGATACTGTATGCCATATGCTTCAGCGAGTTTCTCGAAGCGCGGATTTTTCAGTGCAACCGCCTCGGTTTCTTTACCGTGGCGTTTCTTTTGAAAGTGCCCGATGGTTCCGTACGAGGAATTGTCAAAGAGCACGATCGTGATTGGTAGTTTTTCTTGCACCATAGTGCCAAGCTCCTGAAGCGACCATTGCAATCCGCCGTCACCCATAAGCGCGACGACCGGTCTGTTGGTGCCCTCTTCTTGTATTGCGAGTTTTGCACCGAGTGCCGCAGGCAGAGCCCAGCCGATTGCTCCCGACCCCATCGGCCACAGGAATGTGCCCGGATGAGTAACGGGGAAGTAGCGGCGGGTGTAATACGTGATACCACCGGAATCGTTTACCACGATTGCATCTTCGGGAATCGCTGCACGCAGACGCGTGAGCACGTTCCACTCAAACGGATGCGTTGCCTCGAGGCGCTTCACTGCCCCTCTGCGGGCACGGGTCACACTTTCGATCCATGTTGTATCAGTTGATGCGGGGCATTCCTTCGCGATTTCTTTCAGAATTTGCGCGATATCACCAAAGACACCGCCAATCGAAGGATAGTTTCTGCCGAATTCTTCCGCCGCAGCATTGATCTCATAGAGCTGCTGCGGTAGCGGCAGTGTCCATTTGTCAGTTGAGCGCTGAGACCAGCGTGTGCCGATGCCGAGCACGCAATCGCTTTCCGCGATGCGCGCGGCGACTTCCGGCTCGCCACTGTATTGCCCAAAGCTGAGCGGGTGATTATCAGAAATTACCCCTTTGCCTTTCACGCTCGTGAAAACGGGCGCGTTGAGTTTCTCGGCGAGAATTCTCAATGGCTCCATGGCATCTGCCCACCACACACCAGCGCCTGCAAATATCATCGGACGCTGTGCTTTCTTAAGGGCATCAATAACACGATCCGCACTGCCTGCAGCCATGCGACGTACAGTCGCGCGTTGCTGCGGCGCCGGATACTCGCCACCTTCCTGAGTATAGATGTCTGCGGGAATGTGGAAGAGGTGCGGGCTGCGGCGCACCGACTGCTCATGCGCAATCGATCGTATCGCGGCTGGTATTGATTGCGCATCGCGGATGAGAAATTGGCGTTTCGTAACATAATCGAACACCTGTTCCAAATGCATACATTCATGCAAATGTCCGCGATCCTGGTTGAGATATTCGGTTGGTATGTCAGTGACAACAGCGACCATGGGTATAGAGCTGTAGTATGCCTCGTTAAGCCCTGACAGCATAGCAAGCGCACCCGGACCGGGGATTGAGATCACCGCTCCATATTTGCGTGATACGCGGCTATAGCCATCCGCAAACATGGTCGAATATATCTCATTGCGTACTACAATCGGTCGAATACCGTAGCGTTCAAAAAGGTCATACATTGCCAGATTGTCGGTTCCCGGCATACCAGCAATGAAGGTGACCCCTAGCTCGCGCAGTGCTGCGCAAGCCAACTCTGCACCTTTCATATCAATTTTCTCCCTTGTCAATATGCATTTCTTGTTGCATCCTCAATCTTTTTAGGGGTTTTGTCAATTTTCCACAGCAGAGCATATAGATTGCTGGTGCATTGGGCGCGCAGGCACATACTAGTAACTGTATAGGGTCGAATTTAATAACAGCGAATTCCAACACATATGAATTTTCACATGGTCGCATGGATACTCCTCGTCGTCGGTGGTCTTAACTGGCTGCTCGTCGGATTGGGTGGCTTCATGGGCGGAAACTGGAACGTTGTGTCCATGATATTCGGCTCATGGCCTATGGTTGAGTGGTTGGTGTACGTACTCGTCGGCGCAGCAGCTGCCTACGAGCTCGTGACACACAAAGCAAACTGCAAGGTGTGTTCAGCACCCGCAGCGATGTAGTTTTGAAACAGACTCTAAACGCAAGATTGCCCCGTGAGTGTTTTCTTACGGGGCGTTTTGCGTAGTATACTTTTCCTCATGAAAGGAAAAAGGTACACACTATTCGGTGTCTTTATAATGTGTTCGCTCGCACTTGCGGCTGGTGGCGGATATTGGTGGTACCAGACTCGTGAAGCGGGCGTCGCCAGTGTCGCTGCGACGTACAAAACCGTCGAAGAAAACGATGTCTATGTGCGTTTTGATATGGAAGCATTCGACATCATCATGCGCGAATACTGGCAGAAAGCATCCGAGCCTGATCTTGCGGAGCTGTACCGGCTCGCGTTGCAAAAAACCGAGGGCACGACCACCGCCACGCTTCTCATTCCCGATCGCGCAGGCACTGCACGCATGCTTGCTGATGCGTTTGCACGTACTGCCGAGGACAAGCGCAAAGGACTTGCACGCGACATGCTCATTGTGGTGATGGCGAATTTGGCGCCGCAGGGAAGAATGGGATTGCTTTCCGAAAAAGAAGAGCAAGCGTTCCGCGATGTGGCAAATAATGTTGATCGCAGTAAAGACCTGTATCAGACGCTCGGGGTGGAGGCGAATGCCCCTATAGAAAAAGTGCAACAAGCGTTTGCGGAAAAGAAACAAGAGCTTGAAAAGCTCGGTACACCGGAGGCGAAGCAGCAGCTCGCCGAAGCAGAGCACGCGCACCAAGTGCTTTCGGATGAGCAGACCAAGGTGGTGTATGACCAAACAAAAATCGAGCCGACGATTGTGAGTCATCTTGTGGGCGATGAAGTGCTCTATCTCGATCTTTCAAAAATTTCTCCGGCGACATTCAATGAGTTTTTCACGACGCTCGAGCGGACGAATGATCAGCCGAAACTCACCGGCATGATTATCGATCTGCGCGGCAACATCGGCGGCTCGCTCGACTTCGCGAAATATTTACTCGCGCTGTTCATTGGTCCGCAGCAATACGCATTTGATCTCTTCCATCAGGGCGAGCTTAAGCCCGAGCGCACGCCGGCAATCGCTCAGCTCGGTGGTCTCAAGCGCTTCAAGGAAATCGCATTGCTCACGGACGGCATGACACAATCAACGGCAGAGGTGACTGCGGCGATGTTTAAGCGACTGCATATGGGGAAAGTAGTCGGCACCAAGACACGCGGATGGGGGACAGTGGAGAACACCTTTCCGATGGAAACACATTTTAATGACGGTGAGAAATATAAGCTGCTCATTGTGCATGGCATGACGCTGCGAGAGGATAACGAGCTCGTCGAAGGGCGCGGCGTTGATCCGGATGTAGACATTTCAGATCCAAAATGGAAAACGCACCTTAAAGATGCGTTTCGATCCCCAGCGCTCATCAAGGCGATTGTGAGTGAGGTTGAAAAGAAACACTAGAGCATGTTTCGAAACATGCTCTAAAGTCCCGCGCTGCCATCCTGCGCACCTTCTGCAGCTGGCTCTTCGACTGGTGACTCGGGCGTGGTGGGCGCGGCGACGTCTGGTGTTGATGAGGCGCGAGGCGATTCAACTACGGCTGTAGCAGTTTCGGTTTTAACCGGCGTGGTAGGGACTTGGCGTGGCACACTCACGTTTGCCTGTGGGGCAGGGGAGGGATTGCTATTCGCAGGGCATTCGAGCACAGGACACGACGCGCTATTGATGCCAATGGTGACGCCGATCACGAGTCCGCCCGCAGAGAGCGCGACGACTTTCCACACTGATTGCGTAGTTTGAGCCGTGTTTGTCGCTGAGCTATCTTCGCTCGATTCTTTTTTATTCTCCTCTCCCTCCTCTTTTTCCGGGAGCTCAATATCAAATTCGGGATCGTCGTGTGTTTCAAAAAAGGTCATACTCGGCAGCTGTGCGTCAGGATGCTCGGCGCGTGCCCTTTCATGCACTTCGGCAATGAATGCACGGGCATGTTCCAAGTTATTCGCTTCAAACAAAAATTGCACCTCATGCGGCGCATCGGCATTCGTCCACACGTGTTCAAGCGAAATTCCCTCCCGCGCGTGCTTCCATGAATCCTGTCGCAGCGCTTTCTTCACGTTCTCGACATTCGCATGTTCCAATTTTGCGAGTATATGCGCCATGGACGCATTGTAGCAGAAAATCACCCCACTCCGGATTTCCGGAGTGGGGTGATTACTATTTGTGCAACATGTGCTTCCACAAAAGCTCATCGAACGCACGGAAGATGTTGTCGCGTGCCTGGATTTCATACTGCGCCTTGAATTGCGGCAGATGAAATTGCTCCGGTCGTTTGAGCGCCGAGTTTAGCCACGCAATTCTGCCGATGCGGAACTCATCGTCTGAATAATGCATCCATTCTTTGCGGATGTCGCGTCCATTTTGGCGGAACTCTTCCCACGGTGCGCCGACAGGGCTCCAATCGATGTCGGCAATCAATTTTTCATCAGCAGTGTGCGTGGTCTCCGGCGTATGCAGTGTTGCCACGATGAGGCCATGCACCTGCTCGCGAAATGGCATAGCAACACCGTCGTCGCGTAAAAGTTCATCAGCAATTTCTGCGCTCAAGAGCTCGTTGCTCACTGAGCCTTTCGGTCGTGGCTGTGTATGGTATGCAAAATCGTGGAACCACAGCGCGTATTCGATCGCGTCGAAATTATGAGCAAGCGCGCGGTGTTCGTTTAACATACGCAAACAATAGCTAATATGGCTCAGTGTATGATATGCGCGGTGCTTTTCTCCATATGCACCGATGATCATCTTGTAGCGCAATGCTGCCCATTTTGGATCGAGTCCGATTCGATGGCAGAGCACCCGCCAGCGCTCTGGTGATGCGGCAGTAGTATTCATGCGCCTTCTCTCCTCTATGTCTGCGCGCAGCATAGCGATAAAAAAGAAAAAAACAAAGCCCCACCGTTACGGTGGGGCTTAGAGCCACAAATCATCTATGTGCGCTTGTGTGCGTATGTGGTAAGCATACACGGCGCTTGTAGTGCAGCGTGACCAACCGGATCGATCTGCTCGAGAAAGTCTTCGATGTGCAGCGTGCGGTGTGCACAGTCCGCCAACTCTTTCGATAGAGCATCTTTCCAACTGATTACGTAGAGCAGCAGCTTCGCTCCCTTTATGCGCGCCTTCTCCCGGAGCTTTTCGATGCAATACGCATAGTCGCTGTCACCTGAAAGCAGAACGATTTTTATGACACCGCCCTTCGTCATGCGTTCTAGCGTTTCAGAAAACATGTCGATCATCAGTTTCGCATCGACATCTTTTTTATCCCGCATCACAAACCGTATGCCGGCTTGCTCGAGCCGACGTTTGTGCGTCCGGAGACCAAAATCCTCAATTTCAGGAGATCGCGCGTAAAAAAGCACACCTGATCTTTCGGTTTGATGCCGGTTATTTCGTGCGCAATAGTTCGCACAATCGGCCAGTTTGCCCGATAAAAACCGAGTGGGGAACCAACTTTCGGGTTCTCCTCACGGAGAAAATTCAGCGAATGACACATATTCGGTGAGTCTATGAATATGAGGCATTGAGGATGGGGCACTTTTGTTTTTGAGAGCGACGCAAGTTCCTGGGGTAATCCGCGTGTGCGCAATAAGATTCGCACCCATGGATTCCCGCGACCGCCGCCACGCCTGCGCTCAATACATCCAATTCGATCGAGTTCGGCGAGCTGTTTGCCCCACAACGTCATGATGGGTGCGAACGCCGCCCGCTCAACACATGCCGATTCGGATACCCGCCAGAGAGCATCAAGTACTTCCTGCAGATTTTTCGATACCTTTCTTAGGTCGTCAGCCTGTGTGGCAATTCTCAGTTTCGTCTGTTCCTCGGCGTTTGTTCCCACGACTCCTCTCCTACTCACTATGGACTATTTTGACAATAACATGATTATGCCATATGTGTCAAGCAGGCGTTACCTGAATTCAACTTCGAAGTGCAACACTCCATGCTTGTAATGGCGTCTTAAAA
>CAYWZA010000018.1:0-23035 GCA_964462785.1 uncultured Candidatus Saccharibacteria bacterium | reverse complement strand
TTTAAGACGCCATTACAAGCATGGAGTGTTGCACTTCGAAGTTGAATTCAGGTACTAAGTCATTGACACCAGTACTAATAAGGTGTATAATTCAACCTAGAAATTCGCTCCGGCAGAAAGGTGCTTTGTGCTTTTGTAAAGCCATTTTCTGCTGCGGCGAATCCATACGGAGACGGTAGAGCAGCAATCTGTAAAAACGGCAAAAACAGGAGAACGACATGACCGAACAACAAATCGCGAAGCTCGTTGCCGCGCTCGTCGAGCATCAACGGCACTTCGCCCAACTGTCGTCCGACGACGCACAGTTGGTGATCCAGAAAACAAAAGACGCCATTGATCTTTTCTGCGATGCGGTAAGGAATCGCGCTGCGAAAGCAGTGACAAAACTTCTCGAATCCTTCGGCGCGCCCTTCACCGTGCCGAGCGCGAAGGAGTTTGTCGCCAAGAAAAAGTTCGTCATCAATACGTCAGAAGATGCGCGAGTACGCGTCTCCTACCTCGGTGAGAATTTCAAGAAGGTCATGCTCCCGAAAACGGAGCGCGACACCGTTGAGGTGGAACTCCATCTCTCGAAGCTGAAGCAGGCATCACCCGATTCGCCCATTATCACTGAACTTGGTGATCGAACGGAAATTACGCTCTGCGCTTTCTACGAGACGCTCGCGCATAAGCAGGCAGCCCGAGACTACGAGTGGGTCGTTGGTTATGTTCGCGGTATCGACGGAAATCTCTGGGCAGTGTACGCCCCTTGGTGTGGCGGCGGCTGGCGCGTCAGCGCGAGCTCCGTCGAGGATCCGGACGGGTGGTATGCTGGCCGCGGGTTCGTTTCCCGCTGACTCTTGAGCACTTTGAATTTTTGCTCTTGAATCCCTTTGACCCTCTGACACTTCGCGCAAGCGAAACGTCAGAGGGTCTTTTTGATATACAATCTCAAATGAGGAACGCCCTGGCGTGTCGGCTACGGCTTGCGCGCGGCACCTCGGACATTTGCATTGTCAGAATCGCGTCGGGCATGCCTTGCGCGAGCGCACGCGCATCTGTTCAAAAAAGATTAAGAATAGGTGTGCCACTCTGGAGGACTTTTAATGTCCCACATACGATACAGTCCGGAGAGCGACCAATTTCTCTTAACGGGATACCGTTTAGAAAAATGAAGCACCCTTGTGGTGTATTCGATGGACGGTGGAACGGATGGGGTGGCGCACAAGCTCTGGGCAGTGAACGCCAATTGGAATGGCGACGGCTGGAACGTCAACGCGAACTCCGTCGAGAATCCGAACAGGTGGAATGCTGACAACGAGTTCGTTTCCCGCTACTCTTTTCTTTCCCCGCCTGTAGGCGGGGTTTTCGCAAGGAGACCCTTGCGCCATCCGCCGATCATCTTGCCGATTTCTTCAACTCGCACAGCCAGTGTTTCGTAGTCTTGATTCTTGATAAGTTTTGTCTCCCACGTTACTTGTAGGAAAAATCGAATTGAGTCGAGTACATTGAGCACATGAGCCAGTACGGCAGGTTTCGCATTTATGTGTGCATAGGTGGCGACACGCAGGTGTTCGAGCAAATCAAGAAGTAAAGCGTCAA
Source organism: uncultured Candidatus Saccharibacteria bacterium (assembly GCA_964462785.1). Classification (GTDB taxonomy): domain Bacteria; phylum Patescibacteriota; class Minisyncoccia; order Phycocordibacterales; family UBA2100; genus JACQKA01. Next base: position 21,454 of record CAYWZA010000018.1, on the reverse strand, counting down.
TTTTTCCACCTATGCCAAAGCGTTCCTCTCGTGCCATGTTGCGGCGGATAGGGAGCCATAGGCAGTATAATGTTTTCGTATGTTCAACGACAGGCAAAACTCTTCTGGGGGGGGGCTTTCAAAGGAAACAGTTCACTCATACCTACGAAGATATCATTTCTGTGGAGAATTTGCTTGAAGCATGGCAGGAGTTTGTTCGCGGGAAGCGCAGCAAGGAGGATGTACAAAAGTTTCAATTTCGCTTGATGGAAAACATACTTTTGTTACACAACGACCTCAAAAACCAAACGTACATGCACGGAGTCTATCACCACTTTAAAATCAACGACCCCAAATCGCGCGACATTCACAAGGCAACCGTTCGCGACCGGATTCTCCACCATGCCATCTATCAGCATCTCTACCCATTCTTTGACCCCACTTTCATTGCCGATTCGTACTCATGTAGAAGGGGGAAGGGCGCACATCGGGCATTCAATCAATTTCGAGCGTATGCATGTAAGGTTTCAAAAAATCATACCCGCACCTGCTGGGTGTTGAAGTGTGATATACGGAAGTTTTTCGCATCGGTGGATCATGGGATTTTGTACGGCATTCTCCGACGACACATTCCCGACGAGCGAATCCTCTGGCTCATCGAACGCGTCGTCGGTAGTTTTCACATCACACCGGGCGTTGGTCTCCCGCTTGGCAACCTCACTTCGCAGCTTTTCGTGAATATCTACATGAACGAGTTTGATCAGTGGGTGAAGCACAGATTGAAAGCAAAATACTACATCCGATACGCAGACGATTTTGTGCTGTTATCGCACAACAGGCGACAACTTGAAACGACGTTGCCGAAGATACATGAATTTCTGCAGGAGCGGTTACGTCTTATACTGCACCCCGATAAGGTTTTCATCAGCACCGTCGCCTCAGGTATTGATTTTCTTGGCTGGGTACACTTCGCTGATCATCGGGTGTTGAGGACAAGCACCAAACGAAGCATGTTGAAACGAGTGACAGCGGCAGATATTGAAGCGGTAGCCCAATCCTACATTGGTCTCATAAAGCATGGGAATGCGAGAAAGCTAAGTGTGTGGATACAGCTGTATAGATAATGAGTGTTGTATACTTAATTCATGCCGGAAAACGATCGTCAGGACGACAATCTTTCATATAGCGAACGCCTAAATAAATTACGGCAGGCGATGTATTCGCGCTCCATTGCGCCGCATTTACGCACTCGGGTACGGCATGACATCCGCCCGGTGGACTATGGCGTGAAGACCGACTGGCAAGAGGAAGTAGAACCAGTAGCACAATCAACCGTTGCCCCCCGCGTGATTTCCGCGACACAAAATCTCATGTGGTGGATTCTGGGGGCAACAGTGCTCTTTTTTATCGCGTCAGTAGGAATCTTTTTCTATTATTTCACCATTGGTGCGGGCGGCACCGTTGCCTCGCCCGGAAATATAGAAATCTCCGTGCGCGGACCGACGACGGTGATTGGAGGCGAAGTGTCGGAGCTGCAGGTTATTGTTACTAACCACAATCAGGCTGCGCTTGAGCTTGCCGATCTGCTGGTGAAATATCCTGAAGGCAAAGCGCGTTCTCCCACTGATTATCTGACGGATTTGCCGCAGCAGCGTATTTCGCTCGGGAATATCGAGCCGGGCGGCAGACGGCAGGGCACCATTTCTGCTGTGCTCATCGGGCAAGAGGGTTCTCAGGAGACGATACAGATGGAGCTCGAGTATCGCGTATCAAATTCAAATGCGATCTTTGTTGCGAAAAATGAATACGCCTTTACTTTTGCAAGCGCGCCGATATCTGTCGCACTTGAGGCAAACGAGGAGGCTATTTCAGGGCAAAGCTTACTGCTCACCGTACACCTCACTTCAAACACAGACACCGTTCTTAAGGACGCGCTTTTTGCAATGGAGTATCCGTTCGGTTTTAAAGTGGAATCACGTAATCCCGAACCAAAATATTCGGATGTATGGGAGTTGGGCGATTTGTCTCCCGGTGTAGAGCACGTGATCACTATACGCGGCGTTCTCGAGGGGCAAGAGGGAGATGATCGCGTGTTTCGTGCATCAGCGGGTACGCGAAAGGAAAAGAAAAACAAGACAATTGATGTCGAGCTCGCTGAGGTGGTGCACCACGTCGCGGTTGCGCGTCCATTTATCGGGTTAAGCTTGGCGGTTAACAAGGAGACGGGCGCTGATGCGGTGAGTGTGAATCCGGGGGAGACGGTGAGCGTAGTCATCCCATGGGTGAATAATCTCACCGTGCCCATTACCAACGCGATTATTGTCGCGCGTCTTACCGGATTGCCGATTAATAAGGGGTCGGTGCGTACCCCTGATGGTTTTTATCGCTCAACCGATAACACGGTTCTGTGGGACAAAAATACCTCGCATGGCGTGCTTGATGTATTAGAGCCTGGCGAACGGGGGACGCTTTCATTCTCGTTCCAAATGCCAAGTGAAGTTGAACTGTCAGCAGCGCGCGAAGCGTCAGTCGAGATCGCCATTCACGCAGCGGGGAAGCGCGCCGCCGAGATGTCAGTGCCTGAGACACTTCAGGCGACAGTCGCGCGGACAGTTAAGCTTGCTTCAAATACCAAATTACTTGCGCGCGCATTCTATTATTCAAATCCATTCGGCAGCGTGGGACCACTACCGCCGAAAGTGGATCAAGAAACGACATACGCTGTAGTGCTCACGCTGCAGAATACATCGAATAAAATAAAAGACGGAAAAATTACTGCAGAGCTTCCCGCTTATGTGCGCTGGATTGGTGTGTATTCTCCGGCACAAGAGCGTGTCAGTTTCAATTCTCTTGATGGTAGTGTCACGTGGAATGTGGGCGATGTCGCGCAGGGGGTGGGTGTTGAAAACGCGCCGCCGCGCGAGATTGCCTTTTCTGTCGGTCTCACACCATCGGTGTCGCAGATAGGGCAGCGACCGCCCTTGATACGAAAAATCACCATGAGCGGCACTGATACCTTTACCGGGCGTTTGGTAACCGTTACTCATAAAGATATCGACACCAACCTCACTTCGGATGTAGGGTTTTCCGCACTTGAGGCAAACGTGGTACAGTGATAGGACTTGCGGAATCAGCACATTTCTTTGTCGCGCTTCGCAAAATGTCGTGCGTCGTATCTCGGATACGTCTTACTCCATTTTGCTTGCGCTCCTCGAACTGCATCTGATTCCTCAAGCCCTCTTTCGATATGGCAGACGTCACGATGGAAAAAATAGTATCGCTGTGTAAACGGCGCGGGTTCATATTTCAAGGTTCGGAAATCTACGGCGGTCTTGCAGGCACATGGGATTATGGACCATATGGCGTGGCACTGAAAAAAAATATTGAGCAACTGTGGTGGAGGCAATTTGTCGACAGTAGAGATGACATGTACGGTATTGATTCGGCGATTCTCATGAATTCCAAGGTGTGGGAAGCCAGCGGGCATGTTGGGGGATTTTCCGACCCTCTCGTGGAATGCACAAAGTGCAAGAGGCGTTTTCGCGCTGACCACGTGGGTAAGGAGTGCCCGGAGTGCGGAGGTGCGTTTGGAGAAGTGCGCCAGTTCAATATGATGTTCGAAACATCCGTCGGATCGGTGGATGGCTCTGACGCCACTGTGTATATGCGCCCCGAAACTGCACAGGGAATGTTTGTTAACTTTAAGAATGTAATCGACTCTTATCACCCAAAGCTTCCCTTCGGTATCGCTCAAATTGGGCGGGTGTTCCGCAATGAGATTGCACCGCGGGATTTTATTTTCCGTGTGCGTGAACTTGAAATCATGGAATTTGAATACTTCACCAAGGAGGAAGCATGGCACGAGTCGTTTGCATACTGGGTTGCGCAGATGCGACTATGGTTTGCGGCGCTCGGTTTCAATACTGAAGATATAAAGGAGGTTGAGGTACCTGATGGCGATCGCGCACACTACTCAAAACGCACTGTCGATTTCCATTTCAAATACCCACATAAATTTGATGAGATTGGTGGACTCGCGTACCGCACAGATTTTGATCTCAAGAATCACATCGAACACTCCGGAGTCGATCTCTCCTATGTCGATAGTTCGAATGGAGAGAAGATTGTTCCGCATGTTCTCGAACCGACGTTCGGTCTCGGGCGGCACGTGCTCGCGGTTCTCACGAAGGCGTATACCGAAGACGAGCTTGGGGGTGAGCCAAGGATTTTCCTCAAGTTTCCAAAGCATCTTGCCCCCGTCAAAGCTGCGGTATTTCCACTCCTCAAAAATAAGCCCGAGCTCGTCGCGAAAGCGCGCGATGTATACACAGCACTCAAGAAGGAAATCCCGCAGATCATGTGGGACGACAACGGCAACATCGGCAAGCGGTATCGTCGGCAGGATGAGATCGGGACGCCCGCGTGCATCACTGTCGATTTCGATACACTTGGCGAAGGTGGGGAGGAAAAAAAAGACACGGTAACCGTACGTGATCGGGATACGGGAGAACAAACACGCGTCTCCACAAGCGATCTCGTTGCGCATCTCACTCAATAACCACATCTCCTGCTATACTGGGAGCATGCCGAACACTTCCATCACGATCACCACAGGCACAATCATCCGGACGCTCGTGATTCTTGCAGGCGCGTGGCTCGTGTACACGCTGTCTGATTTGGTACTGGTGATACTTACTGCAATCGTCATCGCTTCGGCAATAGAGCCGGGCGCTAAATGGTTTACCAATCGCAATGTACCACGCACGGTTGCTGTGCTTATCGTATTCCTATCATTTCTGACAGTTATTTTTTCGATCTTCTATTTTTTCCTGCCGGTGTTCCTTTCTGAAGTTGCTACATTCATCACCTCGCTCTCCTCATATATAGATGCCTTCACTCGCACCTCGGGCGATTTTTCCATTGTGCAAGCAACAGAGCAGACCGGCTTTGCTGTCTCTGATTTGGTGGCGCAGACGCGTACTGTCGTCGAGCAATTTTCAAGCAACGCATTTGCCGCAGCGAGCACTGTCTTCGGCGGCGTACTGAGTTTCGGACTCATTCTGGTATTTTCATTCTATTTTGCGATGCAGGAAAAGGGTATCGAGGAATTTCTCGCTATCATCACTCCGGCGGAATATGAGGAGTATGTCATTGGATTGTGGCGACGTTCGCAGAGGAAAATCGGTTTGTGGATGCAGGGGCAGCTGCTCCTAGGTCTCATTATCGGCATTTTGGTATTTCTCATGCTCACGATTGTCGGTGTGAAGCACGCGCTGCCGCTTGCGGTCTTGGCAGGCGTATTTGAGATTATTCCCGTATTCGGACCGACGCTCTCGGCAATACCGGCAATTGCAATTGCGTTTACCGATGGGGGCGTGGGTATGGGGTTTGTGGTCACGGCACTCTATATCATCATTCAGCAATTTGAGAACCACCTGATTTATCCATTGGTGGTGACCAAGGTGGTTGGCGTACCGCCGCTCTTGGTTATTTTGGCGCTCATTGTCGGCGCAAAAACCGCCGGCTTTCTGGGGATTCTGCTGGCGGTGCCGGTTGCCGCAGTGCTGCAGGAAGTTATCGGTGATTTGGATAAACGACGGGGTCACAATGCGCAGCCAGTAGGCGGGCAATAGTATTGCGCAGGCACTCATTTACAGTAGAGTATATTTCCATGAAGCGACCGTTTTTTATCTCAACCTCGATTCCGTATGTGAATGCCGCGCCGCATGTCGGCTTTGCGATGGAGGCGGTGCAGGCTGACATCATTGCGCGCTATCGGCGCCTTAAGGGTGATGACGTGTTTCTCCTTTCGGGCACCGATGAGAACGCGCTCAAAAATGTGCTTAAGGCAGAAGAGGAAGGGGAGGAGGTATCCACATACGTGGCGCGCCATGCGGCGCTGTTTAAGGCATTGCTCGAGCAGCTCAACATATCGAATGATGATTTTATCCGCACCGCCGCGGAGGAGCGGCATCGTCTCGGTGCGCAAAAGTTGTGGCACGAGCTGAATCCGGATGATATATACAAAAAGTCATACGAAGGTTTGTACTGCGTCGGATGCGAGGAATTCAAAACAGAAAAAGATCTTGTCGATGGCGAATGCCCCGAGCATCGCGGCAAAAAGCTCGAGCATGTAGCTGAGGAGAACTATTTTTTCCGGCTCACCAATTACCAACGGCAACTCGCCGGTCTTTTTGAGTCGGGGCAGATTCACGTTATACCGGAGTCGCGCAAGAACGAGGTAGTCACATTTCTTCGCGAAGGATTGCAGGATATTTCGATCTCGCGCAGCCGTGAGCGAGCGCGCAATTGGGGTATCGCCGTACCCGATGATGATACGCAGGTCATGTATGTGTGGATTGATGCATTGTCGAATTACATAAACGCACTGGGATTTGCTGAGGAGAGTGAGCTGTACAAAACATATTGGGGGGCACAGGGAGGTGTACGGCTGCATGTCGTCGGGAAAGGCATCACGCGTTTTCACGCCATCTACTGGCCGGCGCTACTGCTCTCCGCTAATGTGCCTCTGCCGACACACGTGTTTGTGCATGGATACATCACCTCTGGGGGGCAAAAGATGTCGAAGACACTCGGCAATGTGATCGACCCGGTGGCTATCATTAATGAATATGGTGCTGACGCGTTTCGCTATTTCATCGCGCGAGAGCTTTCGACGTTCGAAGACGGTGATTTTACTACGGAGCGTTTTGCAGAGGCATACAATGCGAATCTCGTGAATGGTCTCGGCAATCTTACGGCGCGCGTGATGAAGCTTGCGGAGACACATCTCGAGCCCGGTGTGCGCTCCGACTCATCGCTATTGCCATCTGAATACACTGATGCGCTCGATAAGTACAATATCCATGCCGCGGTGAGCTATGTATGGAGTCGCGTGCAAGCGCTCGATAAAAAGATCACCGACACCAAGCCATTCTCGGTGGTGAAAGAGAATCCCGAGGAAGGGAAGCGGCTCATCGCAGAGGCAGTTGTCGAGCTCTATGCCATTGCGCGGCTCCTGAAGCCTTTTTTGCCCGGGACAAGCGAAAAAATACAAACAGCGGTGGTGGAAAACAAGATGCCAGAGTCTCTTTTTCCACGTAAGGCATGATTCGCTACATCGACACACACTCACACCCACACTTTCCGCACTACGATGCGGACAGGGATGCGGTGTTTGCACGCATGCGCGAGGCGGGGGTAGCGACGATTGCTGTTGGCACGTCACTCGCGACATCCAAGGGCGCTGTGGACATTGCCGGACAGCATTCGGATATATGGGCTGTAGTCGGCGTGCATCCGAATGACACTGAAGAAATGTTTGATGCGGCGGCATTTGCTCCACTCCTGACCGAGCGGGTCGTGGGAATAGGGGAATGCGGACTCGATTATTTTCGTGGCACTGCGGTCGAGGATGGTGCTCGGCAAAAAAAGAATTTCGAGGCGCAGATCGCGCTTGCGATCGAGTATGATCTGCCGCTCATGCTCCATGTGCGCCCGAGTAAGGGAAGTAGTGATGCACATGATGATGCCATAGACATGCTGAAGAGTGCCCAGGGCAAACATGGCTCGCGCGTGCGCGGCAACGCACACTTTTTTACCGGCGATGCAGCAACAGCCCGACGCTACTGGGATATAGGATTTACCACCGCTTTTCCGGGGGTCATCACCTTTGCTCCCGAAGTGCAGGAAGTCGTGCGCGTGGCGCCACTTGATATGATTCTTTCTGAAACCGACGCCCCCTACGCAGCCCCCGTGCCCCATCGCGGGCAGCGCAATGAGCCAGCGTTTGTGATTGAGATAGTACAGTCGATTGCTACCATTAAGCAGCTTGATGAAGATGTGGTGAGAGAAGCACTTTTAGCAAACGCCAAAAGGGTTTTCTCAGGATTGGGAGCCCTTGCATAAGCGGATTGCACATGCTACAGTCTCTCCGATGTCAGTAGTAGCAACCGAACAAGGAAATGACACCCGCACTCCTGCGGGTGCTACCGATGCAGTCGTCTATGAAATCGGTTTTCACGTGCTTCCGACCATCGCAGAAGGCGATGTTGAGGGGGTTATAGCCCGCTTGCGTGCGCTTATTGAGAAAGAGGGTGGAGCATTCATCGCGGAAGGCGCACCACAGCGCGTATCGCTCGCATACCCGATGGCAGTGTGGAATAACGGCAGTTGGACGAAATACGACGAAGCGTACTTTGGCTGGCTTAAATTTGAACTCGACGCATCGCACATTGCCGCGCTCGAAGAGGCATGTAAGGCAGACAAGAGCATTCTGCGCCACCTGCTTATCAAGACGGTACGTGAAGATACGCGCGCAAATGTGCGACAGTTTGTTCTCAAGGAGGTTAAGTGCACCGATACCATCAAGTCTGCATCACGCGCGAAGCCGGCTCCAGAGACAAAAGAAGAAGTATCCGATGAAAAACTGGATGAGGCGATCGAAGAGCTTGTGGCAGATTAATAATAGGGTTATACCAGCGCTATGAATATCAATAAAGTTATTTTGTTCGGAAACCTCACTCGCGATCCGGAGATCAAGGCACTTCCTTCAGGTATGCAGGTCGCCACTTTTGGAGTTGCCACCAATCGCGTCTTTCGTGATCGCACAGGCAACAAGCAGGAACAAGCGGATTTCCATAATATTGTTGTCTTCGGTCGCCAAGCGGAAACAGTCTCGCAGTATTTGAAGAAAGGCAACTCAGCATTTATAGAAGGACGTATCCAGACGCGCACATGGGAGAAGGACGGCGAGAAACGCTCACGCACGGAGATTGTCGCGGAGCGCGTGCAATTCGGTCCCAAAGGTGGCACAGGAGGCTCTGAGGGGGGCTCACGCGGCGGATTTAGCGGTGGACGCGGTAAAGGGGGAGGAAAGGGCGCGGCACCAGTGGCTGACGAAGGATCCTCAAACGGCGTCGGTATCGAATATCCTGCAGAAGAAATTAATCCTGACGACATTCCATTTTAAATATGACTTACTCTCTTCCGCACGATGTCACCTATATCGACTACAAAGATGTCGAGGTTTTGAAGAAATTCCTCACTCCGCACGGTCAAATCATGAATCGCCGCAAGAGCGGTCTCACTGCCTTTCAGCAGCGCCTCATGGCATCTGCAATCAAGCGCGCTCGATTTATGGGGTTGCTCCCATACGTCCAAAAGTAACCGGAGTTCGGTGAAATTCCGCCACCCGCTTCGTTGCGGGTCCCCAGCGACTCAGTCATCGTACCCCGCAGGAGAACAATCGAGAGCGACTATTATTACACCCGCTCTACGTACTCGCCGGTGTCGGTGTTGATACGGATGACGTCGCCAATTTCTACAAAGAGGGGGACTTGTACGGTCGCGCCAGTTTCGAGGGTTGCGACTTTGTTGCCGCCCTGCGCGGTGTTGCCGCGGATGTTGGGCGGTGCCTCAGTCACTTTGAGCTCAACCTTGATCGGAATTTTTATCTGGATGATATTTTCATCAAACACGAGCGCCTCGACTGTCATATCCTGCTTCAGGTATTGCCCCTGCGTGCCGACGATAGTTTCTGAAAGAGGGAAGCGGTCTTTGGGATTGTTTGGATCCATAAACCAATACTCGCCATTGCGCGTATAGATGAATTTAATGGTGCGCTTGCTCAAATCTGCCTCCTCTGCCTTATCGGGCTGGTGGAACGTATATTCAATGGTGCCCCCAGTGAGAAGATTGCGCAGCTTCGTCTGATTCACCGGCTTGCGCATTTGCTTCCTAAACACCCAGCTCGAAAGCACCTCGTGCGGCGTCCCATCTACTAAAATAACCTTCTTTGGAAGGATTTCGCTGTATGAAAGCATGTCGAGCATCTTACCAGACCGATGCGATGGTTGCAAAAAACCGCTCAGGTGTCCGCACGTGTCCTCGGAACCCGGTCGCTCTCTCCTGCGGAGAGCGACCTTATGCTTCGGCGCGAACCCGTCAAGCCGTCACAGCGATTTGTAACCAAGTTTTCTTGCAGAAACTTGGACAAATCACGTTCGGGCATTGACGGGTCCAAGCTTCGCGCCTCCAGAGGTTCCTCGCACACGTGCGGACCCCATCGCTCGGGCTGTCCGTACTGTTGGCGCTGTCCACAAAAGAACATCCTTGGCTAAAAGCGAGGGACGCCCGCATGTATTTTTGAGGATTGCGAGGGCTATTTGTACGGAGCGAGGGGGTCTGCACACCTCTATCGGGGGGTTCGCAGGCGCGCGGGCACGGTCCGCCCTGAAAGAGGCGGTCGCGCGCCGAGACTTCAGAGCGAGCCCCGCTGGGGCGAGACTCGTACCCCGAGAGAGGTGTGCGGACACCTGAGCGGCGATTTACTGCAACCCCTTGCGGATCTCTTTCAAGATCTCGTTGCCGACTTTTTTGTTCTCTTTGAGGAACGTGCGGGCGGCGTCGTAGCCGCGTCCGAGGTTGATTTCGCCGAATTTGTAGGATGAGCCGCTCGATTTCTCGACAATCCCCATCTTTTCGCCGAGCGCGAGGAGCTCGCCCTCGCGTGAAATGCCCTCGTTGTACATGAGATCGAATTCAACGCTGCGGAACGGGGCAGCCACCTTGTTTTTGACGATCTTCACGCGATGTCTGCCACCCATGACCTCATCGCCCTTCTTTATCTGCGCAATGCGGCGAATATCGATACGCACTGATGTGTAGAATTTGAGCGCCTTGCCGCCGGTCGTTGTCTCTGGATTGCCAAACATCACGCCAATTTGCATGCGGATCTGGTTGATGAATATGACGAGGGTTTTTGTCTTGGCGACGATTGCCGTGAGCTTGCGGAGTGCCTGCGACATAAGGCGTGCTTGTTTACCCATCTGCATTGCTCCCATATCTCCCTCGATCTCATCTTTTGGTGTGAGAGCAGCGACAGAATCGACGACGACGACGTCGATTTTTCCCGAGCGAACGAGCGACTCGACGATCTCGAGCGCCTGCTCGCCGTGATCGGGCTGCGAAATGAGAAGATTTTCTATGTTCACGCCAATTTTCTTAGAATATTCGGGATCCATTGCGTGCTCCGCATCGATGTATGCGCAAATACCACCGGCTTTTTGCGCCTCGGCGATGGTGTGGAGGGCGAGAGTGGTTTTTCCGGACGACTCAGGACCGAATATTTCCACAATGCGCCCGCGTGGCATGCCGCCGATGCCGAGCGCCCAGTCGATGCCGACAGAGCCGGTAGAAATGGCACCGACATTCACCTTCGGCTTCTGTCCGAGCATCATGATCGCTTCGTCGCCGAATTTTGTTTTGATATCAGAAAGAGCACGCTCGATCTCTTTGCTTGGTGCAGGCGATGCTACCACGTCCGCAATAGCTGCTGCGACTTGCCCCTCGCTTTTTTCCGCCTTCTTTTTTGCCATAGAAAATCTCGACTATTTTTTTAAACTCGTACTATTGCTACTTGTGCTTGCGGTATCGAGTGGGGAATAGACCAACTCGATGTTTCGCACCGTCTCGCGCCCCATCTTATCCGTTGCGTGCAGTGTGATTTTATTATATCCAGCGGCAAGGAGGTGCGCCTCTTCAAATGCGCCCGCTTCTGTGGTGGGGACTACGCGTCCATTCATGCGAAGCTCGGTGATGTTGCTTGCGGATCCCCGCACCAGCACGAGTGACTCGTGGACTATCAAACCCTCCGAGGGCACGGCGAGTGTGATTTCGGGTCCACGAATGACGTTACGCGCCTCGAAATATGCGTAGGCAAGGACAACCAAAAAAAATAAGCAGATAGCGTAGAAGGAAATCCTGTTAGTCCGGTAGGGAGTCATACCTAGACACGGTCGGCATTTTCTGCGTCCGCATCCTCTGAATCGGCGTCCTCGCTATGAGCGGCGGTAGTCGCGCCCGCTCCTTTCAGGAGCACTTCACGTGGGCGCGAACCGTCTGCCGGCCCAATGACACTTTGCTCTTCGAGGATATCCATCAATCGAGCCGCGCGCGCGTAGCCGATACGCAATTTGCGCTGCAAGTATGATGTGGATGCTTTACCCACTTGCATCACAGCGGCTTTCGCCTCCTCGTAGAGATCGTCATCAATTCCCTCAGCGTCGTCAGATAGGGAACCGGAGAATAGCGCGTCGCTCCCTTGTCCCTCCGAGAAGTCAATTTCGCTGGTGAGTGTGCCCGCATAGGCTGTTGCGAGGTGTTTTGCCACCTGCTTCACCTCCTGCTCAGTGACAAAGGGCGACTGGATACGGCGTGGTTTGGACATTTCACCTGAAAGAAAGAGCATATCGCCGGCACCGAGGAGCTTTTCCGCGCCACCCATATCAAGGATGGTGCGTGAATCAATCTGCGATGCCACCTGGAGTGCGATACGTGCAGGGATATTTGCCTTGATGAGTCCGGTGATGACTTTGACCGACGGGCGCTGGGTGGAGAGCACGAGGTGTATACCGACAGCACGGCTCATCTGTGCGAGGCGCACCACACCCGCTTCGAGTTCACGCGGATACGTTTGCATGATGTCGGCGAGCTCATCGATAATAACGACGATGTAGGGCATGGGCTCGGGCATTGCTTCCGCGTCTTCTGGCGGGTCATTGAGTGCCGGAGCGAGCACGTTCTCGTGGTACGAATTGATATCCCGCACGCGCTCGGATTCGAGCACGTCATAGCGTCTATCCATCTCTTTCGCGAGCCACTTGAGTGCCAGTATGGCGCGTTTCGGATCTGTTATCACAGGAGTCAAAAGGTGGGGGATCGAATTATAGAGGGTGAGCTCGACGCGCTTCGGGTCGATCATCACAAAGCGCATGCGATCCGGCCCCTGCCTATAGAGAAGGGAAATAATGAGGTCGTGAATCATGACCGACTTTCCAGATCCGGTCGCACCCGCGATCAAAAGGTGTGGTGCACGTGCGAGATCCGCAAAATGGGGTGCGCCTGAAATAGTTCTCCCCAGAGCGAAGTACAATGGCTTGTCCGATTCTGTAAAGGACGTATCAGACATAAGAGGAGCAAGCCCAAGTGTTGTCCTAGAAAAGTTAGGCACCTCAATTCCTACTAAGGACTTACCTGGAATCGGTGCCTCAATACGGACAGGCGATGCAGCGAGTGCAAGCTCAAGATTGCTCTGTAGAGCCAAAATCTTGGAAAGTCTGACACCCTCTGCAGGCTTCATGGCATAGCGTGTAACGGTCGGACCGATGGCAACTTCGTCCATCTCTACCTCAATACCGAAGTTCTGAAGTGTCCTTTTAATGATATTTGCGTTTGCTTTTATGTCGCCAACCTCGGGCTTACCCTTATTTTTTGCAAGCAGGGCTGTGGGCGGAGGAGTGTACGTACCCCCAATGCTTCGTATCGGCGCCGCCGCGCCGCGGCGGTATTCTTTGTTGCCATCATTTATGCGCAGTGGCACTTCTTCTATTTCAGGCTCAATTTCTTCCTCAGGTATTTCTTCGGGTGTGGGTGTAGGTGTTTCAGGTGTCTCATCTTCTACATCGTCAGTTTCAATGCCGCGCACTTCAAGTGGCGTTGTGTTGGGGAATGTTTCGCGGACAGTTTCAAGTGCGCTGGTGTTGAGCCACTCACGGATTGCGCGAAAGAGCGCTACGGGATGCACATCAAAAGCGATGACGAGCGCCGCCAGCGTAAAGGCAAGGAGAAAAGTCACGGTCGCGGGCGTATCAAGACCCAGCAAGAGGGGCTTGGTGATCCATTCGCCAATAATACCCGCTTTCGTGGGCAGCATGACGTTTAAAAGACCGAGTGCTGAAAAGAGAAACACAATGGTGCTGCCTATTTGCCAGCCGCTCACACTGCGCCCGCTGACGGCACGGAAAAATATGACTGATCCGATGGCAAAAGAGAGGGGAAGTAGCGCATAGCCAATGCCGACTAACGTGGAGAGCCATGCGTGCAGCACATTGCCTATAAGCCCTCCGTATCCAAATGCGGCGAGCAGCAAGAATACGGTGACCGCGAGGCAAAAGATGCCCCACACAGCGCGGATACTTTCACGCGCAAGAAGCGAACCCCAATCGTAGGCAGCGTCCTCATGATCATCACGCTGTTTCTTTTTTCGTCCCATGTGCACACATCATAGCATGTGCTGCTCCGCATACGCACAGAATACAAAAAAGAACAGTGGGCAACATTGCGCGCGCATGTACGGGCACTATAATGGTCAGTATAAAGACTCAGGAAAATTCAAGGCGAACACACAACAAAACTACATGAGCAATGACGGAAACATAAGGGACTCTGAACGGACATCCGGCATATCCATGCCAAATGTCCGTTCAAATCCCTTTGGAAGAAACATTTCTGCGGAAAAGGCTTACAGAAGGGCAGAAAGGATAGTTGCTGCCCTTTACATACTGACAAGGGCTGTCTCTGAGAAAGAGCCGCTTCGGGGCAGTGCACGATCTGCCGGTCACGTTCTTTTAAAAGACATTCTCGATCTGCGGTCCGGCTTCCGGCTCGATGCCGATGCAGAGGGAACATCGCAATTGCACGCGCACGTGCGCGAAGCAATTTCATTAACGCAGCTTCTGGCAGTCGCGGGGTATATCTCCAAAGAGAATGCAGACATGGTGACCCGTGCACTTGAGGAATTGAGCCAGTTTGTCGAATCGTCGGGCGCAACTCAGCTTGCAGAACGGACTACATTTACTCGTGAGGATCTGCTGATTGATCAGACGATACGATCGGCGCCGCAGCGGGCCGCCGCCCTGCCGGCTACCGGCATGAATCAGCGTGATCCAGCGCGGAAATATTCTAAAGGGCGTGATAACGGACTCGGTGCTGAAAAGGACGGTAATACTTCGCGCCGCGCCGCGATACTCGATGTTTTAAAGGACGGAAAGAAAATGGGCATAAAAGATATAGCTTCTTTCGTGGTTGGCTGTAGCGAAAAGACAGTGCAGCGCGAGCTCGCGTCCCTTATAGCCGATGGTGTGCTCAAAAAAGAGGGGGAGAAGCGGTGGAGCCGCTATTTCCGTGTATAGCCCAATGTGCTCGAAGGGTCCAAAGAACAATAGAGGTGGACATCCGATCCTCATCAATACCGTGCCTGTGTAAGCGCAGAGCCTTCAGAGCGTCTATTTATATAGAAGCGTGTGGGTAAGAGTGGAGCCGTTCAGGTGAAGTGCAAGAGGTTGCCGAATTTCATGAAGAGTTGTCGGGTTAGTTTAAAAGCCCGATTTCATTGACTCTTTGTGCTCAAAGAGGTATCCTGCGCACGTGGATGCATATGCCTAGATTGAGGTGAATTGTTGTTGTACAAACAACAAACACTTTCTTCTCTGTAGTATGTGGTTATCCACACGTGTTCACAGTTGCACTCAAAAGTGCCGTTGGAAGAGAGTATAATTTTCTTCTGAAGCGGTGCGCGTTGTTTTTAGGCGCACGCTTCTCGCACTATCGGGTGTAGCGGAAAGTGCACGCAGCGATCTTTAATAATTGAATAGGAAATATACACATGCTAAAGGCGCAGTGCGTCTTTCACACCATCGCAATTTCCGCGAGTAAGTTTTTCCAGTCATGGAAGCATGGAGGAATTCGGTCTCACTTCCTTTGTTGCTAACCCCGCTGCCTCGAGTCGAAACAAGAGAGCAAGGGATAGCATTTATAAATGCAGCACCGCAAGGTGCTGCCAACGTTCTGCATACTTCCGTCGAAAGAGTAGCAGAACGGCTCTCATGCATTTTTCATTTTAAAATGAATAGTGAATGATGCAGTTACAAGTCAATCAATTAACTATGAGTAATTCTTTAACAACTACATTCAAAGTAGTTGCAACAGCTTCAATCGCAGTTGCAATTATCTTCGGTGGAGTGTTCGCGCTTTCGACTGCAAAGACGGAAGCCGCACTCACAGAGAGCCAGATCTCATCGATCCTCTCTTTGCTCACGTCATTCGGCGCTGACGCAAACACCATCGCAAACGTTGACGCATCGCTCCGTGGCACCACGCCGGTAGGCGGCGGCACCACAGGCGGCACAACAACCGGCGGCGCATGCTTTACTTTCACTCGCAATCATAAAGCTGGTGAGTCAGGCGGCGAAGTCATGGAAATCCAGAAGTTCCTCAACAAGTGGACAGAGACTCGCGTCGCTGCTACTGGTGCAGGTTCTCCGGGAAATGAAACCAGCACTTTCGGTCCTGCTACAAAAGCAGCGGTCATGAAGTTCCAGAACATGCATGCAGCTGATGTGCTCACTCCGGTGGGTCTCACAGCAGGCACAGGCTTCTGGGGTGCAGCAACTCGTGCAAAGGCAAACATGCTGAACACTGGTTGCACCACGACTGGTGGTGGCACCACGGGCACTGTCCCCACAACGGGCGGCGGAGTCTGGGTAGCGGCTGTTGGACAACCGTCTAACAACCTCGCACCACAAAGCGCATCACGCCTTCCATTCACGAACTTCACGCTCACCAACAACACCAGCGCAGCAGTAACGATCAATAGCATCACCGTCAAGAAGACCGGCGTCGCAGACGAAGCTGTCTTCTCAGGTGTCGTGCTTGTTGACTCAGCAAACTCTGTGCAGGTAGGAACCTCAAAGACGCTTAACGCGAACGATGAGGCACAGGTAGGCGAGACATTCACAATGATGCCGGGCGAGACTCGCTCGTTCACAGTCGCAGGAAACATGGCAGCATCTCTCAGTGCTTACACTGGGCAGGTTGTCGGTCTTACTGTAACTGCGGTCAATGCGAACGGTGCTGTGACGGGCTCGCTCCCGATCATGGGCGCATCGCATACGATCAACTCGACCCTCACTATTGGTTCGGTCTCAACGTCAACATCGTCCTTTGATCCGGGCGCAGCCCAGGCAAAGAACCTCGGTGATACTGACGTTCGCGTCTCAGGACTTCGCTTCACAGCAGGTTCTGCAGAAGACCTCCGCCTCTACTCAATCCGCTGGCGCCAAGTGGGCACGGCAAGCGCAGTTGACCTCGCAAACGTTCGTACGTTTATCGGGGACACCGCTTACCCAACCACCGTCTCAGCAGATGGTAAGTACTACACATCTGTCTTCCCAGGTGGTCTCTTGATCGCAAAGGGCAACAGCATCGATGTGTACAACAAAGTTGATCTCGTAGGCACCAACTCTGCTTCACGCACAGTTGACTTCGACATCGACAAGGTGACGGATGTCTACTTCGTCGGTCAGACCTACGGCATGGGTGTTGCTCCTTCGGGCACATTCCAGCCTTGGTTCACTGGCTTCGTGACGACCATCAACCCAGGTACGGTTACAACTATCGGCAAGGCAACGGAAGTTCCTGCGCAGAATATCGCAGCAAACATCCCGAACGTCGTGCTCGGTGGATTCGTAACAGACTTCAAGGGTGAGCCGGTCACTGTCACGTCGCTCCCGATCACCATCGCTACGTCAACAGACTTGGGCGGTGTGATCACGGGTATCTCGATCGTAGACAGCAACGGTGTGGTTGTTGCTGGTCCTAAGGATCAAGCTTCAACAGCTACGAACAACAACACGGTCACCTTCACGGACTCCATTACCTTCCCGATTGGTCGCAAAGTGTGGACAATCAAGGGTAAGATGCCGTCAGGTACTCCGAACAATGCAACGGTTATCGTTTCAACAAACCCGTCGTCATGGAGCGGTGTAACAGGTCAGACTTCTGGCAACACCATCACCATCTCGACTGGCAACTTCGCGATGAACACAATGACAGTCAAGGCAGCTGCGCTCGTCGCATCTCTCTCGACATCACCTTCTTCGCAGAACGTCGTCGCTGGTGCACAAGGATTCCTCCTTGCAAACCTCCAGCTTGACGCAACACAGTCTGGTGAAGATGTCAGAATCTCAACGATTCCGATCGAAATCACTGGAACAACATCAAACCTCAGCTCTTGTCAGCTCTTCGATGGTGCAACGGCGCTCAACACGGGCTCCAACGTTCCGTCATCACTCTCGGCTTCGACAGTGGTTACGAACTTCACCATGGACAACACGCTCACAGTGGGCAAGGGAACTGTTAAGACACTTGGATTCAAGTGTAACGTTGCGACAGGTATCTCTGGTACCTTCATCGTCAACATCGACAGCTCCAACACATGGAGCGCAACGGGTGTAACTTCAGGCAGCTCAATCACCGAGACCTTCGGCAACTTGACCGGAGGCACGATGACAGTCGCTTCAGGTTCTCTCGTGGTCTCTGTGGACTCATCTTCGCCTTCATTTGCTCTCGGAGCAGCAGGCACAAGCGGAGTCACACTTGGCGTTCTTAAGTTCCGCGCAACAAACGAGACTCTCTCTCTTACAGAGGTTGGTCTCCAGCTTGACAACGGAACCTACGGCTCAACTTCAAGTGGTAACGGTGGTTCACCTGGTAGCGGTACAGCAGACTTGGTGCAGGTTTACCTCTACGACGGGGCAACTCTCGTAGGAACAGTAACCTTCACTGGTACCAACCAGTCAGCAACATCTACTCTTAACACAGCAGTCACGTTGCCGAAGGACACCGACAAGCTCCTTACCATCAAGGGTGATCTTGCCGCTATCGGCACATCACAGCCAGGTGGTATCGGAAACACCATCAAGGTGGATCCGGAAGGTGCTAAGACCACTGGTGTAGAATCAGGAACAACCATCTACTCTGCTGGAGCAACGACAGGTGTTGCGGGCGTGCAGCTCTTCAAGAGCTATCCGACCCTCGCACTCGACACGTTGCCTTCGACAGGTGCAGCAGATGGTCGCTTGATGCGCTTCAAGGTAACGGCGAACTCAGCAGGCCCAGTGGGCATCAACGAGTTCACCTTCACCATCTCGTCAACGACTGGTGTGACCATCACAACAGTTCGCTTGCGTGGCTACACTGACGCCAGCTACTCACAGCCGATTTCCGGCCAGGGTACAGGCGGTCAGGTTGGCAGTGACGTAGCAACCATCACGTCAGGCACAGCCTTCGAGGTCGAACCTTCAAGCAGTGCAGTTCAGGTCCCGGCAGGCACCACCTACTACTTCGAGCTTACAGCCGCAGTATCGGGCATGGACACCGGAGACTCGAACGTAACCACGCTTGGTGGCGACGCAGCGGCAGTAACTGGACTCACCTCTGGATTCAACGTCGGTACAACGACATTGAGCACGGGTGAAGTCGGTGCAGTCGCAGCAAACTTCGTCTGGTCAGGCAACTCAACCTCTACATCAGTGGTTGGTGCTGCCCGCGATGTTGACTGGACAAACGGATACTCCGTCCCCGGTCTTCCGTCAGGCGGTCTCATCCAGACACGCTCTAACTAACCCACTCTGGTTAGTCGTCCTGCGGCGACAACGCAAGACAGCAAAAAGCCTCCCTCTGGGAGGCTTTTTGCATTACAGATTTGCGCAAAGCAAAAATATAAAGGTGCCTCCTTGCTTAACAAGGTGGCACCTTTATATTTTGCATTTCTGTAGCGCCAGAGATAGAATGATGGTCTATGAAGAAAACTCACATGACTATTGCTGGGGTTGCCGCGCTGACGCTTGCAAGTCTCATTACTTTTTGGTGGTACGCAGGCGATCGGATCATGCCCAAGCAGGAACCCGAACAAACCGAAGTGAATGTCGGAGGGCTCACTCTTTCCTCGGCAATTACCGATACGTCCGTGCCGGCTCCCAAAATTCCCCGCAAGATTGTATTTCCAGACTATTTGCCAAAGGATGCGCGTAAAGCATTAAGTACGAACATTGAAACGCTTTTAAGCAGGTTGGAAAAGGATCCCAAAAACATTGATAGCTGGCTCGATCTTGCATTGCAGTACAAGACGATAAATGATGTCGAGGGCGCAAAAGAAGTGTGGGAATATCTCACGCTAGCTGCACCGAAACATGCGATAAGTTTCTACAACCTCGGATATCTCTACCACATCTCGCTCAAGGACTATGTAAAATCGGAAGAGTACTACAAGAAGGCTCTTGTAGTTGACCCGAACCAGGAAATCTATTACACCGGACTGCACGAGCTCTATCGCTATTCGTATAAGCAAGAAACCAACGCAGCGGTGGATATCATAAAGCAGGGCATGAAGCAATTGCCTGACTCAATTAATCTGGTACTCACGCTCGCAAGCTATTATCGCGACGAAAAGCAGGACAAGAAAAATGCGGTACAATACTTTACACAGGCACGCGATATGGCAAAGAAAGCAGGGAACCTCGAGCTCGCTCGCACCCTCGACACCCAAATCGCCGCTCTGAAATAGCATCATGGGGAGATTGTTTAACGAATCGTTTTTGCATTTCGTACTTGGTTTCATCACCATGCTTATGGTGAGCTTTAGCATCACGTTTGCAATTAACTACTACGACACCGGTGCAGAGCAAACCGCGACTGCCGCAAATACTGATTTGACTGAAAAGAATCGCTAGTATACAGTGCGGGGAACGGGCTGAAGACAGTGAGCGGGGGAACCCTTCATTGAAGCGAAAGCTTCTGCTTGCCGAGGTCGAACTCAATTACGCGAGTGCGTATGATGCCCGAAATTATCAGGGCTTTTTCTGTTTCTACATGGCAAAAACAAAAGAACAAAAGAAGGCGATACTCGAACGTCTCGAAGGAGCGTTCAAGAGCGGCATGCCCGCGGTGTTTGTGCACTTCAAAGGCATTACTGTTGCGGATGAATCTGCAATGCGTCGTTCGCTTCGCGCTGATGGTATCTCGTATTTCGTTGCGAAGAAAACACTCATCGGCAAGGCACTTACCGACAGCAAAGTTGCCGGTACTGCACCTGCGCTTGATGGGGAAGTGGCTGTTGCGTATGCGACAGCGGGAGAGGACGAGACGCTTCCTGCACGCGTCGTGCACGGATTTGCAAAGCAATTCGGAGCAGATCGCTTTTCTGTCCTCGGCGGCATTTTCGAGAAAATGCTCAGGGGGCGAGACGAGATCGTCGCCATCGCAACCATTCCGCCGATACCAGTATTGCGCGGCATGTTTGCAAATATTATCAACTCACCGCGTCAACGCTTTGCGATTGCACTCAGTGAGGTGGCGAAAACTAAATAATCATTACTTAAAAAACGTATGACACAAGATCAAATCATCGAAGCAGTCGAGAAGATGACCGTACTCGAGCTCAACACGCTCGTGAAGGCAATCGAAGAGAAGTGGGGAGTTTCAGCAACGGCAGTAGCGGCTGCTGGCCCAGCTGCTGGTCCTGCGGCAGAAGAGAAGACCGAATTCAACGTTGAGCTCACTGAAGGTGGTGCGCAGAAAATTGCCGTCATCAAGGTGGTGAAGGAAGCGCTCGGACTTGGCCTCAAGGAGGCAAAGGATATGGTTGAAGGCGCTCCAGTCATGATGAAGGAGGGCGTTAAGAAAGAGCAGGCAGAAGATTGGAAGAAGAAGATTGAGGAAGCAGGAGGTAAGGTTACGCTGAAATAAGTAACTGTATAAGGAGAAAAAACCCTGCAATGTGCAGGGTTTTTTCGTTGCATGGAGCTAGTTCAACAAGTAAGTGCAACACTTTGAGATAATCAAAGTGCATGAAATA
>CAYWZA010000017.1:0-24306 GCA_964462785.1 uncultured Candidatus Saccharibacteria bacterium | reverse complement strand
AACGGCATCATTAACTACACAAGTTCAGTGTTCAAAGAAATGGGGGAAGTACACTGTTGCCATGCAGTATTTCGGTGAGGCGCCCGACCGTGTTCTCGTAGATGCCAATAAGCCCGTATTCAACAGTAAAACTCCAGCCAATAACGTTGAGCACTGTCTCGCTTTCAGAATCGATGGGGTGTGAGGCGATATTTGCTTTCATGTATCTTATTGAGTCCCAGAATTGCCGTATTGCGCCGATATAAGGAAAGCGGCTCGGCAAACCGCCGCGCGCGACAAAATCGGCGTACTCCTGTGCGCTATATACGATGTACCACTCGGGGAATGTGGCGAATGTCCGCTCTTCGAATCGAGGGTCATCGCGGTCCGGTACTTCCGAACCCTTGGCGATTGCGTGCATGGGGAACCATACACTTCCCGCTATAGATACCGCGAATACACATGACGCGATCCATTTCATGCGCTCATCCCGCTCAATCTTTTTGAAAGATGGAACCCGACGAATACTGCGAATCCGCCGATCAGAATGTGCGGAATGTTAAGGAAAAAGTTCTGTACGAAAGTGTTGTCAGGAATACCGTATTGGAATATGCCGAAATCAAGAAATGCATTGCCGAGAAAAAGACCCATGATGCCGTCCAGAAAATATGCGGTGCCGAACACTTTGAAATATACGATTGCCTGCCGTGTTGAAATGAGAGCAGCGACAAGTGCCCACACGCCGGAAAATGCATGGAGTGAGTTGTCGTATAGATCAAGTGCAAACAGACCAAAAAGCAGCCCACGCTCATCTACAAACGGTGGAATGTAACCCATAACTGCGACAAATAAAAACATGCACCCGTAGGCAAGACCGAGTTTTTGAATAAGTGTCGGTGTGACTGAGAACATGCTCATGCACACAGTATAACGTGTGAGCGGGCACATGGTAGGATATACACATGAGTGAGGGTACTGAAGCGCAGCGCGACCACATTATTGAAAATCTTGAGCGGCTCAACGCACGGGTTGCCGCACAGATGTCCGCACGGTATGTCTTCAGAAATGGCATTATTTATGGCTTCGGCTTCATGATTGGCTCTACCATCCTCACTGCACTCCTAGTGAGCTTCATATTTCAATTTTTCGGCGACACTCTTTTTGCGGCAGTGATTAGGTGGATTGCGGAGACGCTTCGGTAAAAAGTATGAGAAAATGGGAGTATGGCGAAACGGGTGGTGAAGCGGGGATATCTCAAACGGCATCGCAAAGATGCTGACGCACCATATCTTGCGGGCGGGGTCACGATAGGCGTGTTTTCTGTCGTGAGCGTCGTGCTTTTCGGAGCGTCATGGTTTCAATCCATTTTGGTATCGAGTAATAATTTTGCATCGGTAGTTTCAGCGGTGCTGGTTGATTTAACCAATGCCGACAGGCGGGGAAGCGGCGCCGAGGTGCTTTCGGTGAATCCGCAGCTCGTCGCCGCGGCGCAAGCGAAGGCAAATGATATGGCGCAGAAAGGATATTTTTCGCACACAGGACCGGATGGCAGAGAGCCGTGGGCGTGGATTCAAGAGGCGGGATATGCGTATCAACACGCAGGAGAGAATCTCGCCATTCAATTTTCCGATTCGGCTGAAGTGGAGCGCGCGTGGCTCAATTCGCCGAAACACCGCGAGAATCTTTTGAGCAAGCATTTTACTGAGATTGGTGTGGCGACAGCATACGGGACGTACCAAGGTCAGCCGACGACGTTTGTCGTACAGATGTTTGGTAGTCCGCGCGTTTCTCAGACAGCGTCGGCAGCACCTACCGTAACAAAGCCGCAGGCAGTGCCCACTATTGCATCGGCGCCCATCGCGCGCGAGAGCGCCGTTTTGGGTGTCGCAGCGGCACTCGGCACCGACACAGCCTCGCCTGTCGAGGGTGCTCTTAATGACGAAATTTTCAAAAAGTCCGAGCGCGTCTCGCTCGCGCAGCGCGTCATGGCTTCTCCCCACACATATTTTGATTACATAGCGACCTTCATAGCCATTGTTGTTTTGATGATCGGTGCGCACCTCTGGCTTTTCGAAATGCGGCAGCATCACATGCGCCATAGCGCGTATGCAATCGGACTCAGTATCGCTCTCATCGCACTTATTTACGCCGCTGATGCGCTCGTATTTGCTGACCCAGTGATTGCTGATACGCTGGTCACGACATCTGTATGAAGTTAAAACGCACCATGTTCCGCGAATATGATATTCGCGGAAAAGAAGCCGATGACGAGCTCAACGTACAGTCGATGTATCACATCGCGCGCGGCTTCGGCACGATGCTCAGGCGGAAAGACATCGAGTCAGCAATTGTGGGGCATGATGCGCGCGCTACGTCTGAAAGCTTCCACGCAGCAGTCATTAAAGGACTCACCGATTCCGGCATTGAGGTTATCGACATCGGCACGTGCACGACCCCGATGGGCTACTGGGCGCAATATCATTTCAATATAAAAGGGCTGTGCATGGTGACAGCGAGCCATAATCCGGCGGGGTGGAATGGAGTAAAGCTCGGCACGGGGCTTTCAAAGACGCTTCTGCCCGATGAAGTGCAAGAGCTCTACGGCATCATTGAGAAAGAGGAATATGAAAAGAAAAACATCGGCGGCATCCGCGAAGAAAAAATCACCGACGCATACATGGAGGATCTCGTAGGGCGTGTGCACTTACACCGACCGCTCAAGGTCTTGGTGAACACGGGCAATGGCACCGCGGGGCTTTTCGCGGCGGAATTATTGCGTCGTGCGGGGTGTGGTGTTGTCGAGCATCTCACTAACGTTGACCCAACATATCCGAATTACACTGCGAATCCCGACGGCACTGCGATGATGGAAGATACGGGCAAACAGACAGTAGCGAAATCGTGCGATATCGGGCTTGCTTTTGACGGCGACGGCGATCGACTTGGTGTTGTTGACGAGAAAGGGGCGACGGTGTGGCCCGAGCGGTACATCGCATTGCTGGCACGCGGGGTGCTTGAAAAACAAATGGGCGCAAAAATTGTTTTCGATGTGAAGGTATCCGAAGCATTGCCGGAGGATATCGCTGCGCATGGCGGCGTACCGATTATGGCGCGCACGGGGCATTCATACATTCGCGCGAAATTAATTTCCGAAGGCGCAGCGCTTGCGGGCGAGGGAAGCGGGCATATTTTCTTCGCACAGGATTTTTATAGCTTCGATGATGCATTTTTCGCGGCACTCAAACTGCTCGAGTATGTTTCAAAGCAAAGCGGTACGCTTTCGGAAATTGTTGCTACTACCCCGCACTATTTCATCACCCCGACGATCCAAGTCGCGACGACCGATGAGGAGAAATACAGCATCGTGGAAAAACTTACCGCTGAATTCAAAAAAGACGGGTATCGCGTCGTCGATATCAATGGCGCGCGCGTCTATATGGAAGACGGCTGGGGCTTGGTACGCGCGTCCTCCAACACCCCCACGCTCGTCCTGCGTTTCGAAGCAAAGACAGAAGACGGTCTCAAAAAAATTCAGGATGTTTTCAGGCAGAAACTCTCCGCTTTCCCGTCACTAAGCTCAGATTGGGATACTACAGGGAATTAAAAGGGCTGCTCGCACCTCCCTCTCCCCAACATGCGCGGTATTCTATATAATGTGTGGCAGACAGCATGCTACACTGGAGGCACCATGAATCCCGATCGACCGAAGGTTCTTAAGGATGAGCGCCCGTGGGGATCGTTTCTGCAATACACGCACAACGAACCCTCGACGGTAAAACTCATCAACATCAAGCAAGGTGAGCGCAACAGCCTGCAGGCGCACAAATTTCGCAACGAATTGTGGGTGATTACCGGGGGTTCGATAGAGGTAACACTCAATGATCGTGTGGTGACGGGAAAAGTCGGAGACGAATTTTGGGCTCCGGCAGGTACCAAACACCGCTTTAAGGGGCTTGAGGAATCCAATCAATTGCTCGAGGTTTCGTTTGGAACATTCGACGAAGGCGACAACCAGCGTTTTGAGGATGACTACGGAAGAGCGTAAGCTCTTCCGTTTTCTATTTACATGAAAAAGAAACCAGCCAAAACAGGTGCAGTAAAGAAAGCGGCGAAGCGCGTCGCTAAAAAAGCTACGGCGAGCCGTACAGCAAAAAGCACTAAAATCAGCGGCGCTTTTTTTTCGTGGAGAGAGGATAAGAATTACGCGATTGGATTAACGGCGCGCGAGGGCGCAGCATACCCGAGCATGCGTCGTGGAAAGAAATGGGAGCATGCGCAGATGCCGGCGATTCGGGCGCGCGGCGCGGACCACGATCCGAACAGGCCAAAAATGTTCTTCGATCATCACGGTGTTGAGACTCTCGGCGTCTTCGATATTCCGGAGGGAGCATTGGTGATTTACCAAAGCACACACACGGCGGGCAAGGTGTTGCGCGTTGCGCTTGGTGCGGCGCTGTTTGCCGTGCACGAGCTTACATGGAAAGAGCGATGGCGCACCGAGCTCCCTATTTTTGAATGCGATATACCGCTGCCGAAGACTGGGAGCATTGCAATACGTTCGTGCGAACTCGAAGACGACATGATCCGTATCGAATGGCTGAGCGGCAAAAAAACACTCTACACGTATTCATTCCCCCAGCCATTTACGCATTTGTATCCCGATCCTGCGCGCGGGGCGACACTCACGCGCTATGATGGCAATCCGATCATTGCGCCCAATCCAACGCATGATTGGGAAACGGTTGCAACACTTAATCCAGCCGCCGTCTTGATCGACGACAAAGTGCACCTCTTTTATCGCGCGATTGGCAACGGCGGACGCTCGGTGTGGGGGCACGCAGTCTCAAAAGACGGGCTGCATTTCAGACGCAATCCAGAGCCCGCATACATACCCGGCAGCCGTGCCGAAGGAAAGAACGTCGCAAAAGAAAAAAAATATATCGTTGATTTGCGTTGCCCGACAAGCGGTGTCGATGGTGCCGAGGATCCGCGCGCGACCATTCTTGAGGATAACGTGCACTTTCTCTATGCTGCATTTAACGGCTGGGAGCAGGCGCGCACAGCGCACATTTCGACTTCGGTGGAATGCGTACGACAGGAGGAAATTTACTGGAATCGCCCGACGCTGCTTACCGCCCCGCCGACGCACTGGGGCACTGGGGGGAAGAACGCCGCGCTCTTGCCAGCAAAAATTGATGGGCAGTATGTCATCTTCCATCGCGTCTGGCCGGATATCTGCATCGATTACACCGACTCACTCGACATGCGCGAGTTTCGCGATAATGACAAGCGTTGGCTTGAAGCGCAGGATCGCATTCGCGTGCGCCCCGCGCATTGGGACTCGGGAAAAGTTTTGGTGGGCGCACCGCCGATCGAGACGAAATATGGCTGGCTTCTGATTTACAATGCCGTTTCGCATCAGCACAATGGCGGGGGATACAAAATCGGCGCGATGATTCTCGATAAGCATGATCCGGCGAAAGTGCTTTACCGCAGCATGCACCCGATTTTGACTGCACGCGCGTGGTATGAGGAGACCGGGCACACTCCGCGCGTTACCTACGCCTGCGGCGCGGTCATCAAGGACGGCACGCTCTTTGTCTATTATGGCGGTGCGGACACATACGTAAACGTCGCCACTGCCCCTATCGACGCCTTCCTCGAACAACTCCGCCGCGATCCCGCCGAACAAAGCACGCTCCACGTCAGCACGCTGGGAAAATAGTACGCTGACAAGCAGACTTGCGACACGAAAAAAACGCCTTTGAAGGCGCTTCTTAGTACAGTACATTTCTTCGGAGTTTGCGAATTTCCGATGCAGCTCTCAGCACTTCTCTCTTGGTTAAATAACCACATCTATGTGTTGTAAATGGGAGGATGCTCGCAAGCCAATTCACGGGGGCGAGCCATCCGTCCTCACGCGCATCTAATTGAGAGTATGGCATTCGATAACTAGTGCCGCGCTCGTAGTACTCTGCAAACCCCAGTGCCATTGCGGTGACATCTACCGCGCGCTCTTGGCGACGTAATGGATGACCAGTGGCTTCCAGTATCACATGCGCCAGTTCATGCGCCATCATCAGTACAACAGTGGCAAAAGGCGCGTGGGTGAGAAAATTTCTTTGCACACAGATCGTGATCCTCAGTGTTTCAAGCTCGGGTGTGCCATATGCCGGCATATGGGGTGGAATGTATACCCACGCGTTATTGCCCTTCTCTCTGTAATATCAACGATAGCAACACGTAGAGGCATAGGTAAATGCAGTGCATGCTTGATCATTTCAAACATGTCTACATATCGTTTTTGCTCAAATAGTGCGCGTAGTGGTGCCGGATCGACGGCTCTGCGTACGCCGAGTCTTGAGGTAATCGCATGGACAAGCGTTGCCACGTCGGGCGACGTTTTGCTCATAGAGCCTCCTCCTTTTATCTGCGCAGCAGTCTATATAGCTGCCAAACTGGCGTCAATGGGAGGTGGGGCGATACAAGATCGAGAGCGAGCACTGTATTTGAATGAGACAGTGTATACTGTTTGCATATGTTCGTCGTGCGCAGGTCAGATGAGAATCCGGTGTTGCGGCCGGTATACGAGAGCGCGTGGGAGGGTTTTGCTTCGTTCAATTGGTGCCCGGTCGATTTTGACGGCAAGATACACGTCGTCTACCGCGCGATGTCGCTCGCAGATCCTATCCGCGAAGGTCCGCATAATCTTTCGACCATCGGATATGCCGTCTCGAAAGATGGAAAGCACTATAGTGATCGGCGCGTGCTCGTGAGTCCCACGGAGCAGTGGGAGAAATACGGGTGCGAAGATCCGCGCGTCGTACGCTATGGCGATACGTTCTACATTTTCTACACCGCACTTTCGAAGTACCCATTTACTCCCGATGGTATTCGCGTTGCTGTTGCAAAGACAAAAGATTTTAAAAAGATCGACGAAAAGCATTTGGTGACGCCGTTCTCGAGCAAGGCGATGGCGCTCTTTCCTGAGCCGATCAATGGCAAGATGACAGCTATTCTTACCGTCGAGCCGGAGCAAGTGCCGAAGAAAATCGCGATTGCGCAATTTGATAAAGAAGAAGACATGTATGATCCGGAGTGGTGGAAACGCTGGTATGCCACCATCAACGAACAACGCATCTATCCCGAGCGCACACCGAACGATCAAATAGAGATCGGCGCGCCGCCCATCAAAACAGAGTACGGCTGGCTCCTCGTGTACTCGATGATCGAAAATCATTTCGAGCGTGGACGCAACTATCAATTCGTCTACGGCATCGAAGCGGTACTGCTCGACCTTAACGACCCACGCAAAATTATCGGCAAGACAAAGGGACCGTTCATTACGCCGCTTGAGCCGTATGAGCGCGCCGGAGCGGTGAATAATGTAGTGTTTCCGACAGGCGTGCGTATGGAAGGGGAGATGCTACAGGTATTTTATGGCGCAGCAGATACGACGGGCTGTATTGCGGAAGTGCGACTCAAGGATCTTGTGGAAACACTCTATCCGGCGACGGCGCACGAACGGCGCTTTTCGCGCATCGGCGGGCCGGTGCTCACCCCTGATATGAGCCACAAGTGGGAGAATCGCGCAGTCTTTAATCCTGCCGCGATCGACCTCGATGGATCAGTGCATATTCTCTATCGTGCCATGGGTGAGGAAAATACATCGGTTGTGGGATATGCACGCAGCGAGGACGCTGAAACAATCACTGAGCGATTGCCCGAGCCTATCTATATGCCGCGCGCCGATTTCGAGCAAAAACGCCAAGCGGGGAATTCCGGATGCGAGGATCCGCGGATTACAAAAATCGAAGATAGTCTTTACTTACTCTATACCGCATATGATGCAGTGAATGCGCCTCGCGTTGCCGTAGCATCTATTACTGAAAAAGATTTTCTCGCACGGAATTGGAATTGGACGATGCCGCAGCTCATATCGCCCTTGGGCATTGATGATAAAGATGCGTGTTTGCTGCCAAAAAAAGTGCAGGGCAAATACGCACTGGTGCATCGTATCGCGAGCACCGTCTGCGCGCATTATTTCGACACGCTTGATTTTGAAAAAGAAAAAGCAAACACCTGCGTGCACATCATCGGTCCGCGTTCGGGCATGTGGGATAGCGTGAAGGTGGGGCTCGCTGGTCCTCCGATCGAAACAGACAAGGGATGGCTCATGCTCTATCACGGCATTTCCGAGGTGCACAATACCTATCGCGTTGGCGCTGCACTCTTGGCAAAGGATGATCTGACGCAAGTCTTGGGGCGCACCAGCGATCCGTTTTTCGAGCCGGAAATGGTGTATGAGAAAGAGGGAATTGTGGGCAATGTTGTCTTCCCCTGCGGCTCGGTAGTGCGCGGGGACACCATCTATATATATTATGGCGCAGCGGATACTGTTGTCGGTATTGCAAAAATTTCGCTCGCGACAGTGCTTAATGCTCTAACATAAGGAAAGCCCCGCAGGTAGCGGGGCTTTGATGCACTCAACGGTATTCAAGGCTGAAGCGCGCCTTGAAGTGGCGGAGTGTTTTGTCTCTGCCGTAGGTCGGCACTGCCTTGGGCAGATCATGACGCCTATCGTAGAGCGCCTTGATGCAGTCCGCGACATAGTAGAGATCATCGCGCTCATACTTATTGCGTGGCACGGCAGCGCGCACATAATTTTGTGCAGGGAATGAGTCCCTATCGCTCGCCAGATCGTATTTGCCGAACGCGAATGCACCCAATTCGCAGAGGCGGACACCTTTCAATAGAAGGAGCGCGGTGAGCGATATGCCACCAAAATCCTCGCGCACCATGTTCGTGTCGGCGAAGAACTTATCGATGTCGATGTACACTGCATGCCCTCCGATCGGTGTCAGGGTGGGCACGCCGAGCCCGCTGAGATAGGTGCCGAAATCATGCACCAATCCGATACGCCCACCAAGATACTCCTCCTGCACCGCATAGCGCAGACCTTGGGCGATGGTCATAATATCGCGCCCCGGAATGCCGCCGTACGTGTGGTGCCCCTCAACAAGAATCTGGTGGTCATAGATTTGTTCCAGCAAATCCGGATAGCGCTTGGTGAGCAGACTCTTTTTGCGCAGGATCAGCGCACCTCCCATATTGGACAGTCCATCTTTTTTAAACGAGATGGTGAATCCATCGCAGCATGCGACCATCGCGTGCACAATTTCAGCGATTGTCTTTTTTGCATACGCCGGCTCATGCTTTTTTATGAACCACGCATTTTCTGCAAAGCGACAGGCATCAAGCAGCAGCGGGACATCCCATGCGTGTGCTATGTCGCGGACGCTCTCAATATTTGCAAGCGAAACAGGCTGACCACCTGCTGTGTTGTTGGTCACCGTCATGAGCACGAACGGGATAATACCCGCTTGGCATCTCAGATCTCTCTCGAGTTTCTGCACATCAATATTGCCCCTGAAAATGGGATCACTGGCATCCAGCCGATCAGCCGCCTCGATATGATTTGCCTCCGCGTTTGCACGCGTGGTGTCGAAGAATCCGTTTGACGGCACGCAGAGCCAGTACCCATTCTTTTTTCTGATGTGTGAATACAGGGCATGTTCTGCCGCGCGCCCTTGGTGGAATAGATATACAGCCCAATCACGCTCCGATATGTCGAATGTATCCTCAAGCGACTTGAGTAGCTGAAAGTAGCCCCAATTGCTGCCGTATGCTTCGTCTCCCATACGCATGGCAGCCTCCTGCTCAACGGTGAGCGCGGTGGTGCCCGAATCAGAAAGAAGGTCGCCGCCCAGGAGCATTTCGGAAGGAAATTGGAATACATTCCACCCTGCCTCAAATGCCGCAGCACGACGCTCCTCGGTGCTAAACACGTGATGCGGTCGCACCAGTGCATTCACATGTGGACGCGGATGATGTTTGGTGGTGAAGTCAGTTAAACTGAACTCTTCCGCCATTGTTTCGGTTCTCCTCTAGACTTGCAGAAATATACAATATGTTGGCTACTATATCAACAGGAGCCGGAGGCGCTCCAGAAGAGTGGGCATATACTGGATACGGGCATTACCAGATAATTTTTTTTTTCAAACTATGCAAATGATTGCAGGACTCATCGTGCTCGTCCTCATCGCACTTGGCGTGTGGTGGTATATGGGCGACACAGCATCGGCACCTACCGATACCACGACTCCGGTTGCGACAGAACAGGTTGGTGAATAAGGTGCGCACAAAGAAAAAACGGCACTTTCACAGTACCGTTTTTTCTTTGTGCGTCTGGCGTTGTGTTACGACCAACGCGCTCGTTGCGCTTTCTTAATATTTTTCCTTTGCGCTCTGCGCATTGCCAGCGTAGGCTTTGCTTTTTCCGCGACGTTTTTTCTCGGGTGCGCGCGAAACACATCTGCCTTTACGTGCGTGATCGGTCCGCGCATATCGCCGAGGACCTTGCGCGTTGTTTTTGAGTCAATCACCAATTTTCCTGCACGGGTCATGTGCGCATCTTTTTTACTGATGAGCCACGAGCGCGTGCCCCAGCTGCCGCTCGGGCGCTTGCCTGCGAGGCGCTTCGTATGCCCCGCGCGACCGACATCCTGCGTGCGATAGCTGGTGAATTTCTCAGTCGGTCTGAGCTCAATGCGGTAATATTTTCCGCCTCCGGCTCCCGGCTTTTTGCGCCCACGACCTTGCGGCTGCGCGAATGCTCGTGGGAGATGCGACATGCCCATCAAGCGCGCTCGCGCTTTTTTGATGTTGCTCCGCGCAGCTTGGCGCTGCTTTGCCGTTGCCATATCTTTAAGTATACAGTCGTTTCTGAGCTGTAGATGAACATAGGCAGGATTTTCCAGCGGCATATTGCGAACGGGCGTTTTGTATTGTATGGTATTTCTAGCCACAGAAGGAACATGCAATGACAGACAAGTGCACGCGATGCGGATGCAGCCACTGGTGGCATCGCCCCATGGGCAAGCCGATGCTTTTGTTTTTCGTGGGTCTAGCCATGGTGATAACACCCTTTGTGATTTCACTCTTTGTTTCGGATCTAAACTCGGTACAAACCACTGCGGGCACATTCGTCTCGATGGTGGGAGCTCTCATCATGTGCGCCGGGCTCGTTGCCGAATGGGTATGCTGGGCGGAGAACGAGGATTCTTAACATTTCCCCCGAAAAGCCAATGGTAAAGCCCTGATATCGACCCCTCTCGCCACTGGCGGAGGGGTCTTAAATTTGCTATATCTCACAAGCTCGATATAACACCGTCGCTCGCTAAAAACCATAGTAAAACTATGGCTTTTAGGCTCGCTAGGTGTTATAATTAGAGTCTAATTAACGCATATGGCAGCCAAAAAAGACGACAAAAAAGCTCCTGCAGAACGCCCGCTGTCGGGCATCGTTTCGCGTTCGATCACGACCGAAATGCGTGAGTCGTATCTCGCATACGCGATGTCGGTTATCGTCTCGCGCGCGCTTCCTGATGCGCGCGACGGCTTGAAGCCGGTGCACCGCCGCATTCTCTACACCATGAACAAGCTTGGCTTGAGCGCCGGCGGCAAGACGCGCAAGTCGGCAACCGTCGTCGGTGAGGTGATGGGTAAGCTCCACCCGCACGGCGATGCCGCAATTTACGACGCGCTCGCAAAACTCACGCAGGATTTCTCGATGCGCTACCCCTTGATCATTGGTCAAGGAAATTTCGGATCGATCGACGGCGACAACCCAGCCGCCATGCGTTACACCGAAGCAAAGATGTCGCGCCTCGGCGGCGAGATGCTCAAGGATATTGAAAAAGAAACAGTGGATTTCATTCCAAACTACGACAACACCGAAAAAGAGCCCATCGTGCTTCCTTCGATGGTGCCCAATCTTTTGATCAACGGCACACTCGGCATCGCCGTCGGTATGGCGACAAACATCCCACCGCACAATCTGCGCGAAGTGTGCGATGCGACCGCGTATCTGATTGATAACCCGAAAGCGACTACGGAAGATCTGCTCCAATTTGTGCAAGGTCCCGATTTCCCGACAGGCTGCATCGCGTTTAATCAAAAAGACATCGCGCATGCGTATGCCACAGGGCGCGGGGGCGTCGTGGTGCGTGGCGAAGCAGAGATTGTCGAGGGTAAGAAGGGCGACTACCAAATCATCATCACTTCGATTCCATTCCGCGTAAACAAAGCTGATCTTTTGCAAAATATCGCCAATCTGGTGCATGACAAGAAAATTGAAGGCATCAAAGACGTCCGCGATGAATCCACCACCGATATTCGCGTCGCGATTGATCTCAAATCGAGCGGGCATCCGCAGACTGTCTTGAATGCGCTCTACAAGCACACCCAGCTTGAGGAAACATTCCACTACAACACCGTCGCACTCGTCGATGGCGTCCCGCAGACGCTCTCGCTCAAGGGGCTCATCGAGCCATTCATCGCGCACCGCAAGGAGGTGGTCACGCGCCGCACGCGCTATGATCTCGCTGTCGCGAAAGCCCGCGAGCATATTCTCGAAGGACTCAAGAAAGCACTCGATCATATCGACGAAATCATCAAGCTCATCAAGAAAAGCCCTACTGTTGCCGAGGCGCACGCGGGCCTGATGAAGACATTTAAGTTTTCTGCAATCCAAGCGACCGCCATTTTGGAAATGCGCTTGCAGAAGCTCGCTGGTCTTGAGCGCAAGAAGATCGAAGACGAGCTCAAGGCAGTACGCGAGCTCATCGCCGAGCTGGAATCCCTTCTCGCCAGCGAGAAAAAGATGCTCACCCTCATCAAGAAAGAAATCTCCGAAATTGCAGAGAAATACGGCGATGATCGCCGCACAAAGATCGTGAAGCGCGAAGCGAAAGTGCTCTCGCCAGAGGATCTCGTTGCTGATGAAGAATCCGTGCTCGTGCTTACGCGCGGCGGCTATGTGAAGCGCACAAATCCGGGCGAGTATCGCAAGCAGAAGCGCGGTGGCGTCGGCGTCGTTGATCTCGATACCAAGGAAGAGGATGTTGTCTCTCATTTCCTTACCGCATCGGCACACAGCGATATTCTTTTCTTCAGCGACAAAGGCAAGGCGTATCAGCTGAAAATGTACGACATCCCCGAGGGCAAGCGCGCCACGCGCGGCAAGAGCGTCATGAACTTCCTCTCCATTGAGCAGGGCGAAAACATCAATTCTGTGCTCGCTCTCCCGAAAAAGGTGAAAGATGCTGAGGGCACTGCGCTTGTGATGATCACGAAAAACGGCACCGTGAAAAAGACAGACGCCGAGCATTTCTACGAAGTGCGCCGTTCGGGCTTGATCGCGATCTCGCTTGATAAAGACGATGCACTCATCTCTGCGCACGTCGTGCGTGCGGGCGATGATGTGGTGATCACCACCTCCAAAGGACAGGCAATTCGCTTCAAGGAAAAAGACGTGCGCTCTATGGGTCGCACCGCAGCGGGTGTGCGCGGTATCAAATTAAAGAAAGGCGACAGCGTCGTCGGCTCCGGCATCGTGCCCAAGGGCGAGAAAGATTACGATCTCTTTGTGCTCCTCTCATCAGGCTACGGCAAGCGCACTCCGCTCAAAGAATACAAAGTGCAGGGCAGGGGCGGCGGTGGCATCAAGACGGCGAACGTGACAACGAAGACGGGCGAGCTCGTCTCCGCGCACGTCGTGACTGGCAAAGAAGAATTGGTTGCCGTTTCTCAAAAAGGGCAAGTCATCCGCACCGAGCTCAGTGAAATCCGCGCC
This sequence comes from uncultured Candidatus Saccharibacteria bacterium, assembly GCA_964462785.1. Lineage (GTDB taxonomy): Bacteria > Patescibacteriota > Minisyncoccia > Phycocordibacterales > UBA2100 > JACQKA01. Next base: position 10,631 of record CAYWZA010000017.1, on the reverse strand, counting down.
TCCGGTCGCGCCACCCAAGGCGTCCGCGTCATGCGCCTCTACGAAAACGACAAAATCGCCGCCTGCGTCGCACTCGCTGGTGAAACGGAGGGGGAGTAACTATGTTCGACTTTTTTATCGATGTAATTGTTGCAACCTTCCTCGAAGGGGTTTTTCGCTTGCTTGGTATCACAGACGAGATGAGAAAAATGAAAATCTCCAACTACGTTGCGTGGGGCACTATTGCTTTTGCCATCGTCGGTCTCGCACTTCTGTTCATTTCGGCAACTCGTTACTAGGAATTGGAAATGCGATGTCAATTTAAATTAACGAGGTGTCAGCGGGAAAAGAGTAAATGGTCAGGAATCTTTTCCGGAACGATTTCAACGCCTCACATCCGTCTTTGGCAGAAACTTTAGACAGCTCCGCTGCCTCAAGCATTCTGCACGAATTGCCTTGTGAGGACAATTCGCCGTTGGTGATATAATGGCGACCTATGGATTTAACTAAAGTACCGAAACAGTTCTGCGAAAATATTAGTGTCGCCTTCTCGCAGGAGGCATTTGTCATGGGGATGATGGTGGGGCAGCAGGGCGTTGCCTATGTGCTTACGCCGCAGCACATGAAGCGTCTCGGTCAGTACCTCGGGCATCAGCTTTCTGAATATGAAAGGAAATTCGGACCGATTAACGCCGAGTGGAAACCCGGCATTGAAAGCCCCATTCAGACCAAAGACCTCATGGGTGAGGAAAAGGGTGAGTAATGGGAAATGGAGTCAGCTCCATCAAATCACCATCATGTGATGTAAAATGGAGCCATGGTCAAAGTCATCAGCACCAGCGCCGTGCATAGCTTGCCGGCAGATTTCCGAAACGCTCTGGCGTCTACGCCGAAAGCGCTCGCCGTGTGGAACGACATCACGCCGCTCGCGCGAAGCGAGTGGATTTGCTGGGTCATTTCTGGGAAGCGTGCAGAGACGAGGGATATCCGCATCAAGAAAGGTCTCTCAAAACTCTCGGGCGGCATGCGCCGCCCCTGCTGCTGGGCTGGCTGCCCGCATCGGTAATTAAGTGTCAGGTACTATTTCCGTGCGCAGTGATATAATCGCAAAAATATGGACACACTTTGGTTTGAAGTTGCTGTGGTCACGAGCATGTTTGCGGTGGGGCATATTTTCTTTGGGCATTTTGAAGAACAGACTCCCAAATGGCGAAAAGTCCTCAAGCTGGCGATGTTTGTAATCTTGGTAGTCGGCATTTCTGCGTATTTCGGCAGAGCGTATGCTTTCGGATTTCTCGGTGTGATGTCGCTCGCAGTTTTGTACATACACGGCATCTGGTTGCCCAGCAAAGGTATCAACGGCTGGACGGGCGAGCCGAAGGACAAATACTACGAACTCCGCGGCTGGAAGAAAAAGGAATAACAATTACAGATCCGATTTTTATAAACAGCTCAGATGCTGTGAGGCGCTGGAAAGTGTAAAGGGCTCCCCTCGCCTGCGAGGGGAGCCCTTACACACAACAGGGGATGCTCTAGCGAGGCATCTTCGGCATGTTCTGCATCATCTCGGACATATCCATGAATGACACGCTGGATGGCGGAGTGAATGACGCGTTGTCAGGCGTCCACGGCTTGCAGTCGTAAGCCATCTCGACACCCGCGTCGAAATTCATCTGGCCGGACGCGCTCGCATTCGCATCACCCTGCGCGCCACCCGCCGGTATCGGCATCTTGATACCCTGCGGCGTTGCGTCAGACCATGTGTACATGTGTCCTGCGTTCTGAATCATGTGGCTCTTCATCATGCCCGCGCCCTGCACGTTGCTTTCGAATTCGCCGCGGATGCTGTCTCCGGATACGTATACGGTGCCAGTGTTCTTTGCATTCGGGTCTTCTGATGTGAATGTGCACACGTGGGCGCCGCCCGCCGCCATGATGCTCTTAAGGGAGCGCACGCCGGTCTGCGCGACATCGCGAGCCGCTTCGTTTGCACCGTCTTGTACCTGCGCTGAATCTTGCGCCGGCACGCTATTCTTCGACATGAAGAAATATGCACCACCAGCGACAACCGCCACACCCACAATTCCGATCAATATTTTGTTCATATACATAGAAATGAATAATTAATCTGCTGATTGTAGCGCATTTCCGCAGGGATGTAAGGGGAGGCGTCAAAGGTGTTCAATAGGATCTGGTTATCAAAGGTAAACCTCCGCATAGAAGTGGAGCAGGCTCACTACATGACTCAGACCACTCTGATCCGCCGCCGTGGCAGGTTGTACGCCTTTTCGTTCACCACTGGTACGAAGCCCATTGAGCCGAAGGTCCGCGTGACCGACGACACGATTCAGGCTGAGTGCTTGCGGCTGACGAGGCAGGGTAAGATCGACGAATCCAATGCGCTTCTCGATCGGTACTATCCTCCGCGGTAGCGACGAAGCCCCACCCCGACTCCGGGTGGGGCTTTCGATTTTCTACATTGTTGGTTATCAGCAGATTTTTCAGCGCAGTCTGAACACGCCGCGGGCGGTGACCATGACATCCTTCTCGATGGAGGCGGTGTCGTATTGACCATAATCGGCGACCTCAATTGAATTGGGTGCAAGTACCTGCACGACGCCGCTTGAGGCGCTCTGCATCTTGCCGACGCGCTGCCCCATAGCGCCCGCGATTTCATCGGCGCGTTTCTTTGCATCCTGGATCGCTGCGCCGAGCAGGCGCACGCGGAGCTCGGGAAGTTTTGAAACATAAAATTCTGGCATGTTCGGCGAGAATGCGACGCCCTGCTGGGCGAGCGCGACAGTGCTTTGCGACATGATATTTACGCGATCGACATCCTCGCTCGTGACCGAAACACTCTGGCGCACAGCGACGCGGCGGATGCCGTCATTGATGCCGCTGTAGTATTCCTCGACGGCAATAGGCGAGAGGGTGATAGCGTTTGATGGGATGTCGTTGTCGGCAAAGAATTTTTTCACTTTATTTGCATCGGCTGCGACGAGTGCGTAGGTGCTCCCCACGGCAGTATCGGGCACGACGCGCTCGAGGCGGATCGTCCATTTTGCTGTGTCTGCTTTCACGCGTTCTTTCGCCGAGCCGGTGGTGCTGAGTGAATTGCCGGAGCGGACGGTGTAAAAAGCATACGAGCCTATGATGGAGGAAATAATCAGCGCGCCGCCGAGGACGACTGCGCTTACGTGGTGATTATGTGTTGCTGGCATATCATGAGTGTATCACGGCTGAACATGCTCTAAGTATCGGGGATGCGCATGATGTTTGCATGAGCGGAGCATGCACCCCGACTCTAGGCGGGGCTTTCGATTTTCTACATTGTTAGTTGGCAGCAGATTTTTCAGCGCCGTTTGAACACGAAGATTGACGGAGAGGCATGTCTATAGTATTTTTTCGGCAGGCATGACCGTTGTGGTCATATAGAAAAAAGGGGAAACGCGATGCAGAATCGCATCTATTACGTCTCTTTAGCTACCAGCGCAGCGGTGACTATCGCTAGCGCAGCAATCGCTCTGCTCTATGTGTATTTTCCCGAATGGTTGCCTGCAGTGATCACGGTTGGCATGGTTCTGAACTTCACCGGCATTTCGCTTCTGTACGCAGGGGTGATGACCTGGTGGATGGGGTTAATCATCGGAAAGGAGTGGCGCCTTTGGTTCGGCGTACTTCTGCTCTATTGCGGCTACTCGACCTTGGTCAACGAAATACCTACGCTTCCGAGGCATGGTATGTGGCCTCAAGAGCAGATCGAAATCCAAATCTTATGGAGCGTTTTCCTGCTCGGGCTCTATAATATAGGCGCGGGTTCTCGGCTGGCAAAGCTCTCGGATACTAAAGTTAAAGAGCCAACCTAATCGAATACTGAAGCCGTCAGGGTAGTCCCCTGACGGTTTTTCTATATGTGTGCTCGGGGGACATGCTAGAATCACCGCATGAAATCTAAGTACACCATGCAAGCAAAAGTGTGGCTGTATCCGGGCACCACGGCGGCGTGGCATTTTGCATATATTGATAAAAAAGTTTCTGAACAGATTCGTGCGGAGCAGGCGAAAAAGCCGCGCAGAGGGTGGGGCTCGGTGCGCGTGCGCGCGACGATAGGGAAAACGAGCTGGGATACCTCTATTTTTCCCGATAAAGACGGGCCGTATTTGCTCCCGATCAAACTCGCGGTGCGAAAAAAGGAGGGGATTGGAGATGGGGATCGGATCACGCTCACTATCGCTATAAAATAACGGAGATACATACGTATCTATCTTTCGTATTTTTTCATCATCCGCGTGTAGTATGTTGCGGGGCTTAATCTAGAGCATGTTTCGAAACCCTTCCCTGCCTACGCGATTCGTGTTCTGGCTGCGGCGCACTCGTCTCGGACTCAATGTATCCCCGATACACTTCGCCCTCCGACGAGGCACCTCGCCAACGAACACGACTCGCTCGGCTCGGGAACCCTGGTTTCGAAACATGCTCTAGGGAGTGAAGGAGAGGAATCATGACGTGGTACGCATCTTCGATTGCAAAAAAATGTGCTCAGTCGCTTGCGGCACTTCTCATGCTTGCGCTTGCAGTTGGCGGCATGATATTCGTGTTAACAATTGCTACTGATGCGTTGGGGTGGCTATTTGATGTGCAGGACATCACATCTTCATATTCACCAACAGAACAGTAGAAAGCAGGATAGGTAATACCGCGGGTGCGCAGCACCCGCGGTATTTCATGCACAGGCGCAGCCGGACGAAGGGTATCGTGGGGTGGTATACTTTAAGGGCATGCCGCATAATTTTCGCGACATATCCGATATTGCCGGCGTGGCGCAGCCGCGCTCGCAAAGTGAGCAAGAAATGGCGCGGGCCAAGGCGCGTCTGTGGGGTGCTGAAGGCACTGGCGCAGCCCCCAGTGGCAATTTTGCACATCCCGAAACAAACGTCGCCGCGATGCAGTTTGACCCTGGCATGAAAATCGCCGATTTCGGAGCTGGCTCGGGTGCGTATACACTCGCTGCCGCACGTGCAGTGGGGCGTACAGGGCGTGTGTATGCAGTCGATGTGCAGAAAGACTTGCTCACCCGTATCAAGAACAACGCACTGCGCGAGAAACTCGAGTGCGTCGATATTATTTGGGGTGACTTCGAAAAACTGGGCGGGACAAATATAAAAGACAAAAGCCTCGATGCGGTCATAATGTCAAACGTGCTTTTCCAGCTTGAGCATACCCCGGGAGCATTCGCGGAGGCGCAACGAGTACTGCGCCCAGACGGACGCCTCATCATCATTGACTGGGCGGATTCATTTGGCGGCATGGGACCTGAGCCAAGACGCGTTGTTACCAAAGCGGCGGCGCTCGCAATGGCACAAGCGGAGGGGTTCACGCTTCTGCGCGAGTTTCCAGCCGGCGCGCATCACTATGGCTTACAATTGAAAGGCGGCGCACCCGCAATATAGATATGAAAACAAAGCTCACTCTTTTTCAAATTGTTGTACTAGGGGTCTTTGGTGTTTTTGCCGTGGGAGGAATGGTGTATTTTGCGCGCAGCACCTATGGCGGCGCTGGCGGGCAGATAGGGAGCGTGCTGATTTGGGGCACGCTTGATGAGCGCTCATTTACTGTCATGCTGCGCGCGCTTTCTGAAAACGATGGCCGACTGCTCAATGTCTCCTACCGCCAACATGATCCGCGCACATTCGAAAATGATCTCACTGACGCCATCGCGCGGAATAAAGGGCCGGATTTGATCGTGCTCGATCACGAGCATATCCTGCAAGATTTCCAAAAAGTGGTTCCCATCAATGAGATTTTTGAGGAAGCGGTGACCGAACGAATGTTTAAAGAGACGTTCATCGACGGTGCCGAGCTATTTCTGACCAACGCGGGCGCGCTTGGCGTGCCGATTGCCGTTGATCCACTGGTCATGTATGTGAATCGTGATTTGATGCGCACGGGGGCGCTTGCGAGCTCATCGCCCTACTATTGGAATGAGGTTTTTGATATCGCAGAGAAGGTTACTCGAAAGGATGATTCAAAAAATATAGCGAAAAGCGGCATTGCATTTGGCGAATACGAGAATGTTACCCATGCTAAAGAGATTCTCGCGACGCTCATCATGCAGGCGGGCAGCCCCATTACAGCGCGCGACTCCGAGGGGCGTATTCGCCCCGCGATCAATACCAGCGCGACCCAAGTGAGCCAGCCGGCGCAGAATGCGCTCCGCTTTTACACCGAATTCGCCAACCCAAGCAAGCTCGTGTATTCATGGAATCGTTCACTGCCGCCGTCGCGCGTAGCATTTGGCGAAGGCGACGTGGCGCTCTACGTGGGCTTTGCGAGCGAATACGCATTGCTCCGCGCGCAGAATCCCAATCTCAATTTCACCGCTGCGGTATTGCCGCAAATAAAAGACACCGACCGCGCGATCACTTTTGGAAAAATGTATGCCCTCTCGGTGCCGCGCGGCAGCCTGAATCCACAGGGCGCAGCGACCGTCGCATTGATTCTCGGCAATACTGACGCCTCAAGGATTTTATGGAAAGCGTCTGGGGTGCCTTCGGCGCGCCGAGACGTGCTTTCTGAAGCTGCTGATGGGGAAGAGGCGGTATTCCGTGATTCTGCCATAATAGCCCGCGGCTGGCTTGATCCGGATCCGGTGCGTAGCGGTATCGCTTTCCGGGTTATGATAGAAGACGCCACCTCAGGCGCGACGCGGCTGGCAGAGGCGGTGCAGCGTGCGGAGCGCGAGCTTACTAGCCTACTCGATCAACTATAATTTCTATGCGCATGTATCTATCGCTCAAACGAATAGGGTATAGCCTCACAGCTGCTTTCCTCAGCGGGTTTCCGGTAGTGATGGTTCCAGAATCAGCACTGGCACAATCGGTTACATTTGAAAACCCGCTCCGCTTTCGCACCATCGATGAATTCGTCGAGGGTATCTTGCAAGCATTTGTATATATCGCACTGCCGGTCGTCGCGTTTTTCATCGTATTTTCGGGGTTCAAGTTTCTCGCGGCGCAGGGAAATCCCGAGGCGCTTGGTAAGGCAAGAGAGAATTTCAAGCACGTTATCATAGGCGCGGCGCTTGCATTGGGCGCGTGGGCGCTCGCCACGCTCATCAAGGGCACCATAGACCAATTGCGCGGATAACCATGGAAAAATTGCTGGAAAAATCCATATGCTTTGTTGTGGGGACCCCGCGACTCAGTCATCGTATTTGCAATACGCCTCCTTCGCCGCTTCCCCCACGCCGCGCATCTGGAGCTTTTCCAGCAATTTTTCATTCGGGAGGTGTATTTTTAATACTGATACTATTCGCCCCAACACTTGCGTTTGCCGCTCCACAGACATGGAGCGAGCTCGTCGCGCTTGTGGTGCTCATTATTAACGTGGCAATACCCATGCTTGTTGCCTTGGCGCTCGTGCTGTTCCTCGTGCGTTCGCTGATGGTTATGACAGGGCACGGCGGCGAAGGAGGTGAGCATGGCTTTGCTGCTGCGCGCTTTCGCAAGGTGGCGATATGGGGTGTGGGCATTTTGTTTGTCATGGCATCAATTTGGGGGATACTCACCATCCTTCAAGATACGTTCCTCTCGAGTGGCGGTGGCGGCGGCAATTTCGGCGCAGGGGGTAGTGGCGAAGCACTTCCGTGTAATTCTCTCAACGGATCAGGGTGCTAAATATTCCGTTATCCACATTAGCCGGTTGTAATTCGCCCCCGATGCTCTACGATTGAGGTATATTAATTAGCAATCTTGTTCAGTATGAAAAGACGATTACTCGAAGCTGCACTTCCGCTCTCGGCAGTGGCGCTCATTGCACCAGCTATTGCGAGCGCAGCCGGCATATTGGACACCATTGCGGTCATAAATCGCATTCTCGGGGCTGTGGTGCCGCTCCTCATTACTGTCGCTCTCATCGTCTTTATCTGGGGACTCATCCAGTACCTCATGAAAGTGGGTGACGAGGAAAAGCGCAAAGAGGGCGTGCAGCTCATGCTCTGGGGGGTTATCGCCATTTTCGTCATGACTTCCGTGTGGGGATTGGTATCTCTCTTGCAGAACACCTTTAGCGTGCAGCGCAATGAGGCAATTGTGCCGCGCGCACCTGATATCTCTGTCTACGGAAGATAGAAAACTCTGAATGTCTATAAACAATCCGCCCCCAGGGCGGATTGTTTTTGTTGTATACTGAGAAAGTTATGGATAGCACGGGCATACTGGGGCGCATCGTACAATACATCGTCGACCCGACGATTCTGCTCATATTCTCGATAGGTTTTCTCTACTTCATCTGGGGGCTCGTGGTGTTTATTGCAAACCCCGAAGACACCACCAAACGTCAGACCGGCGTCCAGCACATGCTCTGGGGCATCATCGGCATGTTTATCATGATCGCGTCCTCGGGCATCATCAATTTGATCATTGGCACGTTTAATCTCGAGATGCCGGGCACATCCTCCTTCTCAGCACCACGTGGCGACACACCGGGATTCCCGACGTTGTAGCACACCGAACATACGCAAGTCGCCGGCTGCCCCTATGGCAGCCGGCGACTTGCTGGTCTCTCTACGCTCTACAGCTTCTTGATCACAGCAGGTCTCTCAGGGCCATCGACAAAGAGCTCGCCTACAGCGCCGCGGTCAATCGCGCGGGTGAGCGCATGATCCACGAGGAGATATTTCCCAGGAGCCTCCAGAGTGAATTCCACCATAGCCGCACCCCCCGCGGGCACGAGCGTCGTTTGCACGTTGCGATGCGGTGGAGAAACTATATCGCCCTCAGGATAGAGTTTGTCGAATATTTCGCCAATGACGTGGAAGTTTGAGGGCACCTGACCAGAGACACCAAAGAAGATGCGCACCGTCTCGCCAACCTTGGCTTTCAGGGCGCGGTCGCCTGTGAGTGCTCCCTTGCGCCCGTTAAAGACGAAATACTCCGGTGCTTCAGCGAGGAGCTTATCCTTGGACATTTCTTGGTGACCTTTTTCGCCAAGTTTGCCGGAGGTGTAGAGCTCGCCCTGCACCACATAGAACTCGCGATCAACGAGCGGGAGACCGCCCTTCGGCTCAACGAGAATCAATCCATACATGCCGTTGGCGATGTGCGAGGGCACATGCGGGCTTGCGCAATGGTATACATAGAGCCCAGGGCGCATCGCCTTAAACTCAAACGTCTTCGTTTCGTTGGGTCCGACGCGGGTGTATTCCGCTCCGCCGCCGGGACCGAGCACCGAGTGGAGATCAATGGAGTGCTCGCCATGACCGGCGGCGTTATGTTCCATCTGCTCTGCGCTCATCAGATGACCGTCATCTTGTGCAGACCCCTGTGCGTGATCATCCACCATCATGTGCTCGCCCATGGGCATTTGATGACCATCATCCGGGTTGTCGTCCTCCGCGTGTGCGTATGCGATGGGTGTCAGGGATTCGATGGTAAATGAACGCCATGGATCATCGGCAGCAGCATGCCCGCCATCATGGGCGTGCTCATGAGTGAGCTGTATCTGCACCGCGTCGCCCTCCATGACTCGCATAAAAGGCCCAGGGACTTGGTTTTCGTACGTCCAGTATTCGTAGGTAGTGCCATCCGCTATTGCGCCCACGACCTGCGTTGCGTGGAGGCTCATAAAGACTGTCTTATTCTCGCCATTCGGGCGCGCTTTCCGGATTGGCGTGGGTACAGCATCGGCGCGTGGGCTGATGTCTGCAACACCCACCGCGCGTGCGGGGAGGGAAGGAGATGCGGCCGTGCTTTTACCAGTGCCGGTTTGAGTAAACAGAAAGCCGGCGATCGCAACGACGATTACAGCCAAGGCGACTGTGCTGTACGATGAAAAAGTATTCATGCAAAAAAGTTACTCTTATACCATCTCCAATTAACCTTTCCGCACCAAGTCCTTAAAACTGTGGCTGCGACTTTGCAAAAAACCCTCGCAATATCCCCGATATTCCTCACGTTTTTTGCTACGTCTCGCACACAGTTTTTGCTGACTTATGCGGAAGACTTAATTGTCGATGGTATTGCGCAAATTGTGGAGAATGCGACACGGCTCCACGATGCGCGGATCGATAATTTTATAATACGCGTGCAATTTATTCCGCCTGACGGTGACCAGCCGCGCATGACGCAAGAGGGAGAGGTGCTGCGAAAGATTTGCTTTAGGGATACCGACGACGCGTTGCAGCTCCTCGACGGAGCACTCGCGGATCTTGAGCAAATTCAAAATTTCCAAGCGCTTTGGATTTGCGAGGATTTTGTACACTTCTGCATTTCTGCGATACGTATCTTTAGGAAAAGGTGATTGCATACTTTCGAAACTATGTAACCAGTATACGCCGGCACATAGATGCGGAGCAATGAGATGAGTTGTGTACAACCCGCATCAACCACCCGCTCATCTATCACTCGGTAGTCAGTACACCTTTTGGCGATTTTGTTCGTGCTGTCGCACTCCAAAATCGCTCAAAAGGTCTTGCGCTGCTCCAAGTGTTCGCAGCTCATCCGCCTCGCGATTTTTTGCGCCCAATGCGCAAAAAATATCGCTGCGGCTCGGACATGTACCGAAAAACCTGCAGCAGTGCAGGTTTTTCTGTCATGTCCGCCCTGTAAGATTCGAACTTACGACCATCTCCTTAAGAGGGAGTTGCTCTACCA
>CAYWZA010000016.1:0-25316 GCA_964462785.1 uncultured Candidatus Saccharibacteria bacterium | reverse complement strand
ACGGCATCATTAACTACACAAGTTCAGTGTTCAAAGAAATGGGGGAAGTACACAGTACGACTAGAAGCCGAGGCTTTTATTTACAATGATGACATAAACCTTACGACCCATTATCGGGTTCTCGCCCCGAAGGATAAGAGTTTTGTTATGTGCTGTCCCGACTCCGTACACCGTTTTCATGCGAGCGTCTTCGAGTGGTATGACGTATTCGTGTATTCGCTGAAACCCCTCAGCTAGACCGGGTACGATCTTGTTTGCGCCGACGACCAGTACTAGGTTGGGCGATGTAAATGCGAGGTGGGGAAGCTGGCTGCCGGTATTGGATGAGATTATCAGCTCACCTTCCTCTGTAAGCGCATGGACACTACCCAGATAAAAGTCAGAAAGCACTGCCTCGCGGCGGAGTTGCCCCTGCTTCGTCATGTCCTTTTCTGCAAGGATTGCTTCGTGGAGGTTGCGCCATGGGTGCTTGCTGCTTTTCAATAGGTCGATGTATCCGATCTGCTGAAGCGTCTCAGATGCACCGTTCATGACCGAGACACCGTCGGGGATGAGCTCCTGTATCTTTGTGAGCGCCTCCGCTTCTGAGGCCACAACGATTGGGTCGAAATTACGCTTCGTGAGGGCAACAACGGTCTTCTCAATAGTTTCGGACGAGGCAATGGTTTTATGATCCATACGATAAAATAATGAGCTGATATACAGGGAGTGTAGTACAGTACTTTACTTTGTAAAGTATCTCACCATGTTGCGAAACATATACTGTACATTGTAAAGTGACTTTTTATTTGCTATAGTGTCGTTGTCATGAAAAAGGAGCCAACCCAAGAGTGCCCGATAACGAAGGTGGCCCAGGTGCTGTCTGACACGTGGACGATGCTGATCATGCATCACCTCATTAAGAAGCCTTTAGGCTTTTGCGACCTTGAACGAGCGCTGGACGGCATTTCTACTCGGACGCTCACCCTCAAGCTCACAAAACTGATGGAAGAAAAAATGGTCGCAAAAGACAAAAGAGGTCTCTACACTGCCACTGCACGCGGAAAAGGATTGAAAGCCGTTGAAAAAGCGATGATGCGGTATCAAAAAGTGTATCTCTAGCTAAAATCCACCCCATACAAGAGAACGCCTGCATCAAGTCTCGTCGGTACAAGCAGGCGTCGGCCGAGGTATTCGCATTCATCAAGACGAATGATTTCCGCTATCAAGGAATGGAGGTCAAGCTAGAACGGGCAACATCTTTGCCACACGCCATCGTGCATGCCCTGCGAGAGCCATTTGAAAAAGTGTTCCGCTCCCGCACGCTGTACAGAGCGACCGGTGTCGTACTCGTTCACTTGGAGCCGGAGCTCAATCAGCCGGACCTGTTCGGTGAGGTGGAAGCAACGGCTAAGTTGTATAAGATTTACGAATACGTAGACCAGATGGCAGCGAAGTACGGCAAGCACTCTGTTTTTCTAGGGAGTAGTCTATTGGCGCAGACACGGGGGAATCATCAAGACGCACGGGCTGCACCACCAGGGCGTAGACACCTTATTCTCAAGGGGGAAACGAAGCGAAAGCGCATCGGGATTCCCCTTATAGGGGAGGTGAAATAGCTTGGCACGGTAATGCAGATCCAACCGGCCCAAACTAGTGGAACGAGTTACTTGAAAAACTAGACTCGAACCATCCATTCGGGCGTTCGGAAACGTGGCTTTGAATATGTTTGCTCCGCGGCTTGGACTCGAACCAAGGACATCCTCGTTACATTTTGGCCCACTATTACGAGTGGAATGGACTATATCATCATCCGTACATCGTATTGATGTCTGAGGATGCAAGGCGCTTCCCCCGCGAAATGGCGCCTTCGCCATCTCATGGAGTACTCCCTTTCGGGATAGTCTCTACACCTTCCTACTCTTTCGAGCGGGCTTGGCTCGGGATTGCCCTCCTCGGATTTCTCCTAGGGTGGGGTTTCCCCGAATTCACCTTATTTTTTCAATTATGTATTTCTACATAATGCTGCCTTCGACAGCGAGGCGCTCTACCAGCTGAGCTACCGCGGAATATTGTCCTCTTTTTTAAGGAGAACCGTGCCACTGGTGGGCACAGAGGTATTTTACATTCTTGCGGAAGTATTGCAACGCGCGGGCGCTCCAATATTCCACATGTGGGGCGTGGTATACTCGCCCCATGCAGACGGCGATGCGCGCAGGGGCACTCATCTTTATTGCGGGTGTTGTCGGCGGTTTGGTGCTTATCTTTGCGAGCGACCCCGCAGAGGCGCCCACAACAGAGCAACAAAAAGCTATGTCTCTCACTCTCACGAGCTCAGCATTTACGAACGGCGGCATCATTCCATCCGCATTCACTTGCGATGGCGATAATGCCAATCCGCCGCTCATGATTGATGGTGTGCCGGAGGGGACGAAGTCACTCGCGCTTCTCATGGACGACCCCGATGTGCCCAAGCAGCTGCGCCCCGACGGGGTGTTTGATCACTGGGTGCTTTTCAATATTGATCCCACGACGAAATCGATTGCGACCGGCGAGTTTGCCGGAGTGCAGGGCGCAAACAGTGCGGGAAAAAGTGCGTACACTGGCCCATGCCCCCCGCCTCAGTATGAGCCCAGCGAGCATCGATACTTTTTTAAACTCTATGCGCTCAATACGATGCTTGATTTGAAGGAGGGCGCCACCAAGCAAGAAGTCGCTACCGCCATTGATGAGGGACGACACATTATTGATGAGACTGTTTTGATCGGGAAGTATAAGCGGATGCAATGAAGGTCCCCGTGCAGCGCCCACAGGGTATCGTTCCTTGCCTCACTCACTCATTCACGCTACAGAGACAGCGTGGTATTGGACCTGCATTAGCTCCTCGGCTCGGTAATGAAAAACTCCGCCCTGCTCTGTCTTTCATTTCGCTCGCTCTACGTCGCTAATAATTGCAGGTGTCCACAGGACACAAGGATTGACTTGCTTTTCGTACTATATAATAGAGGGGCATGAAGCCAGTTACACTGGAGACGGTTTCTTCACCCGGATGCACCCACTGCGCTGCGTTCGAGGAATTTTGGCATTCGGTAGAAAAAGATTGGCCGAATGTCACCTATGTAAATAGGGACATCACGACCCCCGAGGGGCAGGAGCTAGCGCAAAAGCACATGATTTTTGCATCCCCCGGCATTCTTTTAAATGGAGAGCTGCACGCGACGGGCGGCTTTGATAAAGATACATTTCTCGCGGCTCTAAAAGAAAAGTCGCAATAATATGGAACCGCAAACACCAGTCGATTTCAAAAAATTGCTCGCGCTTGGTGCGGGTGTCTTAGGGCTCGTCATATTTTTTGCGCTGTGGTGGCTTTTCTTTCTCGCGCCGACGAATCCTGATGGCAGTATGGGCTGGTATCTCTTTGCGTTTGCCACGGGGCTTACGATGATCGTGCTGCCATGCACGCTGCCGCTCGCGTTTGTCATTGTGCCGCTCTCAATGGGTAAGGGCTTACAGCGAGGGCTTGCGATCGCGCTTTCATTTGGTGCGGGGGTGGCGCTCATGCTTTCAGTGTACGGAGTGCTCGCGGCGCTCGTGGGTGGTGCGGCAATCGGCACGCTCGGTGCTCCGCTTGAGGTGGTAAAAAACTGGGTCTATTTCATCGCAGGAATTTTCGCGCTGCTCTTTGCGCTCGGCGAGATCGGGCTCATCAAGGTGCGCATGCCCTCGTATACCGGCGCGGCACCGGCGTTCATCCAGCATCAAGGCGATTTCATCAAGGCATTTCTGCTCGGGCTCTTTCTCGGCAACATCGGCGTTGGGTGCCCGCATCCGGCAACACCGCTTTTGCTCATTGAAATTGCATCCAGTGGAGATGTGACTTATGGATGGACGCTCTTTCTTACGCACGCCATCGGTCGCATTGTGCCGCTGGTCTTGCTCGCGGTCTTGGCGATTCTCGGTGTGAACGGTCTTAACTGGCTCGTTGCACGCAAGGATAAGATTGAAAAAGCAACGGGATGGGCAATGGTGTTTGTCGCGGGATTTATTTTGGTTCTCGGGCTTTTCAGCCATGCGTGGTGGGTTTCCTCCGGTTTGCACACCGCGCTTGAAAAGGTAACGCAAGAGCACGCGTTTCTCGGCGCCTTGAATGCCAAACTCGAAACAGACGTTGTGCATAGCCATGGGACAGAAGAATTAGTGGGTGCTTCTGGATTGTTCGGGTTACCGCTTGAGCTGGGGCATTGGGTGCTCGTGGCGCTGTGGATCTTTCCTATCTGGTGGTGGTGGCGCAGGGAGCGCGCACGCATTGACGCAATACCGGGCGATCATCAAATTTCAGAGAAACAAGCTGCATACGAAAAATGGCGTTCGCAGGGCGAATTGTTTGCAGTGCTCAGTGTTGCGCTCGCGATCACCTTCATCTGGGCGTTGCCGCAATGGTTTCTGCAGCACGCAAGCGCACCGCATGATCATGCTGCTGCTGAAACGTCGGGGCATGCGCACGCCGCGGGGACGCCAGCTGATCACCCGCATCCGGCGAGTGCAACTGCGGAGCACGAGCATGCGGCAAGTGATGCGGCGCATGAGCACGAAGATGGCATGATGCATGATCATGATACCGGCGCGATGATGACCCATGAGGAAATGGACGCAATGATGGGGGGAATGGAGCACGATCATGATTCGGGAGATGCACATGATCACGCTGCGGCATCGGGCACTACTGCAGATAGCCATGCTGGGCACACCGCGATGTACCACGAAGTAGTCGATGTGGGTGCGGGGCTCGCGGTATCGATGACACTCACACCAGAAACTCCAGTAGCGGGGGAGCCAAGTATGGCGACCTTTTTCGTGCATACGCGACCCGACAACACCCCGTATGAAGGGCTCAGCATTTCACATGAGAAATACATGCATGTGGTAGGTGTGCGCGATGATCTTGGTGAATTTATGCACGTACATCCCGAAAAAGGCACCGCGGGGCAGTGGAGTACGTTACTTTCGTTCAACGAGGCAGGAGCGTATAAGCTATATGTTGATGTTGTCGACAGCGAAGGCATGACCCATACATTTGGGCAGCCGACGTTTTTGGTAACCACAGGAGATGGTGATTTTGCCAGTGCAAAAAAGGTACCGGTAGAATATCTCACGAACGTCGTTGTGGGAGGGTATCAGGTTGCTCTCGAACATGACTCGCCGCTCGTCGCCGGGAAGACTTCTGAAATGCGCTTCACCGTGCACGATGTCTATGGCAAGGGGGTTGAGCTCGATACCTACCTGGGTGTTTCGATGCATGTCGCAGCCATCAGCGCTGATCTGACTCAGTATGTACACACGCATCCTGTCAGCCATGCACATGATGAAGCTCCGGCGAATGTGCCGGGTACACCCATGTTTGATGAGAGCAAGCCCCATTCGCATAGTTTTAATTTCAGCGCGACTATCGCAGAAGCACATGTTGAAAGTACGGGACCGGATGTAGTGAGCGATCCAGTCTCTTTTGAAGTGCCGTTCGCTGAGCCGGGAGCGTACCGCGTGTTCGCACAATTTCGTCCGAAGGGCGCCGCGCTTGGCGCTGACGAAGCCGTCGTTGCAGCATTCTTTGTGAACGTCGAAGCCGATGGTGGGCAAAAGATCACGAGGCTTTCATCTATTGAACACGCACATGCAGGAAATGCGATGAGCGAGACAAACTTCAAAGTGCTGCTCGTGGTCATTTCGCTCATCCTTACAGGGCTCCTTTCAATGTTTGTTTACAAAAAAATTCAGGTGGAATAACGTATGAACAAATACATCTCGATCCTTATCGTTCTCGTTCTCCTCGTTGGAGGCGGCATCGCGTACCGCACCTTTTTTGCGGACGAACGTGCCGCGGTAACTGGCAATGTGCGTGAGTATACAGTGACCGCTCAGAAAAATAGATGGAATTGGTATCCGGAGACATTCGAGGTGACTCAGGGTGATCGGATAAAACTCACGGTCATCAATGAAGATGACTATGATCACGGTTTCGCAATTGACCAGTTTGGCGTATCCCAGCGTTTGCCTGCGCGTGGCACTATCCACGTTGAGTTCGTTGCGAACACCGCAGGCGAATGGCCATACTACTGCTCCGTCGCATGCGGCTCGGGCATGGTGGATGCCAAAGAACGCGGGCACTTTGATCAGATCGGCAAGGTGGGCGTCATGAAAGTCTTGCCGAGACCGGAGGCAGAATAAATATGACAAAACTCGTTTTAAAAGTTAAAGGAATGCACTGTGCGAGCTGCTCGATCCTTATCGACAAACTGGTAGGGAAACAGCCCGGTGTCACGAGCATCAAGACGAGCTACGGTGCGGAGAAAACAGCAATTGAATTTGACGAGTCAAAAATTAGCTTGCAGCAGATCGATGCGTTCGTGAATAAGCTCGGGTATGACGTCATTCGACCTGACGAGGAATCAAATTCGATAGAGGAAGAAGAACAGAAAGAAGCAAAGCAGATTCTTGCCGCTAAAAAGAAGGTGCAGTGGGCGTTCGCGCTCGCAGCCCCGATCGTCGTCTATTACATGCTCATTCACATGTTCAACGTGACGCATGTGCATGAAGTCTTTGATTTCCTCAATTTGTCCATGCCGGTTCAGACCGGAAGCGGATTTTTCGCGACGATGAATTATTTGGTGGGGTTTCTCTTTTATCTTGTCGCACAACCCTTCAGATTGATAGCGGAGCTTTTTGTTGACGTGGCGAACCCGCCATTCCGCATCGACCTCAATTACATATATTGGATACTTGCGACGCCGATCCAATTTGTCATCTGTTGGTCATTCTACAGAAATGCATTTACCGCGATTCGCGTAGGTGCGGCAAACATGGATGTGCTTGTTGTTCTCGGTACATCAGCGGCATATTTCTACAGCGCCATCGGTTTCCTATTCTTCAACATCGATCATCCGTTCTGGGAAAGCTCGGCGGCACTCCTCTGTTTCATCTTGCTTGGTCGCTATGCGGAAGCGCTCGCCAAAGGGCGCGCATCTACTGCAATCAAGGAGCTTTTGAAACTTGAAGCAAAAGACGCGCACGTCATGCGTGATGGACAGGAGGTGACCGTGCCGATTGATCAGCTGAAGGTGGGCGATATTATCGTCGTGCGTCCCGGAGAGAAAATTCCCGTTGACGGCGTTATCGTTGAAGGCGAATCGCACATTGATGAAAAAGTTGTTACCGGAGAGTCATTCCCTGTGAAAAAGGGAGTAAATGCGGAAGTTATCGGAGCCACCATCAATCAGGAGTCAATGTTCAAATTCCGCGCCACGAAAGTCGGCAAGGAGACTCTCCTGTTCCAGATCATTCGCATGGTGGAGGAGGCGCAGGCATCGCGCGCGCCCGTGCAGGATTTGGTAGACAAAGTTTCTGAGTATTTCGTGCCGGCTGTGGTGGTATTTGCGGCACTGACGTTTGTCGGCTGGTATTTCATTGGGGATCTCAACATGCGCGCATCCATCATGCGCATGATTGCTGTCTTGGTGATTTCCTGCCCGTGCGCGATGGGGCTCGCGACGCCGACGGCGCTCGTGGTGGGCATTGGGCGTGCGGCGCGTTTCGGTATCATTTTGAAAGGGGGCGCGGCTCTAGAGACGGCATACAAACTGACAGCAATTGTGTTTGACAAAACGGGCACGCTCACGATTGGTAAGCCTGCCGTGACCGATTTCATGATGCTGCCCAATGCACCGGTTGATGAGGGGAAGGCGGCCTACCTTGCGGGCACTGTCGAGCAGGGATCGGAGCATCCGCTCTCGCGCGCCATTATTGAGCACGGCAAGCAAAAAGGAAATCTCGGCGAAGTGAAAGATTCAAAAGCGATTTCTGGTATGGGTATTTATGGAAAGGTAGATGGCATGGATGTGGAAATTGGTAATTTGGTGTATGCAAAGCAGCTCAATATTGACGTGTCTGCCTACAATACTGATCTTGAGCGGCTGCAGAATGAGGCAAAGACAACCGTGTTTCTCTTTGTTGATAAAAAGCCAACAGCGCTCATCGCCATGGCAGATACGCTCAAGCCGTTTGCGAAGGAGGCAATTGCCGAGCTTAAAAAGATGCGTAAAGAAATAGTGATGATGACCGGCGACAACAAGCGCACCGGCGAGGCCATTGCAAAGCAGGTGGGCATTGACCGCGTGTTTGCAGAGGTGTTGCCGCAAAATAAGGCGGAGATGGTGAAAAAATTGCAAGAGGAGGGTAATGTTGTCGCGATGGTGGGTGACGGCATTAATGACTCGCCTGCGCTCGCGCAGGCGGACGTGGGCATTGCTGTGGGATCGGGTACCGACGTGGCAATTGAGACAGGCGAAATTATCTTGGTGAAAGACGACCTGCGCGATGTGGTAACAGCCATCCAGCTCTCAAGCAAGACGATAGTAAAAGTCTGGCAAAATCTTTTCTGGGCGTTCTTCTACAACGTGGTCGCTATTCCCGTTGCGGCGGGCGCGCACCTGCTCTTCACACAAAGCGCTGGCGTCGCGTTGCCGTGGGTTAACAACGCGCGCCTATCGATGGGCAGCTTTGGGCAGGTATTTTTCAACCTTTCGCAGGCAACACTCCGCCCCGAAATTGCCGGTTTTGCCATGGCATTCTCGTCAGTTTCCGTCGTCCTCAACTCTCTTTCCCTCAAGCGCTATGTACCGCCCATTGAAATGAATTCCGAAGCCGAGGAGGCGAAAAAATAATCATTTAGTATACTGACATCATGACAAAAACAGATATGCACATAGAGGGGATGCACTGCGGGGCATGCGCGACGGGCATTCAAATGCTTGTCTCCGGCATGGACGGTGTCGCAAGTGTGTTTGTGGATTACGAAGGCAAGAAAGGCACATTTGAATTTGATGAGAGCAAGGTTTCGCTCGATAAGATAAAGAGTGAAATTGCGACGCTTGGATACACAGCGAGCTAGCCATCGGCGTATGATCCCGTTAGAAATCGCGGACGCCGTAACCAAACGAAACATGTACGAATTCGATGTCATTAGCAAAAATAAACTGAATGACGCAAGCCGTATGGCGTACGCGTCCTATTTCTAACGGGATGATCGACACGTATTCGCTGCTGGTTATTGCCCACTTGTTCGGAGCCGCGCTTGGTATCGGCGGGGCGACTTTTATCGAGGTATTTCTCAACCTTGCCCTGCGCGACGGAAAGGTGGATCCAACGGAAAAGCTTTTCCTGACGCTTACCTACAAAGTGTTGCGCTTTGGTCTCATCATCAGCTTGATCACCGGACTCGGCTTTCTCGTGTTCTATTTCGCGAACAATCAACTGTATCGCATGACGAATCCTGTCTTTATATCCAAAATGCTCGTCATCGTGATTTTGGTCGCCAATGCCTACTTGCTCCATATTCACAAAATGAAACTCTGGTGGGGGAGCACGCTCTCGTTCATGTCGTGGTATTTTGCGTTTTTCCTCGGCACATTTTTGACGCATTCCATCCGCTTCGGCTTCTGGGAGATTATGATCGCCTATGTCGTGTTTGTGGTAGCCGGCGGCTATGTGCTCGAGGCAATTCGTGAGCGCAGCAAACGACTCGGTATGGCAGCTGCAGCACCACCAGCCCCGTCCGCACCAAACGCGCCCCCTATGCCTCCCGCAGCACATTAAATCGGCACTCAGCGCATGCAGCATATCCGAGTGAAAGTGACAGCCGGTGCCTCACGCGAGCATATTGCGGAGGAGGATGGCGAACTGCACCTCTTTGTAAAAGAGCCGCCACAGGATAATATGGCGAATAGGCGTGTAGTGCAGATTATCGCCAAACGCTTTAGTGTCTCCGCATCGCGTGTGCGTATTGTGAGCGGACACAAAGCGCGGAACAAAACATTATCCATTTCAGACTAAGTACTATGCAGATACAAATAAAAACGACGAACTACACACTTTCAGATGAGGTGCGCACATACCTTGAAAAACGCCTTGCGGGGTTTGAGAAATTTTTGGATGAATCGGCTGCGGAGGCGCTGTGCAACGTCGAGCTGGAGCACGAGCATGCACAACAGCACGGGCGTGTCTTTCGCGCAGAGGTAAATCTCAATGCGCACGGCGAATTCTATCGCGCCGAAGACACAGGCGAGAGCATGAACGCAGCGATTGACGGCGTGCACGACGAAATCGCGCGCCGCTTGCGCCGGGGGAAAAACAAACACATGAGCATGATCCGTCGTGGAGGCGCGCAAATAAAAGAGTGGCTGCGCTGGGGAGAGGACGCATGAAAGCCCGCTATGCGTGGTGGGGGCTGCTCGTGAGCGCCATCAGTGGCTTCCTGTGGTTCTGCTCGATCATCATCAATATTGTCGTGCTCGGAAAATTCCGCGACCTGAGCAATGTGCTCGCATACACAACCATCGCGCTGATATGCGCGACGCTGCTCTACAGCGGGGCGCTGTTGTTGCGCCGTATTTTTGATAAAAAATAGCCCCGTCAAAAGACGGGGCGTGTGCAACGTGTGTGCAAAGAGCTCATGTGCTACGAAGCGCGGTATTGCGTCATTCGCCGGTCTTTCCAAGTCCGGCTTCGCGTTTTCCACCGCTGTGCATGCAACTGCATTTCCTCGACATCATGCTCGACGCGGAACGACTGCGGTCCGAACGTTCGCTTGATTTCATGAATAACTTTCCTGAGCGCGCGTTCGTGCGCAACAATCTTCTGCGGCAGGCGGGCATGATCGTCCAGTTCCTTGACGATGACATCAAGGCGCTCCCATGCACTGTGGTGCTGCGCTTGGTGCAGCGGATTGGCGAGCGTCATTAAAAGATCAGTGCGCTCACGCCGCAGTTGGGCGATGCGTGCCAAATTTCGCCACTGTCGCTGCATTGCATGCAAAGCAAGCGTGAGGCGGATGCGTTCTTTTCGTAAGGCATGCGCGTGCATGTTGTCTCTCCCTATTCAATTTTCAACTCTCCTTTTTGGAGTGTGCAATACTACGATGAAGCAATTATGAAGTCAAAGCTGCCTTGTTTGCCATGGGTATGGCGCCGGAACGGCTAAAATCAGCATAGGGCATATCGCGTTTACCCTCGGGGCGAACAGTGTCGATTGCGAGCGAGCCATCGGCGGCGAGGTGGGCGTCAATGATCTGCACGCGGATTTTTTGTTCGCCGCGCATGAAAAATGTGTACGCAGTCGGCCATCCCTCAAACGCTCTGATTTTTAAAAGATTTTTGTACGGGTCGTCATGCAGGTCTATAAGCCCGTCCTCTTTTTGTATGATCTTGCAGAAGGTTGCCTGTGCATCGTCTTGCTCCTGTGCGGCAATGCCACCGCGCATCCACGGCAATATGGTTTCAGCAAGCAGCGTGCCGCCGCATGTGGCGAGCAGTTGCTCAAGTGCGGATGCGCACGGCGGCCAGTTCTTGATTTCCACAATTTCCTGCTCGACGATTGGTCCATGATCCATTTTTGCATCAAGAAGCATGATGCTCACCCCCGTCTCACGCTCGTCAGTGAGAATTGCAGAGACGATAGGCGAGGGGCCGCGTAAGCGCGGCAAAAGCGATGGGTGCACGTTAAGTGTGCCATGCGCCGGAATATCAAGGAGCGCCTGCGGCAGGATGTTTCCGTAGGCAGCGACGACGAAAAGATCCCATTCTTCGCGCGCAAGCTCGGCTGTGAATTCGGCAGTGATTTTAGAGGGTTGCTTTGTGGGAACGCCATGCGCATCCGCCCACACTTTGACCGGCGGGGGAGCGATTACTTTGCCGCGACCTTGTGGAGTATCCGGCTGGGTGATGATGCGGGCGGGAACGAATCCTGCGCTATGGAGTGTATCGAGCACGGTAACCGCAAGCTGTGGCGTGCCGAAAAAGGCAAACCGCACATCACTCGGGTTTTGAAATTTTTTCTTCATATACGTCTGTGGCTTTTGATGTATACAAAATCCCTTCAAGATGATCTATTTCATGCTGAAATATCTGCGCAAGAAAGCCAGAGGCGCTGTGTTCCGCGAGCTTCCCCGATTCGTCATACGCGCGTATTTTTATTTTCTCTGAGCGCGGCACGGTACCCCACACGAGCGTATCCGGCTTTTCGCTGCGCACCGAAAGGCATCCCTCATGCATGTCTTTTCTGCGGCGCGAAAGTTTCAAAATTTCGGGATTGATATATGCGCGATCCGGCTCGTCTTTTGTCTTCTTGATTTGAGAAAATACCTTGCCGCCCACCACAAAGATACGGAGGGACTCTCCAATTTGCGGCGCCGCAATAGCAACACCGAGCGCCTCGCCGGCGAGCGCGACTTTCATACGCGCGATAATATTTTTGATGTCGCTGCTCTCGATTTTTTCAAGGGGCACTTCGGCGGCGCGCTTCGCAAGCACCGAGTCACCCGCTCCGACGATAGGATTCATGAAGGAACTATACAACAAATTCTGAGGTCTGTCTTGCTAGAGCATGTTTCAAAACATGCTCTATGTCCTTATGCGAATATCCCACTGGGGGGCGAGGGTGCGGGCGAGGGCGAGGAGGTGCTGATCAGGCCACTGTGATGCGGGGATGCGCAGGACGACCGAGACGCCACGTCTTGTGCCGCTGTGTGCGGGAACGAGCGTTGGCGAGTGTTTGGCGAGCTTGGTGGCGAGGCGCGCTGCCTGCTTTTTTACAAACGCCTCTTTACCGAAGAGTGTCATTGAAAGCATTGCTGTCTCTGGCGGAAAGCCGAAGGCGCGCCGCGTGCTCAGTTCGCGCTTTTCGAAATTGCGGATGTCGCCGGATACGACATCAATGAGCATTGGATGCTCGGGGGTGCGCGTTTGAATCAACAGTGAGCGTTCGGCACGTTCTCTGAGCGAAATCAAAAGCGCAAATAACCGTTCCTCGATTGCGTAATCGGAAATGGCGAGGAGTGCATCGATCGCGGCAACGGCTACATGCGGGATTCGCTGTGGCAAATAGCCAAGTGCTTGTTCGGTACCGATCAGAATTGATGGCTCGCGCAGGAATTGCTCGGCAACGCGGGCAGTCTGGCGGGGGGTTTTGGTTGTTTCTGCGTCAATACGCAATATGGGGAGCGCGGTTACGCGTGCGAGCTGGCGCATGATGAGCTCGCTGCCGCCTCCCAGCGGGATGAGATTCCATGAAGTGCATGCGCGGCAGCGAGCGAGACTGTCGCTCAAGTGCGCGCAGCGATTGCAGAAAAATGTCGGCTCGCCTTTGCGCGTATGCAGGCTCATGGGCGCGCTGCAGCGCTCGCAGAGCACCGTCTCACCGCAATCCTTGCACACGATAGATGTGGCAAGTCCCTTGCGCCCACTGAGAATGAACAGGCGCGATCCATCCTTTTCAACTTTCTTCACACGCTCGATAAGTTCATCGGAAATGATACGCATCCCGCCACGCTTCATTTCCTTGTAGTGGCGCATATCGGCGAGCGTTGTGCGCGCACCTACGGCGCGCGTGATCATCGGGCGATATTGCGCGGCGCGCCCTTTCTCGAGCGCGTCGTGGTCTGTCGCGCGTAGCACCGAATCCGCGAGCAGCAGGGGAATTGATTGCGCACGCGCGTACGCCTCAGCAACAGCACGTACGTCAACATGCGGACGCATCTCGCGGATGTAGTAATCACTCTGCGCGCGTTCAATCACGATAATACCGAAATCCGCGCGCGGGATACCTATGCCGGATAGTGTTGCAATAACCACAACAGGTTCTCGCGCGGCAAGTGCGCCCGTCCACGCAATACGCAGCTCTTTTTTTGTGAGAGCACCATGTATGAGATGCGCGCGATCAGGCACTGCTTCTGAAAGGCGCGCTGCGCACAGGCGAGCCTCTTCGACGCTCGGCGCGAGCAGTAATACTGAATTGGCCTGTGCGAATTGATCAAAGATAAGTGTACGATACGAGCTCATGCGTTCTGCGTGAGGTGCCTGGAGGAGGAGCGTTTCGTACCGTGCACCTGCTCGTGGTTCGATTTTCAGAGAGTGTTCAATAGGTTTATCGAGGATTGCCTGTGGCACTATCGATGTGAGTATTGCACCCACGGTGCCGATATGGTCATGTGCAAAATGCTCGGCGGCATCAAGAAGCGCTGGGACGATAAGTGTGTGTGGCGTCTGTGCAGGTATCACGAGCAGCCGGTGCCCTGCGCGGCGTACTGCCGCCCGAGCTGCCCGCGCGTCTTCGCAGTGCGATACGATTGCCGGCACACTCGCCTTGCGAATGGGCACGCGAACAAGCGCCGCTCTCTCATAGGGTTCATGCGATAGATACGAGAGCACGGAAAGGGGAGTGCCGCGGACGAGAGGATATACATGCACGACATACATACCTGCATACTACCGCGGAGACTTCACATCAGAAAATATGAGCTATAATAGCCCTCATGCAATCACTCGCGTTCAAAGATTTCACCTGGCAAGACATCACACAGCCCAGCGAGGAAGATATCGCAATGCTTGAGAAAGAGTACGGTGTGCACCCCGTCATTCTTGATGAGTTGCGGACGCCGACGCTGCACCCGCTGTTCGAATCGTATGGCAGTTATTTGTTTGCGGTCATGCATTTCCCCCACCTCAACGATGCGCAGCAGCGCATGGAAACAGTCGAAATTGATTTCATCATTACTAAGCATGCGATTATCACCATACGCTACCGGTCATTTCCTGATTTTGATGAAGTATTTCGTGATATGCAGTCTGAAGACATGCACGAGGAGGTGATGCCGGGACATGTATTTCACCGCATCATCAAGGCGTTGATAAAGAAAACCGCTCCGGAAATTACGCACATTCGGCAAGCGGTCGACGCAGCAGAAGACGCTATGCTCGATTATATTGATGACCGCAACATTGAGCGTCTTGCATTGGTGAAGCGCTTGGTGCTTGATTTCCTGCGTGCACTGCGACCGCAGAAAGCGCTCTGGGAAGAAGATGTGCCTGAAGCAGGGCTCGCTTTCTGGGGAGATAGCATGAAGCCCTATGTCTCCGACCTATCGGCAAGCTACAATCGCATACTGTATCTTGCTGAAAACTATCTGAGCACCATTGATTCCATTTACCTCACGTCGAGCGTCTTGCTCGACAACAAGCGCAGCAATGTCATAAAAATCCTCACACTCTTTACGGCAATTATTCTCCCGCTTTCTCTCATCACCTCAATTTATGGCATGAACATTACGCACCTCCCCGGTTCTGGCAACCCGCATATCTTCTGGTGGTTTGCTGGCGGTATGACCGTCGTCGCGATTAGCATGTACGGGTTTTTCCGCTACAGCAAATGGATTTGATAGATGTGTCAATATGAGGCAAGGAAGAAAGGACATACAATGTGTCCATGTTTTCTTTCAATCCTAAGCTCGGCATTGATCTTGGGACGACGACAGTATTGGTGTTTGCGCCGGGGCGGGGGATTGTGCTCAATGAGCCGTCGGTGGTGGCGGTTTCTGAGCGAGATAACAAGATTCTTGCTGTTGGCATTGAGGCAAAGGAAATGGTAGGGCGTACACCAGACGACATTGTTGCATATCGCCCAATGAAGGATGGCGTGATTTCAGATTATCGTGTTACTGAAGCGATGCTGAGGTATTATATACGAAAAGCGCTGGGTCGCTTTAATATTTTCAAACCAGAAGTGATGATCTCTGTTCCCGCGGGCGTAACCTCCGTGGAGCGTCGCGCGGTCATCGAGGCAGCGACGAAAGCTGGAGCGCGCGAGGCGTTTGTCGTGAAGGAACCGATTCTCGCAGCGATTGGCGCGGGTATTCCCATTCACGAAGCGCGCGGGCACATGATCGTGGATATTGGCGGCGGCACGACGGACGTCGCGGTGATTTCATTGGGCGGCATCGTATCGGCTACGTCAGTGAAATGTGCGGGCAATCGCATCGATCAGAGCATCACCGAGTATCTGAAGAAAACGCACAATTTGGCGATTGGCGACAAGATGGCGGAGGACGTGAAAATCAAAGTGGGATCCGCGGTGCCGCTGGAAGAAGAGCTCACGATGCCGGTTAAGGGTCGCGATTATCTCACGGGGCTTCCTCGCTCTGTGGATATCAGCACCAATGAAATAGTGCGCGCCGTCGCAAAGGAGTTGCGCACCATGATCGGCGCGATTAAAGATGTGTTGCAAAATACGCCACCCGAGCTTTCTGCAGATATTATTGATCATGGTATTACGCTCACCGGTGGCTCATCGCAGTTGCGCAATTTGCCTGAATTGGTGTTTCGCCGCACCGGTGTAAAGGCGCGCGTTGCGAAAGATCCGCAATTCTGCGTCGCGAAGGGGACAGGTGAAGTCATCAAACATCTCGAAGTCTACAAAAAGGCGATTATTGCAAAAAGATAGAGATGTGATATAATGCTTACTGGTGCAAAGGAGGCATCTAAGCATGGAAATTGGCAAGGCAGTTGCCACCGCCGCGATGTGGGGTGGCTTGGGTGGACTCACGTACCTGCTTGCACACGGGCGGGTATCTGAGTGGTGGAGGTGCTGGGTTGATAATCGGGGGCGGTTTGTTCGTTACTGTCGTACTGTGGCTGGACAGCTGATACGGAAATAGGACTAAAAATTGAGGTTGAGGCGCGTCCCACGGGACGCGCCTCATCTGTTTTGGTAGACTTCAGGTATGGATCTCCCAAAATCTCTCAGCGAACTGCATCACGTCTATGCAATTTCCTGCGAACTTGATCCGCTTAAAGACGCGTTAGAGAAATGCCGTGTGCCGCGAATCGGCTGCCCCGATGTCTATATATATGAGTGTCAGGAGTTTCGGATTGACGATGCGCGCGCGTTGCGCGAGCGCGCGATCATGCGCCCCGTGGAATTGGAGCGGCGCATTTTTATTATTTCCTGCGCGGCTATTTCGAGCGAAGCGCAAAACGCGCTTTTAAAAACGATCGAGGAGCCGCGCGGCAATGCGGTCTTCTTCTTCCTCACCCCCTCGCCCGCGCGGCTCCTACCCACTTTCCGCTCGCGTGTGCAACTTATCGCCAACGCACCCTCTTCCACTAATGCTGGGCATCCGTCCATTATTGATATTCCCGCGTTCCTCGCCGCAGCGCCCGCAAAACGCATCACCATGCTCGAAGTGTTCACTAAAAAGAAAGATGGAGAGGAACGCGATCTGCAAAGTATCGGTATGTTTCTCGATGCTCTCGAGCGCGCACTCGCAGCAAGGAAAGCTGGGTTGCACTCCGTCTACCTCGCAAAAAAGTATCTTCACGATAAAGGCGGAAGCATGAAGCACCTGCTGGAACAGGTCGCACTTCTCATTTAAATCTCGACGAACCGTTACCACCGGATATTTTGTGCTATAGTATTTTATATGACATACGATTTTAGCTTACTTGACGCAAAGCTTACTGAAGCAAAAGAGTGGTTAACGCGCGAATATCAAAGCTTGCGCACTGGACGTGCGGCGCCAGCGCTACTCGACAGTGTGCAGGTAGAGGCATATGGATCACGCGTACCATTGAAGCAAGCGGCAAACATTGGGATTGAAGGCGCGCGAAGCCTGCTCGTTTCTCCATTTGATCCGTCACTCCTCAAGGATGTCGAGCGCGGAATTGTGAGCGCAAATCTGGGTGTGGGAACGTCGGTATCCGGCAGCACTGTGCGCATCACCTTTCCCGAGCTCACCACTGAGCGCCGGCAGGAATTGGTAAAAGCGGCAAAAGCAAAACTCGAAGAGGCTCGCGTAGCAGTGCGCGCCGCGCGCGACGAGAGCTGGAGCGAGATTCAAGAGCAGGAACGAGATGCTGTCATTCGTGAGGATGAAAAATTCCGTTTGAAAGACGAGCTGCAAAAGAAGATCGACGCAACTAACGAAGGGCTCGAAGCATTGTTTGAAAAAAAGGAGAAAGAGGTGACTGAATAACTCACACATGTCCGGCATATTACTCATCGTGATGCTCGTCGTGCTCATTGTGGTGCACGAGCTCGGGCATTTTGCAGCGGCGAAATGGCTCAAGGTGCGCGTGCAAGAATTTGGCATTGGCTATCCGCCCCGCGCGCTCCTCTTGGGCGTGGTGAGAGGAACACAATACACAATCAACTGGCTTCCTTTCGGCGGCTTTGTGCGCTTGCTTGAAGAGGACGGTGCTGAAGACCCCGATCGCCTCAAGCGTAGCGGCAGTTTCGCCGCGGCGCCAAAATGGAAGCAAGCGATCATTCTGCTAGCGGGTGTTGCCGCGAATGCGGTATTCGGCTGGCTGTTGTTTGCCGGCGGCTTCATGAGTGGGATGCCGGTTGTTGTCTCAGAGCCAGCTGCTGATGCGCACTTGTTAGTGACGACAGTGGTTCCCGGATCGCCGGCAGAGCACGCAGGGCTGCATGTGGGCGATCAAATTCTCAGTGTTACCGAAGGCGGAAAGGCGGGCGCCCCGGTGCTTACGCCGGAGGCGGTGGTGGAATTCGTGCGCACACGCGGCGGGAAATCGCTTGATGTGAGCTATCAGCGTAATGGTGCTACGGCGGAGATCACGCTGCGCCCCGCGCATGCTATTTTGCCCGACACTCCGAGTCAGCCGGCAATCGGCATGGGGCTCGCGCTTGTTGCAGAAAAACGCCTCAGTTTTTTTCCGGCACTTGTAGAGGCGGGGGTACACACAGCGCGTGCGCTTGAAAGTATTACGCTGGGTATGTGGAGACTCGCGCAAGCCGCGCTCATTGGCGCGGCGGATATTCGCGTGCTGGTTGGCCCTGTGGGGCTTGCCGGGGCGGTGGGGGATGCGGCTTCGCACGGGCTAGGGGAGCTTTTTGGACTCGCGGCACTCATTTCCATAAATTTGGTCATCATTAATTTACTGCCCATTCCAGCCCTGGATGGCGGGCGTTTGGTTTTTGTTGCGATTGAAGCAGTTCGTGGGCGAAAAATCTCCCGCACTGCCGCGCAAATCATGAACGCACTCGGATTCGCGCTCATCATCACACTGATGATCGCGGTGACATACAATGACATCGCGCGCATCATTGGATAAAAAACTTCTTTACATATAAAAGATGCCCTGAGCAGCAAGCTGCTCAGGGCATTTTGTTTGGGTGGGATCTACGCAGCAGGGTAAGCCGTGTAGATCGTTAAGGCGGCAAACTTTCCGTCTTTGCCGCGCGTCTTTCCTGGGCTCTGGGACACGCTTATGAGCCCATTTCTTTCGAGCTCTTGGATGTGGTTTCGGATTGCCGCAAGCAATTGACCGTATTCGGGTGCATCCTTTGCATCCCGAATGTCCGAGCTCAAGTTTCCCTTATAAAAGGTGAACTTAGGGAGCAGTCCCAGCGCGACGGCATTCAAGTAAGCCATCGTCTGCGGAAAAGATCCTTTCGGGTAGACCGCAAATGCGCTGGCCTCCCAAAAATTGAGCTTCTTCTGCATATTCATTTCAAACTCCACAATATGGCTCCCAACGAGCCACGACTAAATAGCACAGTATAACTTTCCTCATGAAATGTCAAGTAGCAAAAAGGGAGTGGATCACCAATTTTTTGCTATAGTTTACCAATGCGACAAAGTACGTTGTTTACCCGCACACGCAAGGAGGCGCCGAAGGATGAGGTTGCAAAAAACGCGCAGCTTTTGATTCGCGCGGGGTATATTCACAAAGAGATGGCGGGGGTGTATTCGCTGCTGCCACTCGGCCTGCGCGTTATGCGCAATATCGAGCGCATCATCAGGCAAGAGATGAATGCCATCGGCGGGCAGGAAGTATTGCTGTCCACATTGCAGGATAAAGATATTTGGATCGAAACAGATCGTTGGAATCTGCCTGATTTGTGGCTCAAAACGAGTCTCAACAACCCCGACGACACAGGACTTGGTGCAACACACGAGGAGCCGCTCACGCGGATTATGGCGTCGCATATTTCATCGCATCGCGATCTGCCAGCATACGCGTATCAATTTCAAAATAAATTTCGCCATGAGATGCGTGCGAAATCGGGCATCATGCGCGGACGCGAATTCCTCATGAAGGATTTCTACTCTTTCCATAAGGATGAAGCGGACCTCGACGCATTCTACGATCGCATGAAAGAGGCATACAAAACTATCTTTGAGCGCGCGGGTATCGGCGATCGGACATATCTGACCAGCGCTTCCGGTGGAGTGTTCAGTAAATACAGCCATGAGTTCCAAACGATCTGTGATGCTGGAGAGGATCTCATCTATTACAACGCGCCCAAGAAAGTTGCGATCAACAAAGAGGTATACAACGATGAAGCGTTTGCCGATTCAGGTCTTTCAAAAGACGATGTGCAAGAAGCGAAATCGATCGAGGTGGGCAACATTTTCAAGCTCGGCACGCGCTTTTCTGCACCGCTGAAACTCAACTACACCACTGAGGAGGGCGAACAAAAGCCGGTAGTGATGGGCTCATACGGCATTGGTCTTGGGCGCCTCATGGGCACCGTGGTGGAGGTACTTTCTGACGAAAAGGGCATTGTGTGGCCGAAGGAAATCGCGCCGTATCAGGTGCATCTAGTCTCTCTAGCAGGCAACAATTCTGACATTGCCGCTGAGGCAGAGCGCACGTACAATACGCTCACCGAACACGGCATTGAGGTCCTTTTTGATGACCGCGATGTGCGTGCGGGAGAAAAATTTGCCGATGCCGAGCTTATCGGAATTCCAAAACGCGTGGTAGTGAGTGAAAAAACAGTTTCCGCAGGTGGCATTGAGGTATCTGAGCGCAAGACGGGCGAAACGAAACTTGTCCCCGAGAGTGCGATACCGGACTTTTTTCTGAACGAATAGCAGAAGAAAAATAATATGTTCTCGAATTTTACAAGCACCTACAAACGGTTGCGGGATAAAGCGCTCGCATTCTTTTCAAATGACATTGGCATTGATTTAGGCACAGCAAACACGCTCGTCCATGTGAAAGGGCGGGGTATCGTCATCAACGAGCCGTCGATTGTCGCCATCAATCAGAAAACAGGGCAGGTGGTTGCCATTGGTGCGCAAGCGAAAGAGATGCTTGGTCGCACGCCGGCGCACATCGAAGCGGTGAAGCCGCTCGTCGATGGTGTTATCTCCGATTATGAAGTGACGCAGCAAATGCTTTCGTATCTCATCAATAAAGCGCAGGCACGCAACCCGAAAATTCTTGGACCGCGCGTGGTCATCGGTGTGCCTTCGGGGATCACGTCTGTCGAGGTGCGTGCCGTGCGTGATGCCGCACGCGAAGCCGGAGCACGCGAAGTGCATGTGATCGAGGAGCCGATGGCGGCAGCTATCGGCATCGGGCTGCCGGTGCACGAGGCGCGAGGCAATATGATCATTGATATGGGCGGCGGTACTACTGATATCGGAGTGGTGGCGCTTGGTGGCTTGGTGAGTTCAAAAAATGTGCGCATTGCGGGCGACAAACTCGACGCGGATATCATCGCCTATATTCGCAATGAATTTAAAATTCTCATTGGAGAGAAGACTGCGGAGGAGATCAAATTTTCTGTCGGATCGATTGCTGTCGAGCGCACCCCCCTGCAAGCTGCCGTCCGCGGGCGTGATTTGATCACTGGCTTGCCACGTGAAATCAATGTAACCGATGCCGACATCCGCAGCGCCATTGCGCATTCTATGGAGGAATTGGTGGAAGCGGTGAAGAGCATCGTCGAAACGACGCCACCCGAAGTGCTTTCTGACGTGATGACGCGTGGAGTATACCTTGCGGGCGGTGGCGCTCTGATTCGTGGTCTTCCCGAGCTCTTTTCAGAAGCGCTTGGTGTGCCGGTTAAAGTTGCCGCAGATCCCCTCACGGCGGTTGTCCGCGGCACGGGCATGGTGCTCGAAGATATCGAACGATACAGCGAGGCGCTCTTAACTTCTGATCATGAATTGGTACCGACGCAATAAATCGTTTGTCGCGTTGTTTGCGCTCATCGCGCTGTTCGGCGTGCTGCATTCGATTGATAATCCACTGCGCGATAGCGTGCGCAGTGCCGCGCGCGGGATGTCGGCTGTTGCGTGGATCGCGGCGCACGAAGTTGGCAGCACACTCGATGGTGTTGGCGGTTTCAGCTCGCGCGCGGCGCTTGCCACTGAAAATGCAACCCTCAAGCAAGAGGTTGCACGTCTCGAATCGCTATCGCTCCACAACGATGTGCTGCGTTCGGAAAATACAACATTACGCGGCATGCTTACGCTGCGCGAAGCGCACACCGAAGGCGTTGCCGCTCCGGTACTTTCAAATCCTGCCGTTTCACCTTTCGGCACATTCATCATTGGAAGCGGAACAGAAGACGGCGTCGCGGTAGGATCGTATGTACTGAGCGCACCACGCGTTGCGATCGGTCGCGTCGTTGAAGTGGATACACGCACCGCACTTGTCGAGCTATATTCCGCACCGGCAAAGGAAACAGAAGTCATGATTGATTCCATCCGATCCACCTATCGCGGTCGTGGTGACGGAAACGGCATTGTTGTCATTAAGCGAGGGGTGCCGGTTGCCGAAGGCGACGCCGCCCAGCTTCCGGGGTTGCCCTATGCCATTGGCTTTGTGGGGCATATCCAAAACAATCCCGAAGACCCAGATACCACCCTCCTTGTCCGTATTCCCGCCAATCTCCCCAGCCTTTCATTTGTATACATAGTTCCCGAGTGAGCTTGATGAAAATCGCACACTGATCGATTTTCATCAAGCTCAAGCATAGATATCTGTGGAAAACTCGATCTGCGATCGCACCTATACTGAGTAGATGGTGCGTGCGTTTGTGGGCGGGTTGTCATTTGCGAGTATTTTATTTGCACCCCCGTGGCTGCCGCTTATATGCGCCGGCGCGCTCACGGTGCGTTTTCGCGCGTGGGAGGTGCTCATCGCCGGCGCGCTCATTGATCTGCTCTACGTGCCCCCTGAAGGGCTTTACGGCATCCCCATTCCCGCCACCCTGTTTGCCTTTATTTTATTTGTAGGATTTGAGCCCATTCGGCGCAAGCTGTTGGTATAGGCACTCACGCGGTATAATCCGCACATGCTTGGCTCGTGGCTCGATTTTAGACAGAACAAAAATCTTGCGACGCATGACATCACCCCTGGCGATATATTTCTCGACGCATCAAACCTGCCGGGACTTTCAGTCGAACAATTTGAAGGGCGTATTGTGCAGCCTGTATCGCCACGCACGATCTGGATGATCGGCGCTGGGTTTGCGCTCGTTGCGATAGCGTTCATCTGGCAGCTATTTAATTTGCAAATTCAAAACGGGGCACAGTTTGCAGCAGTTGCGCAGGAGAATCGCCTCGCGCATTCACTTCTGTTTGCGCAGCGCGGCGTTATCTATGACCGCACTGGCAAGGAATTGGTCTGGAACGAAAG
This sequence comes from uncultured Candidatus Saccharibacteria bacterium, assembly GCA_964462785.1. GTDB lineage: Bacteria > Patescibacteriota > Minisyncoccia > Phycocordibacterales > UBA2100 > JACQKA01. The sequence continues at coordinate 2,055 of CAYWZA010000016.1, read as the reverse complement.
CGCCGAAGATTTGCCATATGCATTACGCAAATACAGCGAGTTGCCTGGGCTCTCGCATGTGCTCGGGTATGTGCGCTATCCAAAAACTGACACCGCGGGTGTGTGGTGGCGTACTGAGCTCGCGGGTGTCTCGGGCGCAGAGTCAGTATTTGATGCGGTGCTCGCAGGGAAAAACGGCACCGAAATGGCTGAAGTGGATGCGCATGGCGATATACAGCGCCGCTCGCTCATCGCGCCCCCGCGCGATGGGGGTAGCGTTAGGCTTTCGATTGACGCAGAGATGCAGAGCAAGTTGTATACCACCTTGGCAAAGCACGCCGAAACGCATCACTTTGTCGGTGGCGCGGGAGTCATTCTCGACGTGATGACCGGTGAAATTATCGCGCTCACCAGTGTGCCCGAATACAAATCACAAATCCTCACTAACGGCGATCGTGCGCTTGTTGCCGAATACAGCGGCGATTCGCGTACGCCATTTCTCAATCGCGCGCTCGCCGGTGTGTACACGCCGGGTTCTATTGTGAAGCCGCTGTTTGCGGCGGCAGCGCTTGCGGAAGGCATCATTGCTCCGGATAAGCAAATCTTTAGCCCGGGTTTTATTAGCATTCCAAATCCATATAATCCCGACAAACCGACCATCATTAAGGACTGGCGCGCGCATGGATGGACGGCGATGCGCGAGGCTATCTCGGTTTCCTCCGATGTATATTTCTTTTCGATCGGCGGCGGCTATGAAGATCAGAAAGGCCTTGGTATTTCCCGTATTGATACATATGCGCGGAAATTCGGACTTGGTAAGCCTACGGGTTTTGATTACGGTGGTGAATCAGAAGGCGTCATTCCGACACCGGAATGGAAAAAGGAGGTTTTTGGCGAAGAGGAGCCATGGCGCTTGGGCGACACCTACAACACCTCGATTGGTCAATACGGATTCCAGGTGACACCTATGCAAATGGTGCGCGCTGTTGCCGCAATAGCAAACGGGGGCACGTTGCCGGCGCCGCACATGCTCGCAAGCTCAACGCCGGTGCATACGCCTATCGGCATTGATGACGAGTATTTGCAGGTGGTGCGCGAAGGAATGCGCCTTGCCGTCACCTCCAATCTAGGCACGGCGCGCGCGCTCAATATTGCTGGCTTTCCGATAGCAGGGAAGACGGGTACTGCTGAACTTGGCTCACGCAAGCAGTATATGAACTCATGGGTGGTGGGTTTTTGGCCATACGACAAGCCGCAGTATGCATTTGCGGTGGTGCTTGAGCGTGCGCCAGCAGGGACGCTTTCGGGTGCGGCGCCCGCGATGCGGCCATTCTTTGAGTGGGTGGCGCATCACGAGTCTGACGATACGGAAGGCGTTACCAACATACAGGAGGATTAGCCACTCGCGCGCCTCGGAAGTCTATGCTATGATAGCGAGCAATGGCAGCGCCGGCTAACAACTACCTGACGCAAGAAAAATTTGACGAGCTCAGCAAAGAGCTCGAGCATCTTAAGACGACCCGTCGTCGCGAAATTGCAGAGCAGCTCGAATATGCTCGCTCGCTGGGCGATCTCTCGGAGAATGCTGAGTATCAAGAGGCGCGCGATTTCCAAGCCGCTACCGAAGAGCGCATTCGCCAAATAGAAGACATGCTCTCGCACTCGCAAATCATCTCTCATTCAAAAACAAACAAAGTGACGCTTGGCAGCGTGGTCACGATCCAGAAATCAGGCGAGGACGAAGAGCATACCTACGAAATCGCCGGCTCCGCTGAGGCGAATATTCAGGAGCGCAAAATTTCACACCTCTCACCAATGGGCGCAGCCCTCATGGGCAAGAAAAAGGGTGAGTCATTTGAATTTGAAACCCCTCGCGGTCGGCAGAAGTATAAAATCGTCGCAGTGAAGTAAGCACTCTGGGCTTTGTATATACGGCATCTGGACTAAGGTGGCGGCTATTTCTCATACCAATATTCGAGTAAATTACACATACGTGTAATTTACTCGAATATTGGGGTATCCCAGCTAGTTCAACAAGTAAGTGCAACACTTTGAGATAATCAAAGTGCATGAAAT